>NZ_JBOGCL010000005.1:0-201195 GCF_050689095.1 Anaeroglomus insulsum
AGAGTAACTCGCGTTCTGAATTGACTCTCCAATTCCTTGCCGACACTGCGATGAACCATCCAGCGATCCCGGACCAGGATAATCCCTTTGGGAAAATGCTCCCGAAGGGTTTCCATAAATGGGGTTGCATCATCGGCTTTAACATAATGATCAAGCACGTCATAATAAAGGCCCAACTGTCGGCGAATCAGGCAGACAGTAAATGCCGAGATAACCGAAATCTGATCCCGCCAATCCCAACTGTAGAAAATCGGTGTGTGTCCACGCAGCGCCCACGTACGGCGGACCACCCGCGATAACGTCCATAGCGTATGGGTATATCCATGGGTTTCAGGGCCTTGCAACAAGAGTTTTTCCAGTTGCTCCAAGTTGGTCGGCGGTTGGTATGGCAGGCCGACCGGTGTGGGGGGTGGGCTTCATGGCGTCGGGACCATGACGCTGATAGGCGGCTTTCCACGAACAAACCGCTGCCGGCGTTACTCCAAGATGACCCGCCACTTCCGAGCCGGACCATCTTTGTTCCAGCAACGCGATGGCTTCCAGCCGGCTTTGCTCGTTTTTTGAATGAGAAAGTGTCTGCTTCATATGAAACACTATCGGCAGAGTCAAGTTGTTTAAGTGAATTTTTCAAAGGTCAATAATTCAGCCTTGATAAGACAATTTAAAGGTCTATTTTCGTTGACGGTTTTAGCTCACGCTTTGGGGTTACATTCCCCAATGCTTCATGATACCGCCAGTTGGAATACCATACAACAAAACTTCAATCTCTTTTTCCAGTTCTTCCGGACATTTTCACACGTGCAGCTGGAACCGGCCTTTGATCGACCGATGGTAGCGTTCAATCTTGCCATTGGTCTGCGGATAGGCATGATAATAGGCAATGAATTACTGTTTTTTAGCCTCGGTCAGCAATGATGTATAAACACATTTTTATAGACCAATATCATAAATATTTTTATCAAGATAATCTCTCGCCAAAGCTGCAATTACAAGAAAAAGAATAAGAAGAATAGTCATTTGGCCGAAAAATGATACCGACATAAAACTCACACAATCCACCAAAATAGAACAACATAGTCCCCATATAAACATTCTATGACTTTTAATAATAGCGACAATTGAAAACTGTCCCAAGTATTTGATGCTTAATATTATAATCGCACAAAACAATAACATAGTTAGAAGCCCTCCTCGAACCCCTTCTAAGATAAATTGATTGGTAACGTCTCCGGCATATATCCCCCAAGGCTCAACAGATTTAATCCCCAATAAAGCCCATTCATCAAAATGCCTTACTGTTTGATCAATCAAATTGGCTCGATGCCATCCTGTTGAGCCACTAAATAAATTCACTCTGGCCATTAAAAACCATACAGGTACTTTCATCACCATATGCAGGCTAAGGAGCACAATAAAAACACATATCAAGATTATTTTTGCTTTTTTTCGTAGTATGTATATAGATAGAAATAATATTCCGAATATCAAAGAAAGCACTGGGCCACTTGATGCGCTTGCTATGGTATAATATATCAATGTCGCCAAAATAAATAGATATACATATCGATATTTTCTTTCAACTATACAAATACTCCATAAGACCGGAACCATACCTGCCGCAAATGAACCGAATAAAATAGGATGACTAAATGGGCCGGAACATCGCAACCTACCCTCCCGAATGGCAGTTGCTATCCGACCAAATAAATAAAACATATTTGTTGCTGTTGTATGCTCATAGATAATTATTGGTAGCAGAAATAGAGACAAAATGGCAATTACTTTCAATTCCTTCAATAATATTTTCCAGTTTTGAATATGGTTTCTGATTAACCAATAACAGGGGACAAACTCTGTAAGTCGACCTGCTTTCCATATTAATCCTTCTGTTCCCCATAATAATGAATATGTTATCGAACCTACAACTAGCCACAATACTACTAGCTTGTCAATAGTATTCAAATCGATATGCCTGTAATTATTTTTTATGAAACAAGCCAATACGCCCGCGATCCCAATAATTTGAAGTGGGTATAAATGAAAAGAACCCAATAAAATACAATCCTCTGCTGGAAGATATAACATGGTACACCATAATGGCCACAGAAGATATCGAGCAGGAACAATCAACTGTGTTATGAAAAGCACAAGAACAACTATTTGAGACAATTGATTCATTGATTGGATATATATCGATTGATATCAGTACACTTTCGCACTTTATAGGCGGTTCAATTTAATGGTTTATGAACAAAAACATACCGACCTGCCAATGTCTTTATTGGAATTAAGGATAAGACAGAGGCTTTCCGTATCGCGGCAAGGATACGGCCCTGCAGGAATGCAACCGGAACAGGCTGCGATGATCGGGGCATCGGCCGCTTTCGGGCGGCCTGGTTCTGGAGAGCACGCAGCTGCTTGATCATGTCCGGACTCATCCCGCCGTATTTGTTCCGCCAGCGGTAATACGTCTGCCGGCTGATCCCCAGTTCGCGGCAGACCTCCGGCACGGTCTTGCCCTGGGCCAACTGAACATCCGCCTGACGCAACTTGCCCACAATTTCAGTTCCACTGAATTGCTTTGCCATTGTCCGATAACCTTTCATCATCAGTCCTATTCAGACTGCATTTGTCGGCGATCCTCTCTCGCTCCTTGGATCAAATTTCGGGGAGCAGGCCAAATCCACTGTAGTATTACAGAACTTCAGTGAATTAGGGTGGATACTCTGTCATTTATGATTTTTGACAAAGACTATCAGTTGTGTTTCCTTAAAACGTCCAACGTGAAACCGGAAGGATAAGGAATAATCCGGGTTTTTAGATAAGGCTTCGATGAGTTGAAGATTAAATCTGTTTCTATAACCGAAGTTAAGGGCGCTGTTAAAAGGGTAGTCTGCAATTGTCACAACCACATCGTACTTTAATGCTTCCTCGAGCACAACATCAAACGATTTAATCTCTTTATACTTGCCTAGGTCGCTTACAGTAACCTTTTCATTATTTACAATCCAAGGATAGGCAATGCTGGAATGGTTCATGGGTCTGGCAGCTCCCTGAAAACCGATAGTTGGTGCGATTAAGCAGGGTTTAAGCCGATCATAAAGTTCTTTCCAATCCCATTGTTCCCGGAGCACTAATGCTTTGCCGGCTCCAGTATCCCAAAAATGTCTCAGTGGTTCATTTTTGAATCTTAATGAAGACAAAATCAGACCAAGTTGAACCAGCAAAACCAGGAAAGTCAATATTGAAAAATCAATTTTCCATAGTTTGTTTGCCTTGACGATAAAGTATGACGAAGCAATGACAATCGGCACCATAGCAGGGGTAGCAATCCGAAGACAGTGATTGGTACTGGCAATTTGTGAAATAATCAGAAACAGACCGCATATCAGACAGATCAGGACTTTGTATCTGCAGGCAGGCTCAAAGACAATGTTTTTAGAAGTAAACAGAAATGCGGTGATGAGCAGTGACAGGATAATCATGATTCCAGCGACAGGACCTGTTACGCAGTTTATGAAAACACGAGCATAATTGGCGACCAGCACCAGGCCGTGGCCATCGAGACACCAAGGAAAGACACTTGCTGCCCTGATATGCATCAGGGCCGGGCGGAAATTCAAAATCCACCAGGGCGCACCGATAATAAAAGCAAGTATTGCGGGTTTGCCAAATTGGATCAAAGCTGCTTTTAAGGAGTGTTTTTTTACAGAGTGAATAAAAACAAGCAGTAAAGGCGGCAGAACCATCAGCGGATAAGAGGCCTTTGCATTGATACCAAGTCCTGTTGACAGTCCCAATCCCACCCACATCAAAGTAGATGGTCTGGGTTGCTCGATAAAGCAAAATAAAAAATACAGCATTGCCGCCAGTGCTAAATAAGTGCTGCTTTCCATATAAAACCTGACGCTTGATGCAATAACCTCTGGACTTAGCATAAAAAGTAAAGTTGCAATCAGGCCTGCCCGGACACTATAAATGCGTTTTGCAGCCAGGAAGATAAACAACAGGGTTAAACAAAAACATGCGACTGAGGATGCACGAAATACATAGGGGGTTGGCCCGAATATCAGTGTAAATGGCAAGGCAATGAGGCGATAAGCAAACGGACGGTCATTGGCGCAATACATCAGGGCTCCCCAGATTTGATAGATATCTCCGCTGACTAATGCTCTGTAATCGACTATTCCCTGGTTTATATAATATGCTTCATCAGATGCGTCGCCATAAGGATGGTAAGAAATCCAATATATTCCTGCCCCAAGCACACAGAAGAAGACTAAAAAAGTGCCAATCCATAAAACTCTATCTGTATTGATTTTTGGGTAAAAGCTCAACGGCCAAACTCCTTATTATAACTAAAATATATAGGTATTCTTTCGCACATTTTAGGCGACTAATTTTGATGGGAACTTATCAAAAACATATCGACCCGCCGAAGTCTTTATTGGATAACAAGTTAAGACAGGGAGGTCGATATGTCTATTATATTTACGACATGGATGGGACTTCTTCAACAGTTTTTCCCGGTTTTTACAGCACCGGGGTCCGAGATTTTCATCCGTTTGATGATCGGCTGGGTATTGTGTACCGCCCGTCGCACCATCTCGGGCATTCTCCCGTTTGCCGACCCGACTGGTCAGCATGCCCACGATGCTTACCGTCGCTTCTTTCCCGATGGATGCTGGCAGATGTCCCGACTGTGGCAAGGGTTGGCCGTGCTGCTGGTCAAGGCGCTGCGTCCCGGAGGCATCCTGATAGTGGCTCTGGACGACACCCTGTTTCACCACAGCGGCCGCAAGGTCGATGGCGCCGGCATCTGGCGGGATGGGGTCCGTTCGACCGCCAGCCATCTCATTTATGCCTGGGGTCTGAATCTGGTGGTCTTGACCGTGCAAATTCAACCGCCCTGGGGCGGCGAACCCTTGGGGTTGCTCATCACCCTGTGACTGCACCGGAAATACGACGGCAATTTGCTCGATCTGGCCGAACAGATGATTCAAGAGGTACAGGGATGGTTTCCCGAAAGGCCGCTCCGCGTGGTTGCAGACGGGTTTGACGCCTGTTTGGCAGGCCGGCGACTGCCGTGTCCGGAGAAAATGGCCGCTTATGTACACGACTGGAAACCGGTGGAGTTCCGACTGAGAAGCAAGCGGGTCAAGCGTTTGGTTGATACGCGGCTGGTGTTGTGGTATGCCGTCAGCCGAAAACCTTTCCTGCTGGTCATCTGCCGCGATCCGGCAGGAAAAGAAAAGGACGACTTTTTCTTTACGAATGACGTGACAATGAGTGCCGCCGAGGTACTGGATTGCTATGGCGACCGCTGGGCCATCAAAGATTCGTTCAAGAACACCATGCAACTGCTCGGTGGCCAGCAGCCATAGACCTGGAAACGAAAGGGGCCCGAACGGGCGGCGGCCCTGAGCCTGTGGCTGTATGCGATGGTCTGGCTGTGGTATCTCAAACGTCCCGCGCCCAAATGCCGGTTTCGAGTGCAGCGGTGGCAACACGACAAAGCGACGCCGAGCTTTGGCGACGCCCTGACCTGCCTGCGCTACGAGCTGTGGCTGGACAGAATTATTTTGATGTTCTGAAAATTGGCCGTACAAGATAAATAATTGCGTTTTTATTGGATACTCTGCTTCTGCTGCATAAATATTAACAGAAATGCGAAAGTTTACTTTTAATCTCTGGAATTACATTTCTTAACTTTTCTATGAGATGGGCTTTTCCTGTATATAATTGTTCAATCCTGAATAGGACATCCTCCTCATCCATCTGCCGCAGATCGATTACACAATCAGCTACACCTGCTGTCTCAAATACACCAATAAATTTATTGCTGTACGCCATGCCCACCGCAGGAATACATTGTGACAGAGCGGCGATCGTTGAATGCATACGCGATCCAATAAAAAAATCACATAATCCAATTAAATATTTGACTTGATTTTGAGTGTAATTGCCATCCAAGATAAGCACTTTATTTTTCTGTTCTGGCGGCAATGTTTCCCAAATATTCTGGCTTGCTAGTAGATCATTTTCCACTTCACAATCCAACGGAATGACATGTGGTACAATTATAATAGAAGCTTTTTGCTTCTCAAAAAAAAACGAAATGACCTTTCTTAGTAACTTATTATAGTCACATTTTAGCCCAAATTCATTCTGGCCCGTATAACCACCATTATACAAAAGGCCACTGACATTCAAGCCGATTAGCTCATAGTTATCAGCTTTTAGTTTTTCAAGCTGTGCGGTCTGTTCAGACTCCTGGCGGATGGGATCCATAATGAATGCTACATCGGGAACAACTTCAATCGGTTTCTCTTCTCCGATTAAGGCTCTAATTTCTTCTACACTTTGCTTATCTCGAGAAAACAGCTTCGATGCATTTTTAAGAATATGAGATGCCATCCATCTCGTTATCCTATGTTGAAATGGACCATAGGTCTGTGGCAGCATAATGAATGGCTTCCCTGTCATCTGGCACAGTTTCTTAGAAAGCCAACCTAAAATAAACCGTTTCATTCCATAAATATCACTGAAACTGTCACCACCCGTAATATCCATAAACAAGTCGGCTGACAAAACATAATCTCTCGTTTTATACAGTGCGGGATTAAAGCGAGCAAGCCCAATCCGAGCCAGTAAAACATCAAGAAAGAGTCCAAGGAAATGATTAGCCGCAAATAGGTTTATGCAATAACGCACAGGAACGGATTTCACTTGTATTCTTTTTCCGTCTATTTGCAGTTCTATTTGATCACACTGCCGCCCCCCCCCTAACAATACAACTTCAGCTTGACACCATTGCTGCAGAATCAGTTTAATACTAGACCATGCTAAAGCGCTGACCCCGAGATTACCTGTATCAAGCGAAGCACCCAACAGTAGTACTCGATTCACTTCTCTATTCATAGCCAAGTTCCTTCGCCTTTGCTGCAGGATCATCCAGACGTTTATAAAAGCTGCGATTATCTCTTTTGAAATATTGCTTAATTAATTTTTTCCATAATGGCCAACCACTTCGATTAATGGTCGTTACCAAGGTAGTAATAGGCAAAATGCTTTTCCATTTTTTCCGCATAAAGCGATATGATTCAACAAATCCTTTATCATATTTCAAATAGGGTAAACTATTATGAATGACCGGAGCATCAATCACATAAGCACCATAACCCATCTTGATCGCAGTTTGCACTATGTCAGTACCATAAAGATGAAATCCCGGAAGGTTTTCATCAAATCGGATATCTGTTTTTTTATTCACAACTATCAGCAATTCATCAATCGATTCAACCGGGACAGGCTTATCTATCTTATGTCCAACCTGACTTTTAAGCCCGGTTGACCAAGTACGGCCAACAACCTCGTTTTTCTTCGTTTTTCCGATTATTCCAAGGACAGCCCAAGGCTGATCTTTAAGCTGCAACAAAGCCTTTTCCAGGCATCCCTGCCAGCTTGATGGAATATATACATCCTGGTGAGCAAATATGAGATAGTCACCTATTGATTGATCAATTCCATAATTATATGCCTGACTGGCATTGGAAAAACCTTCAGCCTGAATGAACTGCACATTTACTTGATTCAACAATGATGAATGAAGTAAATTGGACGTCAAGACCAAATGATTATTCACGGCCGCAACAACAGTAATTTGTTTAAAATGATTCATGTTGATAATATTCGGAACGACGGAAACCTTTTTGAGTGCTTCTTCGTTTTTCAATCACACTTAATCCTAATCGACCGCTTAAACCAACAAGCAACTTAATTAGGTTTTTACATGAAGGACAAGCTCTAAAAGACTCGCAAAAACAAATTCTGGCCTGCTTTCTATTCTTACTACTATGATAATAGAGCCCAAGATCAAATAGGGAGTCACTTAATTTCTTTCGAATATGTTTTTTTTGGTCTCTATCCAGATTATACTGTGAAATTTTTTTGTATACTGTTACAAGCGTAGAGTAGTGTTTTTTCTTGTTATTTAAATATTGGCTACTTAAATTATTATCAGAATCCCCGGGTCTGCGGTATGCTCTGACTAGTATGGATGGATTTATCACAATTCCACCTTTTGTAAATATGCGAAAATAGAGATCTGTATCTTCATGAATTGTTAGGTCTTCATCAAAAAGACCAACATTGAGCACTTCGATACGCTTGACAAGTACTGTTGAAGTCCATGCATAACAGTTAAATAATGGCTTTCGAATAAATTCAGACTCACTTATGGAAAGGGACAAACAGTCATTAAAATAATCTATGGGCTTGGAGCCATTTCCTTCGAATATGACATTCGTACAACTTAAAACTGCTTCAGGATATCGCACCAGGTCCTCCAATTGAGCTTCCAGCTTGTTTGGAAACCATTCATCATCTGAATCCAGAAAGGCAATCCATTCTCCCTTTGCCGCCAGGATCCCAGCATTCCGTGCAGCACTGACACCGGCATTGGACTGATATATATATTGAATTTTGTCCATATACGGTCGCAATACCTCTTTAGTATTATCTGTTGAACCATCATCAACAATAATAATTTCATAATCTCTACAAGTCTGCGTCAAAACACTATCAATAGCCTTCATCACATATTTAGATCGATTATACGTAGGAATAATAACACTTAAGAACATGGCAACAAATCCAGAATAGAATTTAAACATTGATTAAAACACTTTTTATATTTTTCAATTTTATCATTATGAATATAGTATTCATTTTGCATAAGAAATGTTATCGCTTTGTGCGGAGTTAAAGAGAACAGTTCTCTCTCAAGGAAACATCTATCAGATAACCCAAACATCGAAGTCAATTCATACTGTTTGCTTCTTGATCGCATATAAAATAAAGACATACATTTTTGTGCATTATTATCAATACAAATAAATGGCACATTGTTAAATAAGGCACATAGAATAGGATGGAAGCGATCACTAATGATGCCAGACGAATAACGAATCCAGTTATACCACATTAAACTATCAAGCGGTAGCGGAATCACTTTATTTACCGGATAATTTAGCTCTTGACTAGGAAGAGGCAATGAAAACACATGATATCCTTCTGCATTTGCAGCTTTAACAAATTCTTCAATCCATAAATATGAAAATATTTTTGAATATCTAGGCGGAATACTTAAAAGGAAATATTTTGATTGCGAATGATTGTCACAGTTTAGATGGTCGTTTAACACACTAACAGGATCTGGGCAAAGGCAAGGACTGATAGCACCTCGAGAGATAAATTGAAACATATATTTTGTCCAATGATCTCTGACTGAAATAAAATCGTAAGATCTAATGGTTTTACGAATTTGTTGTTTTAGCGATTTTGGAAATGTAAGAAACATTGAACCGGTACAACTGCCAGCAAGTATTGCACTTTTGCACGAATAAGTTAATCGGTTTTTAACCCATTGCAACCAAAATGGATTTGGGAAAGCTCCCTCATGTGTTGATCCTTCTTTATTTAGACAAAATATTGAATCACTCCCGCTAACAATCAAATCAAAGGGAGACTCTTCACAATATTTAACGATTTCTTCCTCTGTTTCAAGCAAAGGTGAAAGCGTCAACTTTTGTTCGCAGAAGTTCGAATGAGTATTATATTGCACGTAAGGAATCGATTTCCGATAGAACTCCTTCAAGAATCGAGGTTGATAATTAAGTATTTCAATATAGCAATTGTTTTTTTTGAACCATAAGTAACTCGACAAGGCCTGTAAATTTGCCCCAAAATTCGGAACCCAGTGATGTGTTAATAGTGCCACTTTCATTATTTCACCTTGAGCATATTCTGCATTTTATACTTTACACACTGATATATAGCGCCTTCTTAACCCCATCCATTCGTGCGTTTAAGGGAAGATTGGGATATTGAAAGTATGGCGCATCCAATACATCATGCTTTTCTTGGCAATTTATTTCTACACTACTATACTGATCATTAAGAAATTACTTTTTTGATGCCGATACTTGATTTACATGAAATCCAATCAAAGTAATCCATTTGAATTTCTTTTAATGATCCCTGATTTAACCATCACACTCCGCAAAACGGCGACAAGTCGCCTTTTAAAACCAGACAGAACACGGCGAAATATGGATCGCCGCCTGAGCTTATATTTTCGAATCAAGGACCTGAACGACAGTTTGCTAAGATCCCTGTAGAAATCATCACGTTGGGGTGGACGTAAACAAGATCTGACAAGCATGGGATTGCCTGCAATAGCTGTTTCAAGATCCGCAGGACCAAGAAAAAGGGTTGAACTACAAGCGCTGAGCCAGGCTTGACCTTTCTCATTATTGACCAGCACCAGCGAAGTGCCTTTATCTTCGCAATCATATTCTGGATATTTATGCTTAACGCCCCAGAAATCAGCAATTGTCAGATCACCAAAACGCCTCAGTCCTTTGAAATGACATGCATAGCACGAAGGACGTAAAGCAATTCCCTTACAAAATGCCGAATAATATGGATTTTGCGTAGCTTGTTCAATAACTATCTTATCAAAATATTGCAGCTGAATGCTGGGATTCTTCCAACCATGAGTCTTATCCCGAAATTTACAGGACACTAAATGCTTATCTAATTTAGCACACTTCCAACCGATATACTTTGAGAACAATTTTAAGGAAGGCACTCCCATACAAATCAGATCACAACAATAGAGATTTCCATAAGGCTGACCGAGAAAACTGCGAAGACCGGCAACCTGGCATGGAGTCCCTGAAAAAAGAACGGGTCGATTTTGTACAAGCAAGTCACGAATTCGACAGTACAGAGAGGTGGATATTTCACTTTGGACATATTTCGAACCACGAAGACGCGCAATATCTCCAACAGAATCAATAATAATATGCCTGACTGTGAATTGATCATCAAAGGCCGCGCCTGCCACAATCCCACCTCGATGAAGTATATTCTCAGCAAGCGCTGTAAATACACCGCCCGAAGAACTTTCATGACGAATTTGTTTATTCAAGTGCCATGCTGCGAAAACTGCCAGGGGTTCCGATCGATGCCCCTTGGAAGCTGTCTTATTAGCAGAGATTCTTTCCGGATTCACCGGACAGATCTGTCGGCAAATGCCACAATTCGTACAAATTTTCTCGTCGACAACTGGATAAAGAAATCCCTCTTCATTCGGCCGCATAGAGAGACAATGTACAGGACATATTGCAGCGCAGGCACTGCACCCCGTACATACTTCCAAAGTTCCACAGGGAGGCACAGTACTATGTTTTATTTGATCGCTGATCATAGCCTTCATTGCTGTCAACAACAGTCCTATACGACGCCTATTTTATCTAGAAAACGCCGCAAGTTTTGTCCAAAAAACTCACGTTCTTTTGTGTCAAGGGCAATAAACCATGTTGTCAGCAATGTGATACCAATACTTGTTGTCGCTGCACACAAAAAACGGGCGAAGGATGGATGCATCAACCATCGAAACATCGAAGCTGAAAAAGTTGCGGTGGATGCAACAATCAGACAGGGGAACACAACCTCTTTAAACCATTGAGTAACAGATAAGCCAAACAGATGACGCACCCAAAACACACGCCCTATAGAAACAACACTCATCGTGATGACAAAGGCAACGCCAACACTGGTTGGGGGAGCACCCAGCATTAGAAAAATCCATGCCAATGGCAAGGTCAAGACAAGACAAGTTCCCAGTGTCGCTTGATAGGCAGCTATTTTACCATGGGCATTCACCGCCAACATACTCCCTACACTCAAACGGTCGATAATAAACGTAGCAAGAATCAATTGGCAAAACAATTCTGCGTAAAGAGGAGGATCACCAAGCCATAGCTTAAGAATGTAATTCATTTCTGCCATGATGGGGACGGCAAATAACAAGACCAGAATGGTCCCAAATTTACTGGCCCGCTGTGAAAGGGACAGCATTCGCATCCGATCTCCTCGACCTTCACTGGCAGTAATTTCTGGAGAAAAAGCCCCCAGCATAGCGGCTGCAAGATGGTTAGTATGGTTAGACACTGTATTGGCAATTGCATAAGCAGCGTTGACTTTGGGACCAAACTGGATATTAAGAAGAATAGCGGATCCCTGATTGCGCAGGATCGCCCCAGACTGTCCAATAAGACTCCAGACAGCAAAAGACCAAATTTCTTTGAACCTGTGTTTATTAAACCATTGTCGAAAATTAATCCGACACTCAGGGAAAACAAACATTGCCCAGATAACCTGGGTAATCAGAAGAACAACAATTATGCCCACCATTCCACATGCATAAAACAGAAGACGGTCACCGGGTGCATAGCTAAGACTGAATGCAAGAAAAAAGGTCAGGACAGACTGGATAATACCCCAGACGGAAAGCACCGCAATATACTGCTTGGCTGTAAACATGGCAACATAAGGAACCGAAATCATATTAAAAAGGGCTGAGATCAGAGATATACGAAAAACCCAAAGACAAGCCTGAATTCGATTTGATGGAATCGTCAGAACATGTGAAATCACATATTCGCCAACCTGCCAACCGACTAGGACTAAGATTATACCCAACATGATATGCATACTTAAAGCTGCATTAAACCAACGGTTGACTTCAGAAGAATCATTCTGGCCAATCGAAAACGCATAATGTCGAGCAACACTGGTAGCCATAACAGAATTCAAAAAAACAATAAACATAATAATGGATCCAACAACACTGAAAAGACCAAAATCTGTTTGGCCAAGAGCTGCTAAAACCCACCGACTGCTAAACAAGGACAGCCCAGCACCAATCACTGTGCGTGTGTAGGTTGCGGCAGTATTAAGCATAATGCGATTATTCGGATTCATGATTGAGATGTTTTGATTAACAGCATCGTTGAATCATTGTCTTTTGGGTGGAGTGTTTATACTCCGTCCCTGTCGGAAAAGAATCCTTTCGACATCTTTTCAACCTGTTTCCCAAAATAGCCTTTTCCAAGCTATTAATATGATGTAATATCTATTCAGTTTATCGGAAAAAAAATTAACATCTTTGAGATAAATAATTCTTTTTATTTTTAATAAAACTCGTCCTATAATATTTTGTTTTTCAGAACCTCAATAATTAATTAAGCACTATCCGACAACCAAGACGATGTTTTACATCTTGTATATAACAAAGATTATAATGTATCATATACAAAAAGAACAATACAAACAACACGGGGAATCAGAAATGCGATATTGTGGAGTTATATTTTTAGTATTTACACTTTATGTTTATCCTGCAATCTATTACATCGATCCAATAAATGGGAGTAATTCCAACACTGGATTATCAGAATCTGATGCATGGAAAAGCCTCTCTAAAGCCCTCGTCAGCGATAACATTATTAAGCCAGGTGATACAATATATTTACGAGAGGGAATTTATAAGGAAGCTGAGATTTATTGTCGCATAAAAGGCGATCCCAATAATCCAGTTACGATTACAAATTATCCTAAGGAAACCCCTATTGTCAGTGGTTTTATCTCACTGACCGGATGGACCCAATGTTCTTCACAAGAAGATGCACAGGGCTGTCCTTATTGGGAAAACATTTATAAAATCGAAACAGCAGAAGAACCTCTTAGGCTACTTGAAAATGGAACTTATGCTAAAATTGCTGAATGGCCCAAACAACCCCAAGGAATCTGGAGCCAGGAATCGCTTTTCGAGAAATTATCTCCTGAAGAATGCATGGATTCACTCGGCCAAGAAACCTTAACCAATTTTCTTATTGATCATTCATTCTTGACTCAACCCGATGATTACTGGAATGGTGCAAAAGTCAGAATTTGGGTACACAAGGCAAATAATTTTGTATATACACGCAAAATTCAAGATTATATTTCATCAGAACACAAACTTATCTTTGACCAGCCTTTACCCTCACCGTTGTCAGCCACTACTGGATCATCTCCTGACGGTTACGCGATATACAATCATCCTTCTCTGTTAACAGAAGCGGGTGAATATTTTTATACCGGCCCCAACACTGCGAATAAATACACAATTTATTACTGGCCCCGCCAAAGTTCCAACTTAGCAGAAAACAAAATTTACATCCCACGCAATAAGGTTTTATTATTTTATCAATATGGCATAAATGCCTTATGTAATGTTATTTTTCGTAATATTGAGTTCTGCGGATATGCCTATTCTGTTGCAAGTATGCAACCAGATCAAAAAATCGTTAATTTGACTTTTCAAAACTGTCATTTTCATGACATTGGCGGTGGATTGTCCTTTACAAACACAGCTAATTTGATTATCGATAACTGCACAATAAGAAACTGTTTTTCGTCCGATGGATTGAATCTTAGCCTAGGATCAAATACTATCGTTAAAAATAGCACTATAGAAAATACTTATCGCAGTCGTATATTTCTCCAATCAACAAATAAATGCGAAATTACGGGTAATACCGTTATTAATAATTATCCGGGCATGCATGGAAACGGCATTGCAATATATTCAAAATCTTCTGACGTCTTAGTAGCAAGAAATAGAATATTCGTTCCCATCCAAGAAAATTCTATTACTACACAATTTTCATCCAATATAACCATCTGGAACAATCTATTAACTACGTATTTCAGCGAATGGGATGCTGGATCAGGATACGTGAATATAATCAACAATACCATACTCGGTTGCATTTCTTCCATTAAAAGC
The DNA here is from genome assembly GCF_050689095.1 of Anaeroglomus insulsum. Lineage (NCBI taxonomy): Bacteria > Pseudomonadati > Planctomycetota > Phycisphaerae > Sedimentisphaerales > Anaerohalosphaeraceae > Anaeroglomus > Anaeroglomus insulsum. Next base: position 14,684 of record NZ_JBOGCL010000005.1, read on the forward strand.
CAGTGTAAATTATATAATAATATTATAGGTACTGGTTTGAAATGGGGGGTAAATATTGATGCAAAAAATAATATTTATTTAAACTTGGGCTGGAACCAGAGTTCCCGGTATAATTGGCAACTCGAAGAGGGAGGCATAATCGCTTCTTCACAAGCACAAGCCTTGTTTGAAAACCCTGCAAACCAGAACTATCAATTAAAAGACGATAGTATAGCAATAGACGCCGGAACGAATGTCAGCGGTCTTCTGCCAAAAACCTTATTCAACAGTTTCAATTTCGATATCGACAATACCGGGAATCCAAGACTTATTGGAGGAAAAATAGATATAGGAGCATATGAATACAATAAAAGATTGATAAATAAAACGTTCTTCAATGGTCAGATTCTCAACTTTCTTCTTGATGATAATTATGGCACCACTGTCACAGACGTCAATTCCCTACAGACCGGCAGTCTCATCGGCGGCCCTCTATGGGGAACAGGATGGCGCGACGAAGACTGGCTGATATTCAATCACTCTGCCCAGGCAATCACCATCCCAACCATGGGCATGTCGCCTCAGGCGGGGACCATCGCGGTCTGGGTCACCCCAACCGACTTCAGCGGAATGAAATTTATCTTCGGGCATGTGTTCAATAACACCAACCGGCTGAGCTTATACACCGTGGCAGACAGCCTGGCGGTAGGTCTGGGATCCAAGGCAACCCTGAAAACCAATATTACGACGCTGCCTCTGGGACAACCTGTACACTTGGCACTGAGCTGGGACGGTAAGGCCTACGCCGTCTATGTCAACGGTGAGCAAAAAACTGCCGGAACGTTCAGCGGACTGACCGCCTTGAACACCTTCATTGATATCGGCAACTATGGTAATCCTGCCTCCCGCACACTGGGATTTGCCGGCAAGATCGACGATATCCGGATCTTTAACCGAGCCCTCAGTGCAGAAGAAATCGATACCCTCTATCTGACCCATAATGTTCGCCAAGGCAAGCAGCTGCAATTCACCGTCAACGCGGTCAATGACCAGGGGATTCCCATCGTCTATCAGGCGGCGGCTATGCCCGCGGGGGCAAGCTTCGATACGGCCACACAACTGGTCACCTGGACGCCATGGTATAATCAGCTTGGGCCGTATACCTTCCGGTTCACGGCTGCAGGGCAGGCAGATAAAGTCGTTCGAGTCGAAGTGCACCCCAGCAGTTTACATCGATGGTATACTCTGGCGCAAGAGCCTCTGCAAAAAATCAGATAAGATGTTACTGCTGGAATCACCAGTCAAATGCCTTCGATGCCCATGCAGGACTCTGCGGTTTGACCTTAAGCCTTTACCATGGTCCTCCGGTAGCGGACATACTCCCATGCCGCAGCTATAAGATACAGGATCAGCAGCAGACTCAGACCGGTGGCACATTGGGCGACGATGCTTAACCTGGTCATCTGAAGCAATACACCCCCTGCTATCGCCAGAATACTTCCCAGCAGCAGGCCGGGGACCAGGTTTTGCATATATCCCACTCCGGCCCTTGGAATCCGGCGGGACAACATCACGACCTGCAGGCCAAATCCGGTGAGTTCCCCAACCAGAACCGCAGCAGCTGCCCCAGCCATACCCAATCCAAGGGTCATCGGATAAATCAAGATCACAAGCAAACCAAAACGGACTATCGTAAACAGACGATTATATTTTAACTGAGCCGTGGCGACATAATAATTCCACAGAATCACACCGTGTACCCGCACAAATACCACACCAGCCAGAATTGTTAGGGCCTTCGCCGCCGCCGCATACTCCGGCTGAAAAGCCAGCATCAGCAGCGGCTTTGCCCAGAGAATAAAAAATGCCGCCAGCGGCCCTGCTGCCAGGGTTACCCAACGGGAGGCCAGCACCAGCCCCCGGCTCAGAGCTGCAGGATCATCCTGATGTGCAGAAAAGGCAGGTAAAAGCATTTTCCCCACAATCTGCATCGCCAAATCCCGGGGAATTCGGGCCAACAGCGCCGCCATACCATAATACCCCACCTGCTCGGCCGTCAACAACCTCCCCACCATCAGCACATCAGCATATAACGACCCGAGTATTAACAGCGGCATCCCCGCCAGACCGCGGGCAAAAGAAAACAACTCCCCCAGTGCCTTGCGGTCTATGGAAAGACTCGGCTTGAAAGGACACATAAAAAACGATAGTACCAGTCGGATAGCCCCCTCGGCAGCCATGCCGATAATCATCGGCCAGGCATTACGCATCCAGACAGCCAGACTGATAGTAAGAACCGTACCGAACAGCATCGTCCCCTGGTTGAGTAAAACATATTTGCCAAACCGCATGTGCTTTTCCAGAAGAAACGACGCCGGACTGACAATGGCATTAAAGGCCACCGCCAGAAACGCAGCCTGAAGCAGAAGGGTCAGTTCCGGTTTTTGCATCCATGTCGAAATCAAGCCGGCGGTAATGATCCCCACTGCGGTCAGAATCAATCCCCGAATCGACTGAAACCACCAGGCAGCATTAAGAAAGGCTGGGGTATCTCCCTGCTTATTCTGAATCACTGACAGGCGAATTCCGGCTTCGCCGGCGGTCTCAAAAACAGTTAATATGACTGCAACCAATGTCACCAGACCAATATCGGCAGAACTGATCAGCTTGGCCAATACAATCGACCGCACCAGCCGCAACAGCCGCTCCAGGCCTACCGCAGCGGTCAGGATTGCCCCGCCACGCATAAACCGGCAGGCTAAATCATCCGATTTCAAGCGGGCCAAAATTCGGCCTGGCAACAACCCAACCACAGACATCTCTATTGTCCATTCTTTGGGATGATGGCCGTACCGCTGATATCCACCCGACCTGACTCATCCGGAAAATAACGCAACACTTCATCAACCAGATCTCGCCCGGCCTCAAGAACAGAGTGTTCATTGGTGGAGCTAATCTGAATCTGGGCAACATAACGAGCAGGGTCCCCTTCAATATTGGGGCGACGAAAAGCCAGGCCATCAAATGTGGATTCATCAGTAGTCAACTTGCCATTGACCAGATAAAAATTCAAGACAACCACTTCCTGGTCAAAAGGCTTGATTTTATGAAATCGGTGAATCAGACAGGGGATGGTCTTACCAGACATCGTTTCCAATAGGTGATTTTCACTACCCTTGCGCATCCAACCGGCGGCAGGATAGCAGACGGTTGGCTTATGTCCTTTCATATACCGAGGACGCCCCGAAAAGGCGACATATAACGATGCAGATTTGTAGGTTTCACGATTACGGTAATACCGACTAATATAGTCGTCATTTCCAGCTACCTTCTTGATCGCATCGGAAAGCTCAACATCCTGGCCTTGCCAATCGCCTAATTCCATCGGAAATGCCGACAAAGGAACCGGCAGTTTCACAGGATTGGCCAGTCCGCGATTCATTCGATATGAATAGACGTGAAACACCGTTGCTGAAGCCGCAAGAATGGATACGCTGATAAATATCCCCAGCAAAACCCGCCGGTGGAGTTTCTTAAAGGAATCTGAGATTTCTTTCTTTGAACACATATTGGTTTAGATTATAGTTTAATGTTATGATTTTATCGACAAACAGATCACGACAAGAATCCGATTATATCCATCAATAATTGCTTATGCATCACCCTGGCCTTGGATTCATTCAAATAAATACATTTCCAGACCAGCTATGAATGCCTCCAGCTGGTCTCGACACACTATTTTTCTATTTTTGCACGAAGGAATTTCAAATCCAAAACCCGATTTTAACACCATACGGCTCTCAAATTAAGAGATTGTCTACATATTGTCGATAGAAATCTGACTTATTGTCAATTTTATTTGTCGGAATTTTGAGGTGGAAGGAAACAGCATTTTTTTAAAGAAATATAAGACCGAAAACCCCTGCGACAGGTAAACCGACAGTGGAAAAGGCCACAAATTGAAGGACTATCACAATAAAAACAAGATGGTTATTATTGTGATAGTCTATTAGAGCATAAATTCTTTGAATTCTTACACTTTTGGATAATAGTTGATCTATATTTCCCAACCGAAGCAACATAAATGGTGTAATCCGGATATCATTTATTGACGATAATTCATTGAATAACCGTTGATGGTAATGAGTGGCTACAAAAAAGACATATCCCTATCGATAACAGGTTTTTATTTTCACGATTTTAAAAATACTATGTCTGATTTTGAGAAGTATAACGAAAGAGAGCAGGATACTCTGCGAAGCTTTATCCAGGCGGTCAATCATACTACGGTCGAATACCCCAAAGACAAGTGCATCCACCAGCTCTTTGAACAGCAGGCCCAGAAGACCCCGGATGCAACAGCGGTGGTCTTTGAAGACCAGACGCTGACCTATCAACAGCTCAACGAACAGGCTAATCAGTTAGCTCATTACCTGCGGACGCATGGCGTCGGGCCGGATACGCCGGTGGGCGTCTGTATGGACCGCTGTATCGAGCTGCTGCCGGTCTTGCTGGGGATCCTCAAGGCCGGAGGGGCTTATGTACCACTGGACCCGACCTACCCGGCGGAGCGTCTGAGTTTTATGGCCTCCGATACAGGACTGTCCATCGTTATTGCCCATTCCGCCCTGACAGGTACTTTTATTTCGGATAAAATCAGGCTTTTATTGATTGAACAGGAATGGGACAAGCTGACTCAGTACCCAACCCACAATCCCGCTTCCTGTACTACACCGGACCATCTGGCTTATATCATCTATACCTCTGGCTCAACAGGAGTACCCAAAGGTGTCGCCGTACCCCATCGCGGAGTCGTTCGGCTGGTTTTCGGACAAGAGTATATGCAATTCGGGCCGGATCGGGTCTTCCTGCAACTGGCACCGGTCAGTTTTGACGCGTCGACTCTGGAAATCTGGGGTGCCCTGCTGCATGGCGGACAATGTGTTCTCTATCCCGGACGAATCCCCGAATTGGAGCTGCTGGGTCATATTGTGGCCGCATCGCAGGTCAATGCCCTGTGGCTGACCTCGTCGTTATTTAACATGGTAATCGATGAGAAACCTGAGATACTAAGCTCGGTTCGAACGGTTTTAACCGGCGGCGAAGCTCTTTCTGTTCCCCATGTTCGCAAAGCCTTAAAACGACTGGACTCCGTCCAGCTGGTCAACGGATATGGACCCACCGAAAGCACGACCTTTGCCTGCTGTTACCCGATTCCCAAATCCCTCCCGGACAATCTCAAGTCCATCCCCATCGGCAGACCCATCGCCAATACCGAGGTGTATATCCTGGACGATTCTTTGCAGCCGGTTCCTATTGGTGTCTGGGGCGAATTCTATATTGGCGGGGACGGGCTGGCCCGAGGCTATCTGAATCGTCCGGAATTAACCGCCGAACGATTTATATCAAATCCGTTCAGCTCTCAACCTGGCGCCAGATTGTATAAAACCGGCGATATCTGCCGCTGGATGGAGGATGGCAATATTGAGTATTTGGGGCGGGTCGATGATCAGGTTAAAATCCGGGGATTCCGTATCGAGTTAGGCGAAATCGAAAATGCCCTGCGGCACTGTCCGCATGTTCAGCAGGCCGCCGTCATCGTCCGGGAGGATATGCCGGGACAAAAATACATCATTGGGTATGTTGTTCTGGAGAAAGCAGGCTCCATTCCACCGGACCAGATTCAAAAACATCTGGCCAAGTCTCTACCGGAATACATGATTCCATCGGTAATTGTGGAACTGGCCCAGCTTCCGCTGACCGCCAATGGAAAAATCGACAAAAGCCGTCTACCAAAACCTTTGCGGCATAACGGCACAGATGGACAACAGCAACTGCCGCAGACCCATACAGAACAGATGATAGCAAGGCTTTGGAAAGAAGTACTAAGAATAGACAGTGTTTATCGCGAAGATAACTTTTTCCACCTGGGCGGACATTCACTCAAGGCAATTCAAACCGTCTATGCCATTCAGAAAAAATGGGGGATTGATCTGCCGGTCTCAACCTTATTTGAGAATCCGACACTGGAACAATTCGCAGAGGTCATTGACCGTTACGGTACTCAGTCTGAACACCATAGTCTGCGGATACCAACGGTCTCCAGAAACCAGACTCTGCCGTTATCGTTTGCTCAACAACGAATGTGGTTTATCCAGCGGCTTTCGCCGGAACTACCGGTTTATAATATTTCATGGATGATTCATATGAAAGGCGGTCTGAACATCGAGGCCTTAGAAAAAAGCCTTCAGGAAATTATCCGGCGGCATGAAGCATTTCGTACTATTTTCCCCATTCAAAACGGACAGCCTACACAATTTATCCAGTCAGATCTCCCATGGAATCTAACCATTGAAAATATCGATTCTGACAACCAGCCCCCTCTGGCATCATTTCATACTATTGCAGAAACTCGGGCCCAACACCTGTTCAATCTGGAGCAAGGCCCCTTGTTTCAATTTACACTGTTGTGTACGCAACCGGATGAATATGCCCTGCTGCTGAATATGCATCATCTCATTACAGACGGCTGGTCCATGGGGATTTTTGCTCAGGAATTATCTGATTTATACCAACATTATACATATCATACGCCAGTTCATTTAGCTTCGCTGCCAGTCCAGTATGCCGATTACGGCTGCTGGCAGCAGGCGGAGATTGAAGCCCTTAAAAAACAGGATTATGACTACTGGAGAAAAAAACTTGCCGGCGAGATCCCTGAAGTAACCATTCCCCTGGATTTTCCGCGTCCCCCATCCTATACCTATCATGGACAGTGGCAAACATGGCCCGTTCCGAATAGCATCTACACTGCATTGAAACAGTTGTCACACCAGAAAAACACAACTTTATATACGATTCTGCTGTCGGCATTTCATATTTTATTATATTATTATACTCGCAGCCAAGACATCACTGTCGGCAGCCCTATCTCGGGTCGAACACATAAAGCCATTGAGCAGATTATCGGATTTTTCGTCAACACCATAGTCATACGGGCTTCAATTACAAAAGACATGTCTTTTCTGGACGTTTTGCATCAGGTCAGTCAACTCTGTCTTGAAGCCCAACAGCACCAGGATTTGCCCTATGATGTGCTGGTGGAACTACTTAATCCTCCACGTCATGCAAACAGAAATCTCTTTTTTCAGACCATGCTGGCCTATCAGGATTCCCGTTACTGGACCGTTTCACTGCCAAATCTCAATTGTCAAACAATCGAGATCGGAACCAAAACCTCCAAAATCGATTTTACCTTATTCTGTGATGAAAGTCATTCGGGATTACATCTTCGCGCGGAATATAATACCACTTTATTTAAACCTGAAACGATCCACGGCGTATTAAAAAATTTTGAAGCAATTCTGTCTGTTATTATATCTTATCCTGAAATCAAAATCTCAGATATAGTCAATCAAATCCGATTGGGGTGTTCTGCCGCAATGGATTCTATTTCGCCTCACAAGACTTCAGCCTCTGAGATGGTAATTTTATCTTCCAGCCTTCAGCAATCAAACACTAAAATATCCCCCCAGAGTCTGGTGGAAAAAAAGATTTCTCAACTCTGGCAAGACTTGCTGGGGATCGATACCGTCTATCTGGATGACAATTTTTTCCATCTGGGCGGACACTCCCTGCTGGCCGCCAAACTGTTTTATCGGCTGGAAGAACACTTCCAGATTGACCTGCCATTGGGACTGATTTTTGAGGCCCCCACCGTTCGGCAGCTTGCCGCCTGCCTGCAGAAACACCGACACGAAGCCATCTCGAAAACCCTGGTACAGATTAAACCCGGTCGACTCAAACACGGCATCTTCTATCTGCCCGGCGTAGGCGGCCATACGCTGAATTTTTATCACCTGGCCCATTTACTCAACATCCCATTGTCCCAGTATGGCCTGAATCTGCCAGGATTGAATAATCAAACAACACTATTGACCAGCATTGAACAAATGGCCGCGTATTTCATCCGGGAAATTCAGCACATTCAGCCCGAAGGCCCTTATTGGCTGTGCGGCTTTTCCATGGGGGGACGGATTGCGTATGAAATGGCCCTTCAATTGACAAAACAGGGACACAATGTCGCCTTCCTGGGAATTCTGGGGACCTCTGCCCCGGGCTTTCCGAAAGCTTACCTCTGGAAGCCGGCTCATTATCTGGAACGGTTCTGGAAGTTCTGCGGCCTGAGCCTGGATGAAAAAATACGGTATCTCCAGTCGCTGCATCGATACAAAAAATACAGAAAACAGCAAAAAGCCGCACAACAGGACAACTGGGATATTCACGAGTTCCCGAACTATCGCAAACTGTATCAGGCGGGTCTTGCGGCGTTTATCCGCTATCAGACCCAACAACGATACCATGGAGACATCGTCCTGTTTCGAGAAATGAAAGATTTCAACCTGCTGGATAAAGAGTTGTACAATCATCCGACTTTTGGCTGGGACCAGTTCATTACAGGACAAATCCATGTCCATGACATCGACTGCTGCCACCCGTACATTCTTCATCAGCCCCATGTCGAAGCCTGCGCAACGCTGTTGGAAAAAGAAATCCTGGACACATTGCACAAATGGAAGCTGTAATAATGCCCTACTGCCAGCACAATTCCAAGGTCCTAACCTTCATCCCGCAGGCGCATTTCACAGCCCCCAAGCCCGATGAGGTTTTAGTGTATTGGGCCAATCTGGATGAATGGGATACCTCCCCGGAAGGGTTGACCGAAACCGAGTTGAACCGTGCCAGGCAGTACGTCCGTGCTTGCGATCGAAATCGGTTTATCGTCCGCCGCAGCCTGCTGCGTCGGTTTTTGTCAGCCTTTCTGGACCGGCCGGCCCATGCCGTTTCCATCCACTGCACCGCAGAAGGCAAGCCAGCCCTGAATCCGGCCCGGCATCCATCCGCAATTCAGTTTTCCCTGTCACATTCTCAGGGAATTGCCGCCTTTGCCTTTGCCGTGGGCCGCAATATCGGCATCGACATCGAAAAAAACGACCCTCAAATCGAACCCCTGCCTCTGGCAAGACAGTATTTCACCACTGATGAAGCATCCTATCTTGAACATCTGGAACCGCAAGCTCAACGCCTGGCATTTTATCAGTGCTGGACACGTAAAGAGGCGTATCTCAAGGCTGCCGGTATTCGCCCCCTCAACAGCTTCGATACCGGACTGCAAACCAATCAAATCCTCGACATCCTGGACCCCGAACAAAACCATCGATGGAGCGTGCAGACTCTGGATTCTCCGGCAGACTGGGTTGGCTCGTTAGTGCTGGAAAACACGGATCAGCATCCCGTAAAAGTCTCCGGACAGGAATTACACCCCTGCTCATACCAGTAAAATAGCACTTTTTGCTTTCAATTTACCCACTGCCTGATACAATTCGACTCAACAGGAAATACCATGACCATAGGCACTTTAGTCATCCATATTCCCTTGGCGGGCATCCACTCGCTCAAGGATAAGCGGCGGATCGTCAAAAGCGTCATCGAACGCCTGCGGAGCCGGTTTAATGCCTCCGTTGCCGAAGTCGCCGCTCAGGACAACCACCGCATCGCGGTCATTGGTTTGGCCGTCGTTGCCAACGAAGGTCCGTTCGTCCATCAGCAGCTCGATGCCATGATCCAATTTATTCGACAGGATAACCGCATCGTGACCAGCAAAATCAACCGCGAAATGTATTATACGGATGAAGACGAACCGGACATCATTTGAACAAAGCATACCGATATGCGGTGCATCGAGGAATGCCCTGCGGCAATTGTAAGGCTATAGTCCGTCACATAACCCTGTAAATACGCGCGGCATAAAAGCGGGTTATGGTCGTCGCGGAGTAATCATACCCGCAGGGTATTATTCTCTCTGCTAACGGCTTTGAGGTTCACAAAAAGCCGCATCCCAGTCCTTCCAGACCGGCTCATAGCCGGCCTGACGAATCCTCTGGGCAATTTCAGATGGACTTCGGGTATCGGCCACTTCAAACTGGCTGCCGTCCCGATCATCCCGGGTATAACCGCCAGGATTGGTTCTGGCCCCGGCACTCATCCGCGTCACACACAGATGAATCAATTGGTCGCGCAGCTCAGGCCGTTCGCGCGTCGATAAGACTATCCCCGCATCGGCAAAACACAACCGCAACGCCAGCATCATCTGAACCAGGTCGGTATCGTCAATCACATGCGGCCACTGATCTATCACATTGGCCGCCGGACGCATCCGCGGAAACGAAAACGACACCGACGACCGCCAGTATCGCTTCATCAGATACGCTGCATGTTCGGCCATGGCCAGCGTATCCAGCCGCCAGTCAGTCAGCCCCAGCAGGACACCAAGCCCGATTCGACGCATCCCCACAGAAGCAAAGCGGTCGGGACATTCCAGCCGCCAGTCAAAATTCCGTTTGGGGCCGGCGGGATGATGACATTCATACACCTGACGGTCATAGGTCTCCTGAAAGACCGTGACTCCATCGATGCCGGCCGCCAGCAGCTGCTGATACTGCGACTGGCCCATCGGATAGATTTCAACCGAAATTGAACTGAACAGAGGCCGAAGCTGCCGGGCCAGCTCGCAAAAATACTCCACCGAAGCAAACTTCGGGTCTTCTCCGCTGACCAGCAGGATATCACGAAACCCCTGTTCAGCAATCGCACGGGCATCGGACATCGCCTGCTCAATCGTCAATTGAGTCCGAGGCACATTCGAGGTCCGGTTGAATCCGCAATACACACAGCTATTCACACAGACATTGGATACATACAACGGCTCGAACAACGCGATCGTTTTGCCAAATCGCTGCCGGGTCAGCGTCCGGGCCTGCTGAGCCATCGGCTCCAGAAAATCCCGAGCCGCAGGCGATAACAACCGGACTAAACGGTCAATGGAATAGCGTCCTGCCGGAGCCTGCAGCTCAGCCTGGACCTGCTGGGACGTTACCGAATCGAGAGCCGTTTTCCAATACCCTCGTGAACCATCTAATCGCAACTGAGATAAGTGTGTCTTGATATCTGTCATAGTTTATTCGTGTCTTAAAAACCCTGTCAGGGGACTGGACGCACTGGCCCGATGGCTTTGAGCAGCCAGGCCGGATTGATAAGCCAGCCGCCCTGCCTCAACCGCCAGCCTGAATGCCGTGGCCATCGCAATCGGATCCGCAGCAGCGGCAATAGCGGTATTCACCAGAACCGCATCGGCACCCATTTCCATCGCCTCGGCCGCATGAGACGGAGCACCAAGACCGGCATCCACAACAACCGGAACGGTGGCCTGTTCGATAATAATCTCAATCGCATCGCGGGTTTTGAGTCCTTTGTTGGAACCAATCGGAGCCGCCAGCGGCATGACCGTAGCCGTTCCAACATCCTGAAGTTTCTTGGCCAAAATCGGATCGGCGTTGATATAGGGCAGAACAACAAACCCGTCCTTCACCAGCTCAGCGGCAGCCTTGAGTGTTTCTTCCCCGTCAGGCAGCAGATAATACGGATCCGGAGTCACTTCTAATTTCACCCAGGCAATGCCCGTCGCGGCACGGGCCAGCCGCGCCAGCCGAACCGCCTCAGCAGCATCACGAGCCCCGGAGGTGTTGGGCAGCAGCAGATACTTGTCGCGATCAATCGCTGCCAGCAGATTGTCATGGGGATTATCGATATCCACCCGACGCAAAGCCACCGTCACCATCTGGGATCCGGAAGCATCGATCGCCTGTGCCATAATCGCACTGGATGCATATTTTCCAGTTCCAATGAACAATCGGGACTCAAATTCTCGTCCCGCAATAACCAGTTTATCCATAGTGTTTTACTTTCATTAAATCGCTTCAAACCAAATGACACGGATCCTGCTTGAAATGTCCCGTTTCATCGCGGCCAAAGAACTTTCAGCCGCCAGCTTCCAGCTGCACATTATCACCGCGTCTTTAAGAGCAACCTGCCCCTGTGAATACGCGCGATATAAAAGCAGCTTATGGCCGCGGCAGAATAATCATACCCGCTCTTTATCCACCGCCGACAAAGCGTACCAACTCGATCACAGCATCTGCTTTCAGCTCGGTCTGACCAAATGCTGTGCGAGGGACAATCCGGCCATCCACTTCAGCAACCACTGTCGCCTGATCAATCTCCAGCACTTTGAGCAGTTCACTGAGCGTAGCCGGAAGCTGGTCGCCAAAATCACGAACCTGACCATTAATTTTCAATCGTTTGTCCATCTACCGCCTCGCAAAAGCATAAAGTTTAACTCGTTCAACAGAATTTCGGTGATGACATTGGCCTGGTGATAGGCTGCAATCCCGACCCGACCCGCCGTCAGCGGAACACCCGGACCAGTTCCCGAGACGCCGTCCCCAACCAAAACCAGCCTGGGTGACAGACGTGTGGTGGTGATCTCATTGCTTCGTCCATAACCGGCCAGACCGCTGACTGTCACCACAATCGTTTGTTTCATCTTTGACAGCACCGTTTCGACAAGCATCTGCTTTTGATCAGCTCGATCAAAACATTCCGCTATAATGTGCGCCCCATCAAATACTCGCGGAATATTATCCGGATTTAGACGTATTTTGTGCCCCACCAGATTGGCATCCGGGTCTATCCGTCGAAGATTGTCCAGCGACGCATCAACTTTGTGAATGCCCACCTGATCATGAAAATAATTCTGGCGGTTCAGATTGCTCTGTTCCACAACATCAAAATCAGCCAGAATCAGCTTACCCACCCGCAGCCGCGTCAGCGCAACGGCCACATTGGACCCCAGCCCGCCCAGACCAGCGATACCAACCACAGCGTTTTTCAGCTCAAAAAATGGACAGGGCATTTTTGCCATTGCTTTGCACCTCGTTCCAACGATATGCGTCAGGTCAAAAAAAAACGCCCCTGGCAACCAGGGGCGTCAATAAATAATCCCTGTGCCTCCCTTCGCCGGCATTAACCGGATCAGGTTCAAAGGGTCTCCCGCAGGATTCTCAGCTCGGCCATCAGCCAAGCTCCCCTGACACATTTAAAGTATTTACGTCCCATCTTAGCAAAAGGTTGGAAAATAGCAACCTTTTTTAAAACACAGACCATTAAAGATTTACAATGTCGCCATCTTCCGCCATGACACCCTAACAAAAACTCCACATTTAGCCCCTTGCCTGAATCCTAAATTAGCGTACAATGTGGAAAATTTACATCCAGGATAAATAGTCTTTGCAGGTCAGGAGAAAAAGCTTTCTGGGATTTATGACAGCAAAAAAAAATAGTTCAGCGGTATTTATCCGTGAATTTCTAAAAAATCCACGACAAATCGGGGCAATCTCTCCGAGCTCCCCTTATCTGACGGCTGAGATCATTCGCCAGGCCGGAGTCAAAAAAGCCCAGACGATTGTCGAATTTGGTCCCGGAACTGGTTCTTTCACGCGAGAAATCCTCCGGCAAAAGCAGGAATCGGCTTTTTTTATTGGAATCGAAGCCAATCCCAGACTCGTCGAAATCCTTAAACAGGAACTGCCGCAGGCGACCATTATCGCTGATTCTGCAGAAAATACCCGCAAAATCCTCGATGAGTATCACCTGACCCAGGCAGACTGTATCGTATCCGGCCTGCCCTGGGCTTCGTTTTCACCCCAATTGCAGGATAAACTGCTCAAAGCAGCCCTCGAGTCTCTTCGTCCCGGTGGACGGTTTACCACCTTTGCCTATCTGCAAGGTTTGCTATTGCCCTCGGGGCAGCGGTTTCGTAAAAAATTGCGGGAGACCTTTTCCAGAATCCATATCGGCCGGATTATCTGGAGAAATCTGCCGGCAGCATTTGTGTATCGCTGCATAAAATAACTGTAACTTCAAGTTCTAATGAGTCATCTTTGTAAAAAAGGCTTTGCCTGTCGATAATCATTGCGGATGGGCCGCAAAGGCAAGCTATTAAGACGTCAAAAACAGATTTATAAACCATTTCTGGAGACGAACTTATGAATCGAAGAGACTTTGTGGCCACAACCCTGGCAACCGCAGGACTCACCTCTGTACCTCTGGCAGCATCTGCCATCGCCCAGGAATCTTCCTCAACAGACATCAAACCATTCAAACTCAAATATGCCCCCTCTCTGGGAATGTTCCGAAACCATGCCGGCAATGACCCGATGGACAACATCAAATTCTGTCATGACCAGGGCTTCCGTGCGGTCTTTGAGAATGGCATGATGAGCAAATCCCCCGAAGAACAGGAAAAAATCGCCAAACTCCTGGCAGACTTGAAGATGGACCTGGGGCCCTTTGTCCTGTATGCCGATTTTGGCAAAGCCTCGATGGTCTATAAAAGCAGCTCTGTCAAAGACATGCTCATCGACCTGATGAAAAAAGGCGTGGAATGTGCAAAACGCTGTAACGCCAAACACGCCCTGCTGGTGCCGGGACGTTACGACTTGAGCATGGAATGGGGCTATCAGACCGCCAATGTCATTGACAACCTGCGGTATTGCATGGAGATTTGCGAACCCGCCAACCTGGTACTGGTCCTTGAACCGCTGAATCCGTATGACCATTCAGGGTTGTTTTTGACCAAAATGCCCCAGGCGTATGAAATCTGCCGGGCCGTCAACAGTCCCTGCTGTAAAATTGTCAACGATATGTATCATCAGCAGATCACCGAGGGTAATCTGATTCCCAACATCGACCGGGCATGGACCGAAATCGGGGCTTTCCATATCGGCGACAATCCCGGCCGCAGAGAACCCACCACCGGCGAAATCAACTATCGCAATGTCTTTGCTCATATCTTCAAAAAAGGCTATCAGGGTGTTTTGTGTATGGAACATGGACTCAGCAAAGGCGGCAAAGAAGGCGAACAGGCCCTGCTGGCAGCATACCGCTGGTGCGACGACTTTGAAGTCTAAAACACGGAGGAATTCCTCATGAACAGACAATCCGCATTCAACCTGTTGCTGGCAGCAGTGGTTGTGGCTTTAGCCGCCGGCGGATGCGAGCAGAATCATCGCGTCTTTTCAGGCAAAGACCTCACCGGCTGGACAGCATATCCTGCCAACACGCTGGGCATCTGGTCGGTCAAGAACGGCGTTATCCATTGTGAAGGCAAGCCCAACGGCTATCTCCGCACCGAGCGGGAATACAGCAATTATCACCTGCATCTGGAATGGCGATGGGTCGAAACCCCCACCAACAGCGGGGTTCTGCTGCATACAACCGGCCCGGATACGGTGTGGCCCAACGCCATCGAAGCCCAATTGATGAACAGCAATGCAGGGGATATCTATCTGATTGGTCCGGGCGTCTCGGTTACCAAATTTGACATAACCATCGCCACCGATGACAAGAATACGGTCAAACGTGTTCCCAAACAGCTGGACAGCTCCGAAAATGCCGCCGGCGAATGGAATAGCTATGACATTTTCTGCAAAAACGACTCCATTAAGCTGTTCGTCAACGGATTTCTCCAGAATGAAGTGACCAAAGCCAGCAAGACCGCCGGCAGTATCTGCCTGCAAAGCGAAGGCTCCCCGATTGAATTCAGAAACCTCTACCTGGAACCGCTTAAATAAAAAACGATAATCAAGATTCATTCACTTAAATCCTTTATTTGGAGGCATTATGAAACCCATCAGCTTCTCTCGACGTGACTTTTTGAAAAGCACCGCTGCCGTATCGGCAGCCACCGTGCTCTCTCAGGCAAGTGCACTGTATGCAGCAGGTCCTGAAAAAATCCGACTGGCCCTCGTCGGCTGCGGCGGACGCGGCAATGGCGCCCTGAACGACTGTATCAATGCCGCCAAATATCTGAATATTCCTGTAGAAATCGTCGCTCTGGCGGACCATTTCAAAGACCGGGCCTTAAAAACCGCCGAACAGCACGGCCTGTCGCCGGATATCTGTTTTGACGGACCCACGGGGTATAAAAAAGTCATGGAATCCATTGCCGATGTCGTTCTTCTGGTCACTCCTCCGGCGTTCCGCCCCACCCAGTTTGAAGCTGCCATCAATGCGGGAAAGCACGTCTTCATGGAAAAACCCGTCGCCGTGGATGCCCCGGGTGCCCGTAAAATTATAGAAGTCGGCGAAATCGCCAAACAGAAAAAACTCTGCGTCGTCGCCGGCACACAGCGTCGGTATGCGGCAAACTATCGCAGAACCAAATTCGCCATCGAACAGGGTGCTCTGGGGCCAATTCTCGGCGGTGCGGTATACTGGTGCGGCGGCAAACTGTGGCATCAGGAACGCCAAAACGGCGAAAGCGACGCCGATTACATGGTTCGCAATTGGGTCAGCTTCACCGAAATGTCTGGCGACCACATCGTCGAACAGCACATTCACAACATCGATATCGCCAACTGGTTTATTGGACGCACCCCCAAACTGGCAATCGGTTTCGGCGGACGTGCCCGCCGAAAGACCGGCAATCAGTTCGATTTCTTCAATGTGGATTTCGATTACGACGAAGGCTGCCGGATTCACAGCATGTGCCGCCAGATCAACGGCTGCTACAATCAGGTCTCCGAACTGTTCACCGGCTCCAACGGCACCACCTACGGCACCGGCCCCGTCAAACTGATCAAAGCGGTGGACCTCAAGTATCCGGATTACGAACAGGCCAACGGCAGTGAAATGGTACAGGAACACGTTGAGCTGCTGCGTGGCGTCATCGACGGCAAGCCCATCAATGCCGCCAAAGATGTGGCCGAATCCACGCTGACTGCTATTATGGGTCGAATCAGTGCTTATACCGGTCAGCTGGTCCGCTGGCGTGACCTGACGGATGCGTCCTCCAATTCCCCATGGTACAACCTCAAACTCACTCCCGGCTCGGAAGAATTTGAAAACGGTACCGTCAAAGCCCCGGCCGATGATGTCATCGCCATCCCGGGCCAGGCTTAAACCATCACAAATTATCTCAAGAATAAAAGGCTGTGTCGCAGGACACAGCCTTTTTTGTTAGGTCGATCATCCAAACGCCTATTTTGAATTCATTTTAATTGGCTTGCACAAATAGTCTTCTTTGCAGGCTGTTCTCCCGCATTTTTTACATACATATTTTGCCGGAAGAATCGCCTGAATATAGCTGTCCAAATCCTCTTTGGGCAGCTTCTGTTTGACTAACTTGCACACTTTTTTGCTCATAACCATTCCGTTTGAATATGCCTGTTCAAGTACTACCAGAGCAGGGGCAAAAAAGTTCACCCTGCCCCCCTCCTGTTCTGCGAGGTTGTGCCCTACTTAAGATCTGTACGTGAAATCCATTAAAAGCATTTCCTGCTACACAATATCCACAGTACATCCAAGCACTTGTTCCAGCATATCCGCTTTGGCTTTGCCATAGCGTATTTCATCTAAAGCGGGTCCCTTTTTGTCACAATAAATAACAATCCGGCCCGGTTTAATCTCCACCGTCAGATTCACAATCGCATTATCATGCCCCCGGTCCAGGCCATCGGCCAGACGCACCATCCCGCCCAGCAGGCCAACACGATATTGATCCGACGCCGTCAGCTGAGAATAATAAGGATGCTCCGGCTTGGGCAATGCCTTACGGTGATAGCGGGCTATCAGAGCCACGATCCAACGCTGTGATTGATCCAGCGGCATGGTCGTATCTTCCAGAATCATCCGCATCGATGTTTTGTGGTGTTTGGACTGCCCCTCGATCCAGCCAATATCGTGAAGGATTCCGCCGCAGGTCAGCAGAAATCGGTCCGATTTGGTAAAACCATGAAGCGGCTGCAAGTGATCAAATAAACGTTCCGCCAGCCGGGTCACCTGTTCACTGTGGCCCTGCTCATAGCGGCATTGTCGAGCAAACTGTATTACGGCATGAATCTGCTTATGATATCCCCCGGCCATTGGATTGGGATCAAATCTCTGTGCTGCTTCCATCCTGCACCTCCCGCCCGATACGCAATAGCGATTTCAGCATTTGCATAGTCTCCGACACCAGGTTCTGGCGGCCCGGAAATCCGCAAATATGGTCAAACAGGGACCGCCGACATTCGCTCCGCATCTGCCGGAGATGCTCCAGACCGGGACGCAGCCTGCCAAAGGCCCGTGTCGAACCGCAATACGCCTCCATACGCTGTTTTTCCGCCCATTCAAATTCTTCCAGCATCACGAGCCAGACATCACAATCATGCAGTTCCCCCAGCAACGTTTGATAGGTCTTGGCCGTCTGCAGCGGCTGGCGAAGACCTCCGCAGGTTATTTCATTTCCGATTTCCAGCAGATACCGGAATCGTTTGACGGCTATCCGCAGGGCATGGTGGCCTGCACAATCTTCGATGTCATCCAGTGCAGTTTCTCGTGTAGTCATGTCCTGTGCCTGGTGCCGGCAGCAATCCATAAAATGGTCCACAAACACCTGACCGGATTCGGTCCCGCCGGACGCCAGCACAGACAGCAGCTTTTCCCCCTGCAGGCGGATATTCATCAGAATCTGTTTCTTCTGAAATCGCCTGGCCGTTTTCAGCAGTTTTTTCTGAATGGCCTGACGCTGCTGACCCAGCCGAAAACAAAGCCGCTCCAGGCCGGGACGAAGCCGTTTTTGTTCAGGACCCAATCCGCTCAGAACCTCCTTGACAAAAAGAATATGCACATCAAGATCCCGGGCGGGTCCTAATTTCTTCAACAGTCGCCTGATGGCCTTGTCCCAGTCCTCCAGAATATCTCGTTCGATAAACATCCCCAAAAGCATCAGACCCTGCCGCAGCCGACGACACGAAACGCGTGCCTGATGAATCGGCTCCGGATCATCCATCTGCTCCAGATTCCCCAGATGAACGTCCAGCTTTTCGGCCTGCTGACGAATCCAGCCGCAGGCAAGCTGCAGCATCTGATTGTGGTTCTCACTCATCGTCTTCGGTTCCTGCTTTCAATCCACCCCCCAAAATGCAAGACAGGCTCTGCATCCATAACCAGCACAAACACTACTCCAGCCAGGACGCACCAATCGACACATCAACTTTCAGCGGAACATCCAGTTTCAAAGCCCCGGTCATTTCCGCAGCAATCCAGTCGGCATGTCTGGCGGCTTCTGTTTTGGGCAATTCAAAGACCAGTTCATCGTGAATCTGCAAAATCATCCGTATCGGCATCTTTTCCTTTTCGATGCGTCGCTGGATCGACACCATCGCCACTTTGATTAAATCCGCCGCCGAGCCTTGTATCACCGTATTGACGGTGAGCCGTTCGGCCTGAGAACGAACCGAAAAGTTTTTACTGTTCAGGCCCGTAATGGGACGACGCCGGCCCAGAATGGTTTCAGCAAAGCCCCGCTTGGAAGCCTTGTCGATTTCGCTGTCCATAAATTTACGGATCGACGGATACCGGCCATAATATTCGTCAATAAATCGTTTAGCCTCCGCCTGGCTGATACCGATGGTCTGCGACAGACCGTAAGGCCCCTGCCCATAGATGATGCCAAAATTAACCGCCTTGGCCCGCCCACGCATGTCTGAGGTAACGGCCTCCGCCGCCACCCCATAAATCTGCGATGCCACAAAAGTATGAATATCCCTGTCTTCCGCAAACGCCTTGAGCAACGCCGCATCCTGTGAAAAATGAGCCAGCAGTCGCAGTTCTATCTGGGAATAGTCGGCACTGAGAATACATCCGTGGCTGCGATCCGCCGGCACGAAAGCCGAACGAATTTGCCTGCCCAGCTCGGTACGCACAGGAATATTCTGCAGATTCGGATCCGACGAACTCAGCCGTCCGGTCGCGGTCACCGTCTGGTTAAACGACGCATGAAGCCGCTGGGTTCGGGGATTGACCAGCAACGGCAGCTTGTCAATATAGGTATTCTGCAGTTTGACAAGCTGACGGTATTCCAACACCAGCGGAACAATCGGATGCTGGCCGGCCAACTGCTCCAGAACCTCAGCTTCGGTACTGCGCTGCGTCTTGCCCTGACGCAGGCTTTGCAGGCCCAGCCGGTCAAATAAAACCTCAGCAAGCTGTTTGGTCGAGTCAATATTAAAAGACATCCCCGCCTGCTGATAGATCTTCTCGGCCAGGACTTGGATTTGCTTGTTAATCGCCCGCGACATGGTCCTGAGCAGCTCGCAATCCAGCGAGACCCCGTTGGCTTCCATCCGGGCCAGCACCTGCATCAGCGGCATTTCCACCTCGTCAAACAATTTTTTGATGGCGGGCTGGCCCTCCAGGCGAATCGATAAATACTGCCACAACTGCCAGGTCACATCCGCATCTTCCGCCGCATACGCACACGCCGCAGCCGTATCGACCTGATCAAACGTAATCTGGTTTTTGCCCTTGCCGATGAGATCGGAAATCGGTATCGGTACATAATTCAGATAATCTCTGGCCATCGCATCCATCGAATGACTGGAACGGTCGGCATGAAGACAATACGAAGCAATCATCGTATCAAAGGCCCCGCCCGGAGCAATCGTCAAAGGCATTCCGGCGTTTTCCAGCACCATCATATCATATTTGAGATTTTGCCCGATTTTATAGCGATTGCCGTCAGCCAGAACCGCAGCCAGGACAGGACGAATTTTATGTAAATCCAGCCGGTCCTGCCCCAGGGGAGCCTTCACCGGCAGATAATACGCCTCATGGGCCTTCCAGCAAAAACTCATTCCAACCAGCTCCGCCCGCATCGGATCAATCGATGTCGTTTCCGTATCCACGGCAAACGCAGCTTGCTTTTGCAAATCATGGTAAAAGCGGTTGAATTTATCGAGGGTATCAATCAGATGATATGTTTTGCCTGCCCTTTGAGCTGGAGCATCATCCCGTATTGCAAAAAGCATTCCCTGCCCGCCGACACCGACTGAGGAGGAGGCTGCCGCATCGGGCTTAACCGACTCCTGGTGGACATCCAAAGGCTTCAGATCCAGCTGACTGAGCAGCCGGGTAAATCCCAATTCCTGAAACAACCCTGCCAGCTTATCCCGATTGGGTGGCACCACCGCAAACCGTCGTTCATCAAATTCTATCGGTGCATTGCAGTCAATGGTCACCAGCTTTTGACTCAGAAAGGCAAGTTCTTTATGATTCCGGAGATTATCGCCCCGCTTGCCCTTGATTTCATTGGCATGCTGATATAATGCTTCCAGCGAACCATATTTCTGAATCCACTCCAGAGCCGTCTTGGGCCCGACATCCGGCACCCCAGGTACATTGTCCGAAGCGTCCCCCTGCAAGGCAAGTACATCGATAAACTGACGCGGCAAAAGCCGGATTTCTTCGTGCATTTTTTGCAGGTCGGTCTTCTGGCCGGTTTTCATATCATACGTAGCAACATAGTCCCCAACCAGTTGCAGCATATCCTTATCTTTGGAGCAGATGTAAGTAGAGATGCCTGCCTTTGCGGCTTTGCTGGCCAGGGTCCCAATAATATCATCCGCTTCCCAGCCCTCAATCCGCAACATCGGGATATTCAAGGCCTCCAATATCTGCTCAATGCGGTCAATCTGCCGCGGCATATCTTCGGGCATTGGCGGGCGATGTGCCTTATATTCCGGATAGATTTTAGTACGGAAACTGGGCATCTTCGAATCCATCGCCACAACCAGCATATCTGGCTTTTCTCGCTCCAGTAAGCCCAATATTGCACTCGTAAACACAAAAACCGCTTTCGTCGGTTCACCCGACGGACTATTCAACGGCCGCATCGGGGCATAGTACGCCGCATAGATATGGGCATGCCCGTCGATGATAAAGAATTTTTTGGTCTGCTCAGTCATCCTCTAAACTATACAGGGATTGTGGAGGATTGGGAAACCATTTTCTGATATTTTTGTTGTGCCAAACAGAACAAAAACTTGCAAGTGCATTTCAAAAACGATTCCTTCCAGCACAAAACACGAAAAAGAAGTTGCTTGCTTTTGCCGTCTATGCTATATTTATCTATCTTTTAACCACAACGAACATCCACTCCGGTACCAACCCGATAGGATGCGATAGCGGTTCTTTTTGTTTTTAATCAAATTTTATGGAGTAATATATGAAGCGAAAAATGGTAACAATTGACGGAAATCAGGCAGCAGCGCATGTCGCGCATGCCACCAACGAGGTCATCGCGATTTATCCAATTACGCCCAGCTCGCCGATGGGCGAAATCTCGGACGCCAAGTCTGCAGCCAATCAGCCGAATATCTGGGGCACAGTCCCTTCTGTAACGGAAATGCAGTCTGAAGGCGGTGCTGCCGGTGCGGTCCACGGCGCTCTGGCCAGCGGTGCCCTGACCACCACCTTTACCGCATCGCAGGGGTTGCTGCTGATGATTCCCAATATGTATAAAATTGCCGGTGAATTGCTCCCGACAGTCTTCCATGTAACCGCTCGCTCGCTGGCCTGCCAGGCCCTGAGCATTTTCGGCGACCATTCCGACGTGATGGCCTGCCGTCAGACCGGTTTTGCCATGCTGGCCTCGGCCAACGTTCAGGAAGCCATGGACTTCGCTCTCATCGCCCAGCAGGCTACCCTGGCTTCCCGCGTTCCTTTCCTGCATTTCTTTGACGGCTTCCGCACCAGTCACGAAGTGCAGAAAGTCGAAGAATTGACCTACGATGATATGCGGGCCATGATTGATAACAACCTCGTCGCCGCTCACAAAGCCCGTGCCCTGTCCCCGGACCATCCCATGATGAGCGGAACCGCACAGAACCCGGATGTCTATTTCCAGGGCCGTGAAACCGTCAATAAATTCTACCAGGCTGTGCCGGGCATCGTGGAACAGACCATGAATCGGTTTGCCCAAATCACCGGACGTCAATATAAACTGTTTGACTATTATGGCGCCCCCGATGCTGAAAAGGTCATCGTGATTATGTGTTCCGGCGCCGAAACCGTCCGTGAGACCGTCGAATACCTCGTGGCCAAAGGCGAAAAGGTCGGCGTGATTGCGGTTCGTTTGTATCGTCCCTTCAGCAATGAACATTTTGCCATGGCCCTGCCCAAAACCTGCTACAAAGTGGCCGTTCTGGACCGCACCAAAGAGCCGGGAGCCATTGGCGAACCACTGTATCTGGATATCCGTACCGCCTTCGGCGAACTGATGAGCGAACGGAAAATTCATCTCGATAAATATCCTGTAATTGTCGGCGGACGCTACGGTTTGGGCAGCAAGGAATTCACTGCCGGGATGGTCAAGGCCGTCTTTGATAATCTGGACCAGGCCCACCCCAAAAACCACTTCACCGTGGGCATCAACGACGATGTCTGCCACACCAGCCTGGCCTATGATGAACATTTTGACACCGGCCAGAAAGTGTACTCCGCCATGTTCTTCGGCCTGGGTTCCGATGGTACGGTTGGCGCCAACAAGAACAGCATCAAAATTATCGGCGAAGAAACCGACAATTACTGCCAGGGCTATTTTGTCTATGACTCCAAAAAGGCCGGCACAATGACCGTCTCGCACCTGCGGTTTGGCAAAGACCCGATCCGCAGCCCCTACCTGATCAGCAAGGCCGATTTTGTCGCCTGCCACAATCCCAGCTTCCTGGAAAAGTATGATATGCTGGCCAGTGCCAAAGTCGGCAGCACCTTCCTGCTGACCAGTCTCGAAAGCCCGGACAAAGTGTGGGATTCGCTGCCCGCGGAAGTCCAAAAACACCTCATCGAGAAGAAAATGAAATTCTATGTCATCGATGCCATCCGCATCGCCGAAGAACTCGGCCTGGGTGCCCGCATCAATGTCATCATGCAGACGGCGTTCTTCAAAATCAGCAATGTCATCGACCCGCAGATTGCAATCAACTCCATCAAAAACGCAATCAAGAAAAGCTACGGCAAAAAAGGTGAAAAAGTCGTTGCCATGAACAACGCCGCTGTGGATGCTGCGCTGGATAAAATTTATGAAGTCAAGGTGCCCGCTCAGGTCACCAGCAAGACCCATATCGCCGCTGCAGTGCCCGCAGACGCTCCGGATTTTGTCAAGGAAGTCACCGGCGAAATCCTGGCCGGCCGCGGCGACAAGCTGCCGGTCAGCAAGATGCCCGTCGACGGCAAATTCCCCACCGGTACCACCAAGTACGAAAAACGCAACATCGCCGTTCATATTCCGGTTTGGGAACCCCATCTTTGCATCCAGTGCGGCCGCTGCTCGCTGGTTTGCCCGCATGCTGCCATCCGCATCAAGGCCTATGATCCTCAATTTGCCCAGAAGGCTCCCAAGACCTTCAAGTGTGCCGAGGCCAAAGGCAAAGAGTTCGCCGGTATGAAGTTCACCGTCCAGGTCGCCCCGGAAGACTGCACCGGCTGCGCCGCCTGCGTTCTGAATTGCCCCGTCGAGGAAAAAGACGCCAACAAGCAGCCGACCGGACGCAAGGCCATCAACATGGCCCTGCAGGAACCCCTGCGGCTCAACGAACGCGACAACTTCAATTACTTCCTGTCCATTCCGGACACGGATCCCAGCAAGTTTAAGATCAATTCCGTCAAAGGCAGCCAGCTGGTCCCGGCGCTGTTTGAATTCTCCGGGGCCTGTGCCGGTTGCGGCGAAACAGCCTATGTCAAGCTGCTGACCCAGTTGTTCGGCGATCGTGCCCTGATTGCCAATGCAACAGGCTGCTCGTCGATTTATGGCGGCAACCTGCCCACCACCCCCTATACCAAACGTGCTGATGGCCGAGGCCCCGCATGGTCCAACAGTCTCTTTGAAGACAATGCCGAATACGGCCTCGGGATGCGCCTGGCTGTCAACAAATTCAAGGCCTTTGCCGCAGAACTGCTGGGCAAGGTCGCTGCCGCCGGGTGTGTCGATCAAGCCCTGGCCGAAGAAATCAAGGCCGGACTGAGCACCCAAAAAGAGCAAGCCGGCATTGAAGCCCAGCGAGCCCGCGTCGATAAGCTCAAAGCCGCCTGTGCCAAGAGCAATTGTGCAGACTGCAAACAGCTCTTGACGGTGGCCGATTACCTGGTCGAAAAGAGCGTCTGGATCGTCGGCGGTGACGGCTGGGCCTACGACATTGGCTACGGCGGTCTGGATCACGTCCTGGCCAGCGGCGAAAATGTCAACGTCCTGGTACTCGATACCGAAGTGTATTCCAACACCGGCGGGCAGATGTCCAAATCCACCCCGCGTGGCGCCGTTGCTCAGTTTGCTGCCGGCGGCAAACGCATGCCCAAGAAGGATTTCGGCATGATTTCGATGACCTATGGCGGTATTTATGTCGCCTGTGTCTCCATCGGAGCCGACCCCAACCAGGCGGTCAAGGCCTTCGTTGAAGCTGAAAGCTACGATGGTCCGTCCCTCATCCTGGCCTATAGCCATTGCATTGCCCATGGCATCGATATGGCAACCGGCTACAATGAACAGAAAAAGGCCGTCGCCTGCGGCCATTGGCCCCTGTATCGGTTTGACCCGCGGCTGGCCGCCGAAGGCAAAAATCCGCTGCAGCTGGACTCCAAGGCCCCGACCCTGGACTTCGCGGAATATGCCTATGGTCAGAACCGCTACCGGACACTCAAACAGTCCAAGCCAGACGTGGCAGCTGCCCTTATGGAACAGGCCAAACAGGATACACAGAATAAGTATGCTCGCCTGGAAAAGCTGTCCAAACTGTAAACCGTGAACCCCTCGGTTTTTACTCGGCCCTGTAATAAACTTGCAGGGCCGTTTTTTTTGGTTTATACTGAATTCGTAAATTCATCCAAAACCAGATATTCTATGTTTTAAGGAGTAGATATGCCAGGCAAGTATTATGTGCTCGTGATGATTACATCTATCGCCATCTGGGGCTGTCAGTCAAACCAGAAGTCCTCTTCTATCCAGGACATTTCCCCCCAACAGGCCCACCTGAAGATGACCTGCCACGTCAACTTTTACCAGGAGGACTCGCTTTATGTGACCGAACAGGAACATCTGTTCACCCCTGCTTCAAAAAGCCTTCAAATCAGCTCCAAAGAACCTTCCGGACGATATACCTGGTCGCTCCAGGGGGAACAATACAGCGTGAAAAACGTGTCAGGCAATAAAACCTTCGAAAACTTATACAACAAAGCCTATCTTCAGGCCATTTATTATGGCATGATGTCCTCGGCTCAATGGCTCCCCCTGGAACAAGCCCGCCAGGAAGAGCCTGTTCGCATCGAAGGGAAATGGTATATTCCCTATCTTCTCACCAAAAAAGACGCCACAATTCGCTTAATGAAAAACCAATTCAATGACCGGTTTGAACAAGTCATCGTTCAAAAAGACAACCAAATCTATCAGGTTTTGTGCTATAATCTTCGATTTGTTAACGAGTTAAACCATAATCTACCCAGAACGATTGATATTTTTGATGCCACCGACGGACTGTCCTCCAAAAAACTGCGGGTGAAGGTCCAATACCATACGACCGAGGTTACACCATAATTTCTCAGGATCTTAACTTGTTGTGAATGGAAGACCTGTATTATCAATATAGATAATGGATAGATTATTGCTCGTTCTGTCAAAAAAAGCTTGTCAAACGATATGTTTTCTCGTAAAAATACGTTATAAAAGTCTGACCTGAGTGTGAAGGATTACATCTATTTTAGGATTAAGAGGTCGCTTTTAAAGGCCGAAGTAAGAACATATGGCATGTCGGTATTCGCCAACTCGGACTATGGAACGGCCAATAGGCCGATAAACAATAATACAATGATTTTATAAAGGATTGTAAAAGCGATGGGTAAAACAAGGGCCTTTTTTACAATCGTCGTTGCATGTACTTTATTAAACGGCTGTTACAACGACATTCTCGACCCCACGCAATTAGGACGCTTCGAGCCGACCCCCACTGTCAATGTCATTCTGGATTCGCTGGGGGTGGCCGATGAACCCTCTCCCACGTATGAAGGGGCTGAAGATCCTAAACCTGAAGATTTGGTGGATATTGAAACAGACTATGTCTTCGGTTCCG
The DNA here is from genome assembly GCF_050689095.1 of Anaeroglomus insulsum. Lineage (NCBI taxonomy): Bacteria > Pseudomonadati > Planctomycetota > Phycisphaerae > Sedimentisphaerales > Anaerohalosphaeraceae > Anaeroglomus > Anaeroglomus insulsum. The sequence continues at coordinate 41,500 of NZ_JBOGCL010000005.1, forward strand.
GCGACATTGTCCGGATCAGCATTTTCGAGCTGTATCAGCCCGGCCAGACGTATGTTAATGACTACGTGGTCACCGAAACCGGTCGTATTTCCATTCCCGATGTCGGGCAGGTTCAGGCCGCCGGCTTAACAGAGGCCCAGCTGGAACAGGAAATCCGGGATATCCTGTCGCCGACGATTCTGAAAAACCCCTCGGTTACCGTGCTTTTGATGAACTCTGAATCCCGATATTTCTCGATTGTCGGACAGGGTGTCGGCCAATCGGCCCGCTTTCAGATCCCTCGCTATTCCTTCCGTCTGACCGATGCCATTGCATTAGCCGGCGGTGTGGCTGAATTCAATGTCAGCTATATCTATGTCTCCCGAGATGTCGTTGAGCAGAACACTTCCTCGGCCCCCTCGGCGTCTCCTGCACCAGTCCCCGCGCCCCAGATGACACCGGTCGAACCTAAAATTGAGATGACTCCCGTCGAGCCCAAGAAACCCAGTGCCGAAGACGAGCTGCTGAACATTATCGCTCCGGCAGTGGCCTCTCGGCCCAGCGGGCTGATGATTACAACTGCAGAAATGACAACGACTCAGCAATTGGAATCGCTGGCAGCTCCGCAGGGACTCGAGACCGTTGAGACTCCTCCGACCGTACCGGTCAACGAACCTGAAACCGCCCCTGCCACACAGCCCCAATCCGAACAGGTCAAGTGGATTTTTGAGGATGGCAAATGGAAGCCGGTTCGTGCAGGCGGCCAGGCTCAGGTTACGCCACAGCCGACACTGCCGGTTTCCCAGCAACAGGCTGAAAAACCGGCCGGATCGACTGTCCAGGAACCCGCTTTGCGGACTTGGGGAACGGAGGCCCTCGGCGCCAAAAACAAGACGACTCGCGTCTTGAAGATTCCAGTAGATCGGCTGCTGGCCGGTGATCCCCGCTATAACATCGCCATCCGTCCCGGCGATCGCATCACCGTTCCCGTGGACCTGATTGGCGAATTCTGGGTCGCTGGCAACGTCAATGCCCAGGGTGCCATCGCTATCACCGGACGTCCCATAACCCTGAAAATGGCGATTGCCTCCGCCGGCGGATTAAACGGTATTGCCGCTCCGCAAAAAGTGGAAGTCATCCGCCGCATCGGCAAAAACAAGGCCGGGATGATGCAGGAACAAATCGTCATGGTGGACCTCAAAAAAATATCCAAAGGCCTGCAGCCTGACTTTTTCATCAAACCCTACGACCTGATCAACGTAGGGACCACCGGAACAAGCAGATGGCTGGAGGAATTGCGCAACGGCTTCCGAGCCACGTACGGATTCGGTTTTATCTATGACCGGAATTTCGCTGAAAGCGATCTGGACGGCGACCCATTCCCGGGCCATTTTGGGTTCAACAGTATTTTCTAAATCATCTATTTATGAATTCTATACCCTCAAGCCAGACCCAACTGCCTTGCCAGACTCCGGGCCGGGAATACCGCTGGACGGATATTCCGGCTGCCGTCTGGGTGCAGATGACAGTCCTGACCGTGCTGTTCGGATGGTTTTTCGGTCAGGACTTATGGGGCATGGTCCATCGCTGGATCAACGACTCAAGCTGGTCGCACGGGTTTATCATACCTTTGTTCAGCCTGTACTTTTTGCATCAGAAAAAAGACCTGCTGCTGTCCAGTTCCTATCAGCCCAGCTGGAAATGGGGAGTTCCGGTTCTGATTTTCTTCCTCTTGCTATACCCGCTGAACATTGTCCAGTTTAAATTTGCTTATGGCCGCCCGATTCTGATGGTGGGTACACTGGCTGCCATGGTTCTGCTTTTGGGGGGATGGAACCTGCTGCGGCTGACCTGGCTGCCGATCGGCTATTTGTTTTTTGCCATTCCCCTGCCGGATCGGCTGTATTCTCAGATGACCATTCCCCTGCGGCAGATGGCTGCGGTCGTCGCAACCTGGGTATTAAATCTGATTCCGGATTTGACTGCTACCGCCAACGGCGTGGTGATTGATGTGGTTTACAAGGGGCAAATGCTTTCACCCGGTCTGGATGTGGCCGAGGCCTGCAGCGGCATGCGGCTGCTGATGGCCTTTGTGGCTCTGGGGGTGGCCATGGCCTATCTGCATGAAAGACCCATCTGGCAGCGGCTGGTCTTGCTGCTCAGCACCATTCCGATTGCCATCCTGTGCAACGTGGTTCGTGTGACCATCACGGGGTTGATTTATATCCTGTGGAATCCCGAGTACGCCAAAGGAATCTACCACGACATGCTGGGGCTGATGATGCTGCCGCTGGCATTTGGCTTTTACGGGATCCTGGCTTGGCTGATGGGCAATCTATATACTGATGAACAGGAGGAACAAGCCGACTTGATTATCCGGCGGATTGAATCCTCTATGGCCAAGGAGCCCAAGCCATGACCCAGCCCAGGAAATCACTGTTCAATCCGGCCTTCGTGACCTGTGCTGTGATATTGGCCTTATTTGCAACCACCAAAACCGTGGTCATTCACGCCCTGGGCGTCCATTTGACAAAACAGCCGATCCCCCTGAAAAAACCGCTGGAACAGCTGGACGCCAAAAAGCTGGAGCCATATATCGTACGCAGCCGGGAACGTATCGCCAATCAGGATGTGCTGGAAAGCCTGGGTACTGAAGAGTATCTCAACTGGACCCTTGAAGACCCCCAGGCCGAAAGCGACAGCCCAACCAAATATTGTACTTTATTTATCACTTATTATACCGGCAATCCGGATATGGTGCCGCATGTGCCGGACGAGTGTTACGCCGGAAGCGGCAACACCAAGCTCGGGGCGGATACCCTGTCCATAGAAATCGCCTGGCCCGGACGGGAAACCCCAGTCCCCATTTCCATGCAGTCGGTGCTGTTCAGCCGGCAGGAAAAAAGCACGCTGGCTCCGGAAACCCGGTTTTCCGTTCAGTATTGCTTCAAAGCCAATGGCCAGTTTTGCGGCAGTCGTACCGAAACCCGGGCGGTTCTGGGCAGCAATTTTTTTGTGAAGTACTCCTATTTTGCTAAAATCGAATGGAAATTTTACGGCATGGACTATACCGGCCTGATTTATCCCAATCAGGAACAAATGATGCAGGCCAGCCAAACACTGCTGGCCACCGTGCTTCCCGTTCTGGAAGAAGACCACTGGCCCGACTGGGACAAAGTCAAACGCGGCGAAATCGTTGAACCCTAGTCCCTGCGACCTTTTGACAGGAATTCTGAAGAATGGCAAAAAAGCTGAATAAAAAAGTAGCTTATTCGTTACTGGCACTCGTCGTTCTCTGTCTTGCCGGCGGCTCCGTTGTCGGCTTTCGGATGTGGCGGGAGCGAAATCCCGAATACAGCCTCAGCAAGGCCCGTGAAGCATTCAAAAACCAGGATTTTCGAACCGCCGAACAACTGTTTGGCAAGGCCTATACTTACTCCAAACTGGATGAGGACAAGATTGACATCCTCTTTGAGATGGCCCAATTCCATCTGACCAGCACACCAACTCACGAACCCAACTGGCGCAAGGCTCTGGGCTGCTGGCAAACCGTGCTGAATGTCAATCCCAATCATATCGAAGCCCGCCGCAAACTGATGGATTATTATTATCAGATGGGCGACAGCGGCGGCAGCGGTGCCTGGAAGATGGTCGAAGAACACTCGTCCAAATTGCTCGAAGCGTTCGCAAAGACCCAAACAGAGCCGGATATCGAGGTCCTGATGGCCAATGCACGGGCCTCACTGGAAATCGCCCGGATCGGCACGTCGGCATCCCGTGAAACCCTGGTAACCAAAGCCATCACCGACCTGGAAACACTCAAAAAGAAAACGCCCGACAACGGCAGAATCTATGAATACCTCATCGATGCCACCCTGCTCAAAGGCGAATTGGAGTATCTCAAGGGGGCAACCGAGCTGAAGGATAATACGTCGGCATTCGCGTTAAAAACCGCCCGCGAAAAGGCACAGGAGGATGTCAGGCAGATTATCCAGCAGGCCAAAGAAAATGCCTCCGACCAAAGCCTGGCGAATGCTTTAGCACTTGAAATGCGTCTGCGGCAGGCTCAGTCCGATCCCAATTTGCTGCCTGCTGTTCGTCAGGAGGCCCAGGCGATTGCTGCCGCATTTCCGGACTCCGACCGCATCCTGGCGATTGTCTCCACCAGCTATGAACTGCATGGAGCCATGGATCGCAGGCAGGAACTGGACCTGGCCATACAGCATATAGAAAAAGCCTTACGTATCGCCACAGATAAAAAGGTCTCCCACGCCATGCGTCTGGCATCGCTGCTGTATCGCACCGGCTCGTTTTATGGCGAAAAAGACCTCACCCTGCGAGCGATTCAGGAGGCGGAACAAGCCCTGACCTACCCCGAAGCGACCGTGGTACCCGGCCCCCGAGAAGGTGCCGCCCGCCAGAATCGTCTGATGCTTCAGATTTTCCTGGCCAAGTGTTATCTGGATCAAACCCTGCTGGCACGCGAATCCCAGGACACAGCCGGGGAAAAAGAGTATCTGGCCAAAACCAAAAATATGGTCAGCAGCATCACCCAGGCACTGGGTGAAAACAACCTCCTGACCCGACAGTGGCAGGGCTTGCAGCTGCTTGCTGAAGGACAAACCGACCAGGCCTTCCGCACGCTGTACAAAATCTATCAGGAATACAAAGCCCTCGACAAACCCGGCGATTACTCCACCATTGATGCGCACTTGTGCTATATGCTCTCACGCATCGCCGCCGGACAGCGGTCCCTCGGAATGCAGCGGGAGTTTCTTGAGAAAGCTTTGTACAATCAAAACAGTATCGCCCCCGAAAAACCCGGGGCTATTCTGGATTATGCCTCGGTCCTGCTGGAACTCCAGGGCGGCCAGCGTGCTGCCGATATCCTCCGGTCGTACATCAACATCTACGGCAAAAGCCCCCGGGTTCAGATTATGCTGGCCAATGCCCTGATTCAGGCAGGCCAGTTCGATCAGGTGGACGCCATTGTCAGCGGTCTGGACCCGCAGGATGTCCAGACCCTCTTGACCCGCTTGATGGCAGCCACCATGCAGGTTGGACGTCTCCAGGGACAAATCAATCTGGGGGGTTCCACCGGCGCCACGCCGGCTCAGCAGGCCCAACTGGCAAAGCTTCGCAGCCAACAGGGGGACTTGATCAAACGTCTGATAGACAAAGCCCCCGACAAGCTCGATTCAGGCATTTTGGCCTCTTATTGTCGTTATGCCATCGCCAACGATATCCCGGGAGTCGCCGACCTGGTCAACCAGTATCTGGCCGCGTTCCCGACCAATACCACCGCTCAGCTGCTCAAGCTGGAACTGGCTGAGCCGGATCCCAAAACCGTGACTTCCAGCCGGCGGACCGAACTGATGGAACAGGTGCTGCTCCAGACCCAGGACCCTCTGCAGCGTGCGATCGGGCTGGGTCAGCATTATCGTTCCATCGGGAAAATCGACCTGGCGAAGGAACACTATCAGAAGGCCTACCAACTGGCTCCGGAGAATATCGAAGTCTGCAGCGGCTATTTTGGATTCCTGCTGGATCAGAAAGACATCAAAACCGCAGAGTCCATTTATCAGAAAATACGAGACAAAAATCCCGACGGCTGTGAAGGCAATCTGTTTGCCGCCCAACTGGAAATTGCCCGGGAAAATTACACGACCGCTCTGCGGCGTCTGGACGAATGCCTGGCGCTTCGCCCCTCGCTGGTCACGGCTGCCATTCTCAAAAGCCAGGTATATCTCAGGCAGAAAAACTACTCCGCCGCGGTTGAAAATGCCACCCTTGCATTCCAGATGGACCCCCAGAGCGGCCTGGCCGCCCGGCAGCTGGCATCCTCGCTGTTTGAGCGCAACCGCGACCTGGGAAGCAAGGTCACCGACCAGCAAATCGCTGAAGCCGACCGGGCGGTGGGTCTGGCCATGGTGCTGAATCCGGGTGAATGGCAGCTCCAGAGCATCTACGCCGAAACCCTCGACCAGCAGGACCCCCAGCGGGCCCTGGCCATGCGGCAGGTCCTGCTCAAAAACTATCCCAACTCAACCAACGCCATAATGCTGGCCAATATGGCCCTGCGGCAGGCCCAGAATGAAAAAGACTCGGCCAAGCAGAGCGCCCTGCTGGAAATCGCCGGCAATGCTTATGAACAAGCCTGGCAGATGGCTCCTGCCGACACTGCGGTTCAGATGGCCTACGCCGAATATCTGCGAATCACCAACCAGCGCCAGAAAGCCACTGAGCTGTTTGCCGGCAACGACAATATCCTGTGGCGGTTTTATTTGAATGACAGCCAGTACGGCAAGGCTCTGGAGATTCTCAACGCCCTCAACCAGAAAACTCCCGACCAGACCGACATCCTGCAGGGACTGATCGAAGCCCATCAGGGCCTCAACCAGTGGGATGAAATGAAGGCCTGCCTCGATCTGTTGGCAAAGAAGGAACTGACCGTCGATCAGGAACTCTGGATGATCCAGAAATATCTCGATTCCGGCCATAATCAGCCCGCCGAGGCCAGGCTGGCCAGTTTCCAGGAACGCCACCCCGATGACAACCGGGGTCTGCTGCTGGACGCGTGGCTGGAAATGATGCGGGGCAATCTGGAAATCGCATTGACCAAGACGCAGCGTTACCTCGAAAAAGACGTCAACAGTGCCGGCGGCTGGCGGCTCAAAGGCCGCATCCATCGTCTGATGGGACAGTCGCAGCAGGCCATTGACGCCCTGCAGCGGAGTAAATCCATCACCCCGGATTCCTCGGTTCGGATGGAGCTGGCTACGCTCTACAGCCAGAATCGACAGATTGAAGCCGCCGCCGGCGAATTGAGCTCCGGCCTCAACGACTCCAAGGCTCCCCAGCAGCTTCGTCTGATGCTCGAGACGCTCTATCGGGAAAACAAACGCTATAATGATTTAAAACTGTTCTACACCAAAACACTCGAAAAATTCCCCGAAGATCCCTTCTGGATCAGCCGGGCGGGCCTGTTCTATCTCGAACAGAAAGATTACCCAACCGCCCTGAAACTGCTGGAATCGGCTCTGACTCTGACCCAGAAAAAAGGAACCAATGACCCGACGGCACTGGACCATTATCTGGGAGCCCTCATCGCCGCTGGGAAACTGGAGAACGCGACCTCCGTTGCGGCAAAATACATTGATGGCCCGCTGGCGCCGGTGGCTTACTGGAACATCGCCACCGTCCAGGCCCAATTGAATCAGCCGGACAAAGCCGCAGAATCCTTCTCCCGGGCCATCGAGAAAGCCGCCAATACCCCCACGTCCCTGCTGGCCACCCTGTCTGTCATGGAACGGGTGCTCGGTGCTGCCAATGTGGAGTCCTGGTGCACACAAAAACTGGCCGCAGACCCCAAATTCATTCCGGCCCATTTGATGCTGGTCAATCTGGCCGAGAAGGCCGGGGCATTCAACAAGGCCCTGACCCATATTGACCAGTGCCTGGAAAACACCCCGCAAAACACCATGCCCTGGCTGGAATATTCCAATCGCAAGGCCAACATCCTGATGCAGGCGTATGTCAAAACAGCCGACGCAAACTATCTTAAACAGGCCCTGGCCCAACTGGAAACCAACCTGAAGCTGCGGCCCAATGACGAAACCATCATGAACAATATCGCCTATCTGATGGCCGACAACGATATCGAGCTGGATAAGGCCGTTTCGTATGCACGACGGGCCTACCAGAAACTGCCGGGCAATCCGGTTTTCCTGGATACCTACGCGTATGCCTTATGCAAAACCGGCGACTATGCCCAGGCCGAAACCTACATGCGGCAGGTCCTGGCCTCTTATGAACGCACCAGCACCGTACCGCCCTGGGATGTCTATAAACATCTGGGGATGGCATTGATGGGCCAGACCAAAAACACCGAAGCCCTGGCCGCATTTGAAAAAGCCAAAGAACTGGGAACGGACATCCCGGATAAAGAAAAACTCTATTTACAACAGACTATTCAAAGTTTAAAACGTTAAACCGGTAATGCCCTTTAAGGAGCAAGACTTATGAATCAGAACATACAGCGTGCAGCAACCTCTCCGGCAGCGGTTTCCCTGCCGCGGCCCATAACCGCCCCGATGCCCGCAGCGGATGCAATGACACCCAAGGAGATTCTGGGCATCCTGCGTCGGCATGTCTGGATGATTATCCTGTTTACCATTGGCGGTGCCCTCGTCGGTACTGCCGCCCATTTTCTGCTGCAGCGGGTTTATCCTCGCTATACAGCCCGTGCCCAGATTGAGGTCCTGCCCCCGGTGGAAGGCGACCCGCTGACCTTTAATATCAGCCAGCCGCAGAAAGATACGTACTACCAGTTCCGCTTCACCAAGGCCGCCCTGGTTAAACAGCAGACGCTGCTCAATGAGCTGATTCAGGACGAAGAGATTCGCAACACCAGGTGGTTTAAGCAGTTCGCCCAGGTGGACGCCAACGGCAACATCGTCGGAGGACGAGACAAAGCCGTCAGGAAGGCCATCGAAGACCTCGAAGACCACCTCACCGCGACAGCCCCGCGTGATTTCGTCTTTATCGAAGTCGGCATGACCTGCGGCAGCGCCCAGGAATCGGCCAAAATCGTCAACAAAATGGTCGATAAATTCATGGCTTCTCAGCGTGACCTGGCCCTGCAGTCCATTCGAGCCCAGCTGGCTGAACGCACCAAACAGCGGGAGGAAATCATCCGGCGACGCGACACCATCGAAGCCTCGCTGGCCAACATCCGTTCCGGAACGCGTTTTGCCCGCCTGAATCTGTCGGACAACAATACCTTCCGCGATTATATGGACCAGAAAATCGCAGACATCGAGAAAAGCTTCAGCAGCCTGGACAGTGCCCGGGCCAATCTGGAAATCCAGATCGCAACCTTGAAACGACGCGCCGAAAATGTGCAGTTTGATGAAGTCGTCCAGGAGCAGATCGAACAGGATGCCATCGCCCGTCAGATTCGTGCCAACATTGCGGCCACTCAGCCTATCCTGGCCGAACGCCTGACCCGGTTTGGGGAAGATCACCGTTCCGTCAAGGAAGTCCGTGACTCTCTGCGACAGATGAATGAAGACCTGGCCAAACGCCAGAAGGAAATCGGCGATATCGTCCGGAAATCCCAATATCAGGCCGCCGAAGATCAGATGGCCGCCCTGATCCAGCAGCTGGACACCGTCACCGAACAACTCAAAGCCGCCCAGGCGGAATACAAGGATGTCGATATCATTCGTGCTGAATACAACAAACTGGAAGTCCAGCGCAAGGATGAAATTGACATGCTCAATGAAATGAACAGCTATATTGAGAAGCTGTATGCCCAGATTCAGGACCCGCTGATTTCCAAACTGCGGGTCATCGGCCTGGCTCCCGAACCCCTGCGGATGAGTTTCCCCCGGATTGAACTGATGCTGCCGGCGGGCATTATTCTGGGACTGCTGGCCGGATTGGGGCTGGCATTTGCCGTGGAACTGCTCAATGACCTGCTCCGCACCCCCAGCGACGTCATGCGGCATCTGCGAACACCGCTGCTGGGCACCATTTGCCATTCTGATGACGATAAAGATGTCGAGAAGGTGGAACTGGCACACGTGGTTCGCCAGGCACCCTATTCCATTATGAGCGAAAATTATCGCCAGCTGCGAACCAACCTGAAACTGTCAGGCCCTGCAGGCAGCGACCACAAGGTCCTGCTGATCACCAGCCCTGCCGCAGGCGATGGCAAAACCTCCGTCGCCGTCAACCTGGCCAGCACCATGCTCTATGAAAACAAACGGATCCTGCTGATCGATACCAACCTGCGCAGACCGTCCACCGGCCATCTGTTCCCCCGGACCGAAACCAACGGGGCGGTATCCGAACATCCCGATTTCGGACTGAGCAACTACCTGATGGGTCAGTGCCCCGAAGAAAAAGACATCATTCGCTTCAGCGGCATTGAAGGGCTGGATATTATCGACAGCGGTCCCCTGCCGGCCAATCCCGCCGAGCTGCTGGACAGCCCCCGGATGCATCAGCTTCTGGAACGCTGCAAGCAGATGTATGATTATGTCATCCTCGATGGTCCTGCCCTGCTGGTCAGTGATGCCAAAGTCCTGGCCACCAGCGCCGACGGCACCCTGGTGGTCTTCAGTGCCGCCGAAACGCACCGCGGCACGGCTCAGCGTATCCTGCGGGAACTCCAGAATGTCCATGCCAATACCCTCGGCACCGTCCTGATGGGCGTCAAGAGTCGCAAGGGAGGCTATTTCCGCGAGTTCTATCGGTCCTATCAGGAATACCAGCGCGTCCAGCTCAAACAGGCTTACTAACAAACGGATTAGACACATATGAATCGATATCTGGTCACTGGCGGTGCCGGTTTCATCGGCTCCAACATTTGTCGGAAACTGGTGCAGGAAGGCTGTTTTGTCCGGGTGGTGGACAATCTCCTGACCGGCAAGAAACAGAATCTGGAGGGGATTCTGGATAAAATCGAGTTTATTGAGGCCGATATGGGCGATAGTCACGTTGCCCGTGCCGCGACCCGGGATATTGATGTCGTGCTGCATCAGGGAGCCGTGCCGTCAGTTCCGCGCAGCGTCGTGGACCCGGCCACCACCCATCGGCATTGCGTGGACGCCACCTTTACCCTGCTGCTGGCGGCCAAAGAAAACAAGGTCAAACGCTTCGTCTATGCGGCCAGCTCGTCGGCCTATGGCGATACGCCGACGCTGCCCAAAGTCGAATCCATGCCGACCCATCCCCTGTCGCCCTATGCGGCAGCCAAGCTCTTCGGCGAGTACTACTGCAGCGTTTTCTACAAGGTCTATGGCCTGGAAACCATCGCGTTACGCTATTTCAACGTCTTCGGCCCCTACCAGGACCCGACCAGTCAGTATGCCGCAGCCATCCCGGCCTTTGTGACCAAAATCCTCAAAAATGAATCGCCGGTAGTTTATGGCGACGGCGAACAGACACGGGATTTCACCTATATCGACAATGTCGTTCACGCCAACCTGCTGGCGGCCAGGGCTAAATCCGTCAGCGGACAAGTGGTCAACATCGCCTGCGGCCAGCGGATCTCCGTCAACCAGATCATTGGCCTGATTAACCAGATTCTGGGCAAACAGGTCCCGATCCAGTATCAGCCCAGCCGGGCCGGAGATGTCAAGCACTCCCTGGCGTCTATCGAGCTGGCCAAAGCCGTCATCGGCTATGAGCCGGTGGTCTTATTCGAAGAGGGATTACACAAAGCCATCGCCTGGTACAGGACCCATCTGGTCTGAATACCCCGCCCCGTTCAGCCCCACCGCATTCGTATCAGCCCGTTTGTTCGGCATTGACTTTAATGACTGAATTGGGTATCTTTTATCTGGAGAATCGAGGGTATGAGGACAAAACAAGACATTGTCATACATCCAATCCGGAAATCCTGTCAGGAACCGGGGATTATTCTATTGAAGGGAAGGTAAGTCCTGATGGCTTCTCCAATAACGCTGCCCCTCAGACGCATTCTGGTCCTGGGGCATCACCGGACCATTGCAGGGAAGTTGGCGAGTCATTACCGACTGCAGCCGACCTGCTGCGACTCGGTGCAGGCCGCTGTCGGATTGGCCGCTCAGACCCCCTTTGATCTGATCCTCGTGCCGTTTGACACCATCGCAGGGACTCGTTACCAATCCCTGAACCTGCTGCGTCAGTGCTGCCCGCAGGCACGGATTGTGCTGCTGTGCTCCATGCAGCAGGAACCCCTGGTCCGATCCCTGCTGCAGAGCCGACAGGGTGATGTCAAACCAGCCGATGATTACCTGCTCTACCCGCAGGGCTTTATTGAGACCATACGGCCCTTCATCGAGCCATGCGAGCAGACCCGTCTTCGATCGGCTGACGTCGAACACACCATCGAGCAGCTCGAACGGCTGGCCACAGAAGACGACTTAACCCATCTGAAAAATCGACGCTATATCCGACAATTCCTGACCCAGATTCTGGAGTATGCGCGTACGGATAACTTTCATGTTACCCTGCTGCTGTTCGACATCGACAACTTCAAGCACTACAATGACCAGTACGGCCACGCCGTGGGGGATGCGGTCCTCTATCAGGTCGGCCAGATGATGAAGCGATGCTGTCGCAGCCATGATGTCGTCGCCCGCGTCGGCGGGGATGAATTCGCGGTGGTCTTCTGGGATTTGCCCTCCGAGGTCACGCACACCGACATCGAGCCGGAACGACGCAAATCCCTCAGCGAGCACCCCAAAGAAACCGTCTTTATGTCCGAACGCTTCCGCCTGCAGCTCAGCAAGACCAAACTGTCGTCTCTGGGGGCCTCCGGCAAGGGCCACCTGACCATCAGCGGCGGGCTGGCGTCGTTCCCCAAGGACGGCTGGGATATGAAGCAGTTGTTTGAGCAGGCCGACCGGGCCATGCTTCAGGCCAAACGCAGCGGCAAAAACAGGATTCATATCGTCGGGGCCTCTGAAGAGGCCGCAGAACCCTCAAACCAGACCGACTGCATCCAATAATCCTGCAATTTTGACCCGGATTCATTGACTGACTGTATCTCTTATTGTGCATCCGCATTCTCCGAATAGCACAAATTACGCTAACACTATCTTGCTATTCGTAAAAATTCCATAATTTTTTTATTCTCTGTCCGCACTGGACTTATATTTTCTCACGTCCCGCGATATTTCGATTTTTCGAACAAAAACTGCAATTTCGTCCCCTATACGGAGGCCTATGAAAAATGAATAGAAATCGCAGACAACGGAATACACCCTTTCACAGCCAAGCTCTGCTTGGCTGTGTTGCTGTAGTGCGCAGGCCAAAACGAGAAATTGCGCACGAAGTTGAGAATAGACCTATGCGCAGACTTTAACCGCAAAAGGGGTCTATTCCTTTTCGCGGTACAGAAAAAACAAAATTTAAAATTATTTTAGCGGTATTTTAAAATCCGCCTTAATTCAATTAATCCATTTATTCAATGGGCATTTTTCGTCTTGAACCCTAACCTTAGCTGGAATCCAGCACTTACATATCGAACAAAATAATTTAGCGCCAGGCTTATAATTTTGCTTTGGTATCGGAGGAAGAGCCGACAAGTCGTCTAAATTCTTAATAACATTTACAATGCCGTTATTGTTTAGAAACCATATATACTGAGAAATCGAAATCCACGTTGATTCAGTACAATTCTGGCATTGTGTAAGTCGAGCAATTGACCATTTAGAAGTCGTATTAGGCAAATGCATTAATTTACTAATACTAGCCAAAAACATCCCATTGACAATATTCTTCATGGTTTTGTTACAGCAACTCATCATTTGGGTCTCCAGCTAATATTATGCCAATCGTTGACATAGCTTCCAGAGATCATGCAGGCGTCGAGCAGTAAAAAAGGATAGTCTACGTATCTGCATAGATCGTTTGGCCACGTGGAATCTGGAAATGGAATGTACAAAAGCGTTCGCTTACTACCAAGATAAGAAAAGTTAAGATTTATTACGTAGTCAAGACGAAGAAAATATGTGTTGTTTTGCTTATGTCTCATAGTGACGTTTATAGACCCTGTCCACGCACAATTGGAAAAGCAGACACATTCGTTAAAGTCTGGACCAATGTGATCGCATCCACCAAGGCCAACATGAAACAAATCCACCTCTACTTGGATTGGATCGTAATCAGGGTGTGTAATAGTGTCTGAAATATGATATATTAATGGGGTTTTGGTGGGCCCTCCGTATGGAGGACAAGAGTTCCAATTTGCATTACCACAGTCTTCGTAATAAAACCACCAATAACTAACTCCAGGTATAAGACCGACATTTCCGTCAAAAATACTAAAATAATTTTTCCCATTATAACGAACAGCTTGTCCTTCACTATATACCTTGGTAAAAGACCATTCCTCCGGGTTTGGATCAAGAAAGCAGCAGCAGCCTGTTCCGGAAGCATACTGAGGCTCTGACCCACAGCAAGTCCGGCATAGACCTCCACCAGATTTACGCAAAACTAATCCTGTGTCGCCATCTCGCTTGAGGGGCATTATGGGCAATCCTCCGACTTTATAAACGGATATGGACATCGCCATTTAGATCCATCGTAATAGACATCAATACAATCTCCATCGGCAAGCAAAGGGGCACACTCTGAAAGATTTGCAGCACCTTCAAATAGCCGACAATGGACTGTTATTTCTTTTCCAAAAGAATCATTGTCTAAATAACATTCTATGGTGCTACCGGTTCCAGCGTCCAACTTACAATAAGCCGTCCGCATAACTCCTGATATTCTTGCCGGAGGCTGATCCATTTGAGCATAAGGCAATATCCCGGCCTGTTCGATTCGTTTGTCTAATTTAACCTGGTCCTGCTGTCTCATTATAGCTCCGTCCAATCTGCCGTAGGCGTCACAGACGCCAATGGTCCGACTGCATCCGGTATTACATCCACCCTGGCCGTCGAATCTGACAAAGTGCCGTCATCAGAGTACGACCGCACTATAAATCGATATATCTTGCCATGGGTCAATGAAGGACTGTTCCAGATAAACGCATTGTTTCGAGCGATGCTGCCCTGAACAATTCCACATGGAATCTCATCATCAATTCGGTTACCATAAGGACCAAAGTCTCCCTCACGCAGCATCCATGCACAATCTTCCAAGATTGGGCGAAAATCTCCTTCGCTTAGTGGCTTTCGATACCAATTGATGGTCGTTAGCGGAATATCGGCCAACTGCAAATATATTGCAAATCCGAACGCTGGCGTATCCTGACCGCCTGGCACATACCGCCAACGAAGCCGAACACGTCCGCCAGCCATGAGCTCCGCCATTAAATCCACCGGAGGATTAGGCGCATTGCCAATCATCTGGCCATCATCGCCGATGCGAACTTTGCATGGCACAGAGTCGTTGCCTTCTAATCCGCAGCAGCCTTTAACCTTACGCCGGACATACCACCACTGGCTGGATGCCGGCAATGACTGCCCTGTGATCAAAATGGAGTCTATGTTCACAGCCATAATAGCAACAGGCCAATCATAATCAATTACGCCATCCTGGCCGCGATAAATTGTATAAGCATCAATTTGTCTTGGCCAAAAGTCCCCCTCAGTCAGCATTCCGCCGTATAGTGGCAGATAACCGCCAAAATCTCCTTCAGTTAAAGAGCGTCGATTCTTATTAAGCATCCGTTCGTATCCGTGATTCGACGCCTGCTGTCTCGTTAAAATTAAACGACATCAAAATAGACATTCCATCATCATCATAAACAGTCTGCTTTCCGGTAGATTTGTTATATTCAGCCTTATTCAACAGCTTTTTATCAGCCTTAGCAGCCAAGTCCACATCTGGCATGGTCATAATAACCTCCGGATAAATCACTATGCCGGATGTTGTACATAATGCAGCCAAAAGAATCATATTGGCATTGGTCTCAGCTTGGGTCATATCAAAAGCATAGACGCCGGGCATATAAGTCGCATCGACTTCGGTCGGATTGACATCGGTGGTCTGAACCACAGCACCACCATCCTTTGAGATTCGAGCAGTAATATTGGCTGCTTGACCCGTTACGCCGACCCGTGTTGTAGCATTTTCCGCAAAAATATAAATCTTCTGGGAAGACTTGTTTTTGATAATATGATTTTGCATATAGCACCTAAAAACTGGTTTTCGTTATTGTTTAAACATATATTAAACCGCAGGCGTCAAATAAATCGTGGGATATCGCATATCCCGAATGGCCGTAATCAGTCCATCGATGTCAACATCAATTTCGGCCAGCTTGATATGTTCAGTCGTCGGCCATCCATTACCATCTACATCAAACCCAAGAGTATTATCTGACTTCATCCAGACATATGTCGTATCATTGTCTGGCGGGTTGATGGCAGCTCCGGCCTGGTAGGTCTTAACTGTTGTGTCATATATATAGCTCCCGCTGCGTACATTGAATGTCGTCGGTGTTGCCGCATAAACACTAAGGGTCATCGCCCAGCGGACGCTGCTGACCAGACCCCATAGAGTCTTGTAATAGTCTTCGATAAAATTCGTTTCCCCCAGCGGTATACCCTCCAGTCCCAATGATTCTAATTCTCCAATAATATCAGCAATGGGAGGATACCCGCGACTCAAACTAGTTTGCGTCAATAAACTCATAATATTCCTTTTTAATTTGTCTAATTATGTACAAATAACAGTCCCTGACCATTAACATCAGAAACCATTCGTTTTTTGCGACTTGCATCACCAATACACCGTTTACTGCTGATTACCCGTCCCTCCAGGTAATCGATCCACAGCTGTTGATCTTCCGTTAACCAATATCCGTCAGGATTGGCAGCAACAATAAAAACTCCTTCATTACGTAAAGTCTGAACGATACGACGCACTCGTCGGCGCAAAGTCTCTCGTTGACCATAAATCCCGATGTGTTGGGCAATATCAATCGCCTTCAGTGGCTTATGAGCATTCAGTAGGATCGAGAGACATCGAGACTTTTCGAATGCTGTGACATCCATAGACATCGGGTACCCCTTTCAATATTTGATTGCCTCAATCAATTCGGGCTCGGCAAAAAAAACATCCCTTTTTTCCCGCCTGCAGCCCACCGCGTCCAATTGTTCATCCGTGAGTTTAGCCAGACTATCCTTGTCCGGTTCTTCCTTGATGCGGAGGTATGTCTCCGCTTTTTTGCCAAAAACTACCTTAATTTGATCAACAGTATCTTTTGCGTTGGCAATCTTGATGGCTGTACTAGAACGCCAGCCCACAGTGCCAAACTGCAGCTTTCGGCTTTTGGCTCCTCCAAAATCCTCGGCATGCGCAGCACAAAATGCCTGTAGGCTGTTTGTCAATATATCAATCTGAACCGCCGCTGATGCTGTGGACTGCTTTAGGCTCTCCTTGATACGGTCAATTTCGTCTTTTGCATTCGCCTCTGCAGTTGAAATAGTATTAACCAGATCCCCAAGATCTTTGAGTATTTCGTCCGCCCGCTGCCAGTCTGCAATCGCAACAATTGACTGCTTAGATCGGGCACGTTTTTTCACGAAAGTCTTCCTTGCCATGATTGTTTTCCCTAAAATAAGTGGAAACATCGTTTAATGTATCGTATACTCTGCCAGTTTTCCGAGCTAACACCGCCTTAAGTGCCTCAATGATATTGTATGCCTGGCGTCCGTTCAACTGGCTGACAGTGCGAATTTTGTTTAGCGTCATTCGCATAATGAATTGTTTGAGTGGCTCTCCGCATATGCCTAAATCACCAGCCAAATAATCAATCGCCCTCCGCTGCGCATCACTGGCATAATATCCATCATATGACCTGGCCACCTTGTCGCGATAATGAGTCGCTGAGAACCCAGGATGTCTCCAGCCCAGCGATTCGCAAATTGCCAAAAAGTCATCTACCTGATAATTATTCAAATCCTTGCAGCTAGCGCAGATCTGTCCATTGGATTTTTTATATTGAGCCAGCAAAAAACGATATCGACCGTCAAGATTACCGTCTCGGATCCCCGCTGCACGTGCCGCTGTCTGAATCAATTTAATCTGGTCCTTAGTCATTGTTAAATGTTCAGTTATCAATTTACAATTTTAAAATAGACCCTTCTCGCTGCGGATCCGCTCCATCCACTGGCGGTCAAACCATCTTAAAATAATCTTAAAATCAATAATGATAACTTCCGGGTTATTCTGGGATCTCCAAACAGTCCCCCCATATAGCGAATCCCAGAACTCCATAAATTTCTGCAGAGTAATAAAGCCTTCTTGATTGATTTCGATAAAATTCAAATTCTTTAAATGTTTTTTGCATTTTCCGGTAATCTGTAGCCGCAGGCCATAGCACTCTCCGCCATCGACAGTCAAAAAGTCACCCACATCGCCGAAGCGGTCGTGGATGCGAGTCGTCTGTGTCTTTCTGCCCTCCAGTATAGGTAAAATAAACTGCGGAGCAAATTCTATTTCGTTGGTCATTTTGAGTTATCCATTTTCAATTTTCTTGCCCACCGTCTTAATCCATCGGCTAACAAAATCAAAAAGGCCGCATCACGGATAGCCAAGGCAAACATCCCTACAGCCAAATGCAGCATCAGGCTGATGGCATTGCTGACTATCCATAAATAAAAACATCTCCGATCCAAATGATTGTTGTACCACACCCCAGCCACAGCCAGTAATGTTACCGCAATCCCAAAGGTCTCCAATATAATATTCATATCTAAGCCGTTTTTGCCATTGCCTGGTTGTCTTGTTGAATTGTCTCGACCGTCAGCACCGGCAACCGATCCTTGATCGGAAGCCCCAGTGCCACAATGGCCGAAACGATATGCTCGCCGGTGATGATTTCATCTCGTTGGATCTCGATGGCCTTATGCAGTGCAGCAATGATAATGCTGCATGTCCGCAGCCGGCCCGTCTGGCCCGTCCTGCAGATCGACTGCAGCCGTTTGATCGCGTCCCGTGTCAAGCTGATCCCGCCGTATTCATAGAGTTTGCGGATGTCCTCGGTGCTATACACACCGCCATCCCCTCCGCCGGCGGCGGCTGCCAGTTCATCCAGATTCAGAATACACAGCATACGCGAGCGGAATTGGTCCAGACTCTCATAGCCGCGCCGCATCACGTCCTGATTGACAGTGCTCAGCAGATGCGCATTGCCAGCCACAATCAGCGGACACTTACAGCGGACGGTAATAATCTGTCGGAGCTGATTGAGCTTATGCACATCCAGTGCCGACGCCTCATCGAGGAGAATTGTCATTTCTCGCCCGGCCAGACGTTCGACGATGCGAGCCGTCAGTGTTTTCACACCGCCGGCAAAATCGATTTTCAGCGCCTTGGCAATTTCGGCAAAGACCGCAGCCGAACTCATGGTGTCATCCAGTAGCACATAAACGCTGTTGGCGTTGACCTTGGCAAACTGTTTCAGGCAAATGCTCTTTCCGTGCCCGCTGTCTCCGACGATCAGGCTAATGCGGGCCTCATGGTCGTCGCTGTAGGCCTGGGTTTGTTTGATCACGGCAAATATTTTTCTGGCGACAGTCGTGTCAACATAAGTTGCCCCCTTGTCCACCTTTTTGCGACGTTCGACGGTATCGCAATAATCGGCAATTTTCTTGATTAGAGATTCCGTATCACCCGGATACCGTCCGTGAATCAATTGACTGATCGCCGTATCGCTGACGCCGATTTTCTCGGCCAGCGTCTTCTGACTGACTTTGTTCTCAGCCATGAAAAGACGAAGATTTTTAATAAAAAGCTGCTCAGCTGTTTTGTCTTCTGGCATAGGTATCCTTACCTCTCTTACCATAGCGTCTTGTTCAAGAGCCTTGGTTAAATCCATCCATGCGTCAGGCTTTGGTTCATATCTGTTCATCTCCAAATATCCTCAGCACGGGTTTTATTGCATCCGGTTCCACAAATGTCAGTTCCTTCATCTGTACCTGGGGCGTGTCTTCGACAAATGTCAGCGACGCCCCCACACCATCGCCGACGGCCCGTTTAAGCAGCCGGGTCTGTTCGCTCCGCCGATGATGTCCCGCTTGACCGTCCAGCGGCGTTCGAACGGGTTTAACGTTCTTGGCTGCCTCATCTGCCACCATAAACGCCGTTTCGGCTCGCGCCGCCATCGCCAGATCTGTCAGGCTCATTGCTGCCACGCGTGCAGCGGGCTTAGCCTGCTTTACAATCCGCACCGCACGGCTCTTATTGGACATTGCCTCACGAAGCTCCTCTTCACTGACAGCGCCATATTGAATCAGACGGGCCTGCTCCGCAATGGTAATCAGCCTGAAAGTATTGGCGTCATAGACCGATACCGTTCGCATATCATCCGGATTATAAGCCGCCCGCACGGGCTTACCAAAATACCGCATCAACTCGGCGTTGTATTGCCCGTACCACATTCCCATTAACTTGATACCATTTTTACCAACGATCAGTTCACCCGACCAGACCTGCATCAGCAGATTCAGGGTGTCGCGATCGATTTGCCGGATACCCGCCCGCGTCCGCAGAAACTCCAGCGGACAGGCTCCGTTCATTCCCTGACCGCTGTGTGAAGTGCGGTTATAAATGTCGATGTAGCGGTTGACCGCCGCCGCAAATGTCTCCAGCGTATAAGCCTGTTCGACTGCCTGAGGTGTTTTGAGATACTCGGCCAGATCTTCGGGCCTCCGCTGGGTATCTTTACCGCAATATGTCGGAATTGTCTTGGTAAACTGACAATCCAGCGTATCAAACCAACGCTCAATCTTTTTGGATTGCGGATGATAAGGAATCGAAAATGACACCGAAATTCCCATCATCGCATAGATGCCCATGATGGTTAGCCGGTCCTCATCGCTCAAAATACGGCTCTTGCGCTGTTGTTTGGTCTGACCTGTAAACAGCCGGCTATCATAGTCTTTTCCGTTGTCGATCTTGACTGACTCTGGCGCCCCATACCGTTCTATACCTCGCCGCATTGCCTGCAGAATTGTCGTCGAGTTAGGATTGGTCGATATATACCATCCAACAACAGCTCTGCTTCGATAATCCTCCCAGGCGGTTATCCATGGACGCACCCAGTCGCCGCGATGCCGAATCCAGCAGTCAAACTGGTGATGATCGCCCACCCAAACGCTGCCTGGGGCGACACTATCCTGGTCGATAATTATATGCGGAGCACACTTGGCCTCAAATGCTGCCATTCCTTCACGGTGCAGCACCAGCACCGGCTGGGGCACCTTGTCTGCCACGTATTTCTGAAGCGTGCGAAGGCTGGGAATTATCCAGTTTTTCTTCTCAACCTTGGCCAGATATAAAATGTTATTTAAACATGTTTTAACCGACAGCTGTTGAGGGGTCAGATACATACTCAAAAATTCATTCCATGCCTCTGGCGAGATAATCTTGCTGAATCCAGTGCCGCCTCGTTTGTCAATTAGCCCTGCCAAGCCACGTTTGCGCCAGGCGGCTATCCAGGCATACATCGTCTGACGTGGAACTTTGTTTTCGTAGCAAAACCGCTCCATCGCCTCGACCCGGCCCGTGCCATTGCGAACGGCAACGCTGCAATATGCCTCACAAGCCTCAATCAATCCGCGTCGGCGTATTGCCTCATCACGTTTATGCGCGGGGATATCAGTCAGATCGAGTTCCGATGATAGTTGCTCCGGACTTTTGACGCCCGATAAGCGGCTGTCTGCGGTAAGCGGAATATGCCAAACCTTGCCAACCCGACGAGCCCCCGGAAGCCGTCCTGCCTCACAGATCCGCCGGACATGACGAGCCGAACAGCCCAGGATTCTGGCCGCCTCATCAATGGTGATTCTTGCATTCATCTTCCCGCAATCCGGACAAGCTGCTTTAAGGTATCATTGACTTCGCCAATAAGGTTAACACACTTGATAAGCACCTCTTTGGCCTGGGCGGCAGTCTGATTGATCGCCTCGCCGCTCACTGACCGGTAATAGTCCCCGCCCGGCCCGGTCTGGATCAGCGGCACCGCCTCGGTCCCATCCGGCTGCTCGATGATCTTCCAATCGCCGTCGATGACATAGACCGGCTTCATGGCTGCATATTTCTGAATCCGCCACCGGCCATCATCCAACAGCCGCTGAATTACCACGTACGACTTGTCGCAGCCGGTGCACCATCCGCTGTATCCACGCCGCGTAACGCCATCGCCGGACAAATCTTCAGTATGCATCAGTGGCCGGATCAAAAGCTTAAAGCACTCCGGGCAAACCGCGTCTTGAACCGTATATTGTGTGTCTTTCATCATATGCCCCTTTCGTTTGCTATAATTAATCCATATAATTGTGTCGCAGTCCCAATCATTTTGGGAAAGGCCATTTTGTATCGTTGGATTGCCTCATGGTCGCTGATGTCGATTTTACCATCGGCCAGAATATCCAGCGCCGCCTGTTCGACGGCCAGTTCCTGCTGCCGCATCTCCAGGAGCGTCTTGATGCCCAGCTTCAGATCGCAGTAGGCCTTGGGCCTGATCACCAGCACTTCGTCCAGCCCGGTCAACAGCTGCAGCACCCGCACATCGTGCGTCCTGCCGTACAGCACCCGCCAGACAATCGACGGGACCGTCTGCAGCCCCAGCTTGTACCGGTTGATCGACGCCCGGGACAGCCCCGTCCAAAGCGTCAACTGCTTTTCGGTGATGTTGTGATCATCCATCACCGCCATCAGAATTTCATAATCACTGCTCATGTCTGTGTCTTGGGTAAAATCCATCGTTCGCATCCCTGCCCACATCATCCATTTTTGAATAAAATCGCCCGGGGGCTTTCCGACGAGTCGCACACAACCGGTGTAAGCGTTACTTCGTATCCCCGCCCGTATCATTGGCCTGGACAGGCGATTTCATTTTCAATTGTCAATTTACAATTTACAATTTTAAAAGAGCTTTAAAATCGGTCCTGCACGACCTGCAGATCCTGCAGGACCCTGCGCCTTAAAATAGAGTTTCAGAAGCCAATGTCCGAATCATCGGGGATCGCTGCTGCATCCTCGACGTCTTCGTTAGCAGATTCCAGCATCGCCGGATTGTTTTTAATCAGATCCACGATACTGTAAGTATTAAACGGCACCGGCTGCATGCACTCGGCAGCCGCCTTGGCCGTCAGTTCGTCAACCAGCGTAATCGCATATATCGCACCCTTGCCGTACATCTTGGTATAAGAAGCCGACGCCGACGTTTCGGGAACATCAACCCGGATAAACGTCTCGCCGCCAAGTTCCTGATTGGTCACTTTCCCGGCAATCCGCTGGTGTCCGAAAAGTTCCACAATCGCCCACTGTTCAAATTTTTCCTTCATCGTCAATCCCTAACCTGCAATCGTCACTCGTCAATCTTTCTTTTCCAGATGCGCCAGCATCCCGCAGGGCAGCGTCCGGTTTCCCAGATACTTGTCCGGGTCGTCTTTGTCGATGAATCCCGCCGGCAGCGAATGCCGGGCCCAGCACTTGGGGCATGACTGGGTCATCTGCCAGCGATACTCGCCAAGCTGCTTGACTAGCCGAACCTGTAAGATACGCAATCCCATCGTTATGCCTTTTTCTGCCGAAAGATAAAATGGCTCAGCATCGACGCCAGCATGTCGGTGATCCCAACCTGATGCAGCTTATCATGTTCAGACCGCCGGCGGTTAAGCTGACAATGATTATGATGTCCCTTCAGGCGGCCTGCGCCCTTGAATGTTCCCTGGGCCCGCTTCATATCCCTGGCCATACTTCGCATCGTGCTCATCGTTACCCCTTGTATTCCTATATTCTTGTCTTCTTGTACACTTGCTATTAATTCAATTCCTTCAGGCTGTTCCGCTCGATGGTCTTGCCGTGCTTATCCCAGGTCACCTGCACGCGTTTGAGCGGCTCGACCTCCGGCCCGGTCGTCACATCGAAATAATATAATAGAATTTTGCCGCCGCGATCTCCTCCAAATCCAATATCGTCTGGGTATCCAGCCAGCCGGTCGACATAGGTCAATTCCATCATCCCATCTGCCCACGCTGTGGATGCTGACCAGGCCGCCATCGTCGGATTCCATACCGTGCCGCTGTCAATATGTATGGCATAGCGATAGAGATGGCTATAAGCCCCCTTGGGAACACTGCAAATATAATCATAATTACCGTCGCCAGCCTCGGCAGCCATCGCCGCAGGACCAATAGCGTTATGGATATGCAATGTCGTAGGGAAGCCTGCCGTTAAAGCAGTAATAGTGAGAGCCACAAATAAGATGGCAAGAAATTTTTCCATAAAGTCTCCTAATTAGAAAAAATTATTTTGACTGTATTATTTGGGACTTCTATACCACAGGGAACCGTCCATGTCCGTGTATGCCGGCCCAAAAGCCTGTCCCCGGCTGACAATGGGACATCGGAACCAGAGGACATAATCGGCATATATATTTTCATGAATTCATTAGGCGTAGACGTTGATGTAATAGACCTTTCAACGAACATCAGCGAAGGCGAGCCGCTGATAATCGCACCACCGCTCGTTAAGAATACAGTCTCGCCAGTAAAGAGTGCTGTTCCACGGTTGCCATAAATCAGGCCTATACCACCTTGCTTTGTCAGAACAGTTTCTTGGTTTGTATACGCCCCTTTGTCCGCAACATAAATCTCTGTGGATTTCATCGCCGGCACCACGCGTATTTGCCTCACCTGGGATTTAGCGATAGACCACTGTCCACCATATCCTCCAATACTCCCAGCTAATTGTAACCCGTTCGATGCTGCCGCAGAATTGAACTGATGGTCGAGTATAACCGACATTCCCGAAGCTGTGAACAGATAGGTGCCACTATAAGTACCAAAAGTAAATCTCGTGGCCGAAGACAATGTATTGTCATCCACAACATCAGTCTGCATATCTCCCTGGAGAACACGGCTAAACGATTTCGCCTTAGCTCGAACCCACGTGTCTGCCGTGTTAACCGTTGTCCAGTTTACCCATATTCCAGCATCGGTTTCATAGTACAATGACTCGACTTCATTGATCAGCGTGTCATCTGGATCCGCTGCAGCATCTGACGTAGCCCAATGACCAAGGCCCCACCAAAAGGCAGTAGATCGCCCAGAAGAAAACTTTAACGATATTGGCCCTTCAGCAATTTGCCCCTGTCCTCCCGGTTTATATGGCGTAATTTCATAGAGTGTGCTGGGAATGAATACACCATCAAACGGGTTTGCTGAATTGGGGCTGCCTCCATCCATTACACAAATAAATCCAGCACAGTTAATCGCATCCGGTGTTCCGCCATTACCAATAAAATCTAATACCGCACCGCCACAATTCGTAGCAATCAAATCCCAAGTGAAGTAGTTTGGCCGCTGTGAAACAGGAATAAATTCACGTTTGCCAGTAAAGTCTGTTCCAGTAGAAGAATTCAAGTTCCACTGGGTCTTTATAAGGTCTGCCGATCCGCTAATAACCGTGATATTCATCGTACCAAAAGTCGAACCACTCAATGCGTTCATATAAAGTCGCGTAGTTCCTGTAGGAACAGTAAGTCTCATGTTCCGATTGGTAATTGTATAATTACTGATATATCGCCAGCCATTTGATGCCAGTCCCGATGACCAATTGCCATTGGGAAACGAAAGACCTGAAGAACTCACCAAAGGCACAATATATACGCCCGGCGCACATTGAGCAAAATATGCATGCGGATTATCATAGCAATCCACACCATCGGCAGTCTTGTTGTGCACAGACAATTCAAAGAACATCCAATCCGACGACTTATCACCTACTGGTGTCCATATATTAATTCCTCGCACCTGATTCGTCATGGCTTGGCAGAAATTCGATTGCTCAACGCAAATCAAATCACGATTTAAATACCCACAGCAAACCCCAACATATATCAGAAGTTCAATTCCCAGCATCAAGAATAAATGCACACTATTCCTTTTCATCTCTGTTCCTTTATACTTCTGGTGAATAAGTCACAATTAAGTCCAAGGCATCAAGTCGAACAGTTATTCACCAATACTTAATTTTCGGGCCCACCATCGCACATTCGTTTTCCAGTTCTGGTTACCATCTGGATCTATGTCAGCCGGGCAGTAATAGTCCGCCAGGATTGTCACCGCCTCATTCCCAAAATAAGCGGCGAAGGCCGAACCCGATCCGGCCTCCGCCGTCAAAGCAGAAGGAGCACAACTCAGAGAAACTGATGGGGCAGATAAATGCGAAGGAAGAGACGCTGCCGCCAACTGCAGCGTCTCTGCTCGGAGAAAAAGCGGCCGTGGGGCAACGGACGCAACCCAAAAAAGACACAGGCTTATAGCCACAAACCCAGCCCATCTCAGACGTCTGAGATATTGTGCCCGAATTTGCTCTCGGTTCCGGGTTTTAAGTGGTATATAATACATATGTTCTTTGACAAATTTTAAAAGTGGGTCGGCGGCATCCACTCCGCCGACCCCAATATCTCAGCCCGCTGGCTGAGCAGATACCAGATCGATATTATTTTCCATGGCGATCTTCAGACACCCGTCTTCCAGTGCAATCCGTGCCATCTCCTGCGGCTTGCGACGCAGATGTTTTGCCAGGGTCGTGACCCACCCGACAACCTGTCTGTCGCCGTCGCGGCTGGCGTTGAACCTCAAATTGCTTACTGGTTTTTTCCGTGTCATCATGATCTCCAATCTACAACTGTTTATCGGCATTTGCAAGACATTTGTGTACACTTGTGAGCATTTTATAACACAATAGGCCACTTAAGTTTTTGTAAATACATAGAAGACAAACACTTGCGTATTTCAAAAAATGTTGTAAAATTTTCATTATAATGAAAAAAGAAGAACCTAAAAAAGGACGAATTGAGTACCTGCTGTACCCTGCGGTGTGGTCTCGGGGCAAATATTACGGCAATATGTGGGATATTAAAACCGCCTTGTCGGCCGGTATAGCCGCACTGGATATGCTGACCGCCGAACAGCGTGAACAGGCCGTCGCAGTGGCTAAGGGTGAAACCATGTCTGTGCGTTATGAGCTGTTAAATGCTAAAGAACAGCAGCTTCTGGACGAATTCCGTAAAAGCGTTGCCGCTGACGCTGCCGATGCACAAGCAGTAATTGCTTCTGCCTCAGCTCCCGCAGCAGCGCTTCCCGGAAAGAAAGCGGGCAAGTCTCCAAAATCTGCATGATTTGCTGGTTGATCCGGTTGGCTTCATTGGAATATAACTTTGAATCCATTGCTGCAACCCATTAAGCTACTTCTATTTACGTTCTGCGGTTTCCCCGATGTGGTTCGTTTGTGTCGCATAACGCTTGACAGAAATTATACGGTCCGGTAGTGTATTTGCAAACGGATTTTTAACATTTTTTCAGGAGCTTTACGGATGTTTTTAGCAGGATTTATTCTGACCGCCGCCGTCGCAGCCGCCCAGGTTGACTGGTCCCAAATCACCCCCAATCTGCCCGCCGCCCAGGTCCGTCAAACCCTGGGCCAGCCCAAAGAAATCAAAACCGTCGCCGCCGGCGAAGTCTGGTATTACTTCGCCGATCACGACACCGGCTTTGTCCGCCTCAAAAACCACCGCACCCTGGGCCTGATCGTCCTGGATGCAACCCCGCCGACCGCCGAGCAGATCGCCGCCGCAGCCCCAAAACCCGCGCCGTTGCCGGCTCCGCCGCAGATGCCGGTTCGGCCCGTTCCCGTTACGCCGCCTCCGGCGGTCGTGCCGCCCGCTCCGGCGCCGCTGCCTGTCACGCCGCCGCTATCCGCCGAAGCCAGACCAGCCCCCAAAGCCAAGGCCGACCCCGGCAGCCGCTATTTTCTGGGCTGCGGCATCGCCTTCATCGCCCTGGCCGCCGTCTTCGCCGTCGCACAAACCATCAAACGACTGGGTTAGGAGATCATCATGGAAATTTTTTATCCGATTATCGCACTGATTGTTGTCATCGCCGCCGTCCTGGCCATCGTCGCCATTTTGCGATGGGTCCTGCGCCTGGATCACATCGTTGGCCTGCTGGAAAAAATCGAACGAAACACCCGCCCAAAAAATTAAAAAAAGAAAATTGAAATTTGAAAATTATTTATTGACTTTGCCTTTTAAAGTCGATAAATATAACGTTTGACAATTAAATTTCGAACCGCTCCACATCCAAAATTCGAGCGGTTCCCGGGATCGTCAATGACGGCCCGTTAGCTGAGCAGATACTCGGTTGACGGGCCTTTTTTCGTTTCAAGGCCCTTCCGACAATGGATTGACAGCCGGGTAATCCGGCGGAAAGGATGCCTTATGAAACGCTTTAAGATCGCCGTTGTCATCACCCTATGGACCCTGCTTGCGGCCCTGTTCTGCCTGCCTCTGGCCGGCTGCGACACCCTCCGTTACGCCCCCTCCGAGGCGCAAAAGCAGATCAGTTATGACACGTATATGACCGCCCAGACAGTCAACGCCCAGGGCACTGAGCCCAAGTCCCAGGCTGCCGAAAAGCTCGTCACCGGCACCGGCACCATGCTGGCCTATACCGGCCTGCCCAAAGACCCGGTCATCACCGACTATAAAACCACCGCCGAACAGGCCCAGAAAGACGCATCAGAACGCCCCACAATCGAGGATGTCTCTAAGGCCGCCGACGGATGGCTGGAGCTGGGGATCGGCATTGCAGGCTTGTTTAGCGGCGGCGCAGCCCTCAAGGCCGCCGGCTGGCTCCAGCAGTTGAGAGACAAAGCCAAAGCCCTGAAGGAAGTGGTCACCGCCAACGAAACGCTCAAGCAGTATCTGGAATCGGCCAGCTATCAGGATGCCCTGACCGTGTTCAAACAGGCCCAATCCAATGCTCAGTCCGGAACCACCAGCCAGATTGTCTATGAGCTGCGGGCCGATGCGACACCGGCGGTGATCACCTCGTCATCTCCATCCAAAACAACCGCCAATCAGGTGTAGCCCGTGAACCAGGTCCTGTTTAACTTTTCCTTCGACATGATCAAGGTGATTTTCGTGATCACCGCCCTGATCCAGCTTGCCAAGCGGTATCCGTGGATTAATCAATACTCCAACGTGTACCCGCTGGCAAGCTGCATCATGGGCATCCTCGGGGCCTGGTATTACCACCTTGCCGACCCGCTGTTTAGCGGAATCCTGATGGGCACCGTCGCCAGCGGCATGTACAAAGTCATCAAGGAAAGCATCGTCAAACAACTCGAATCTCAAAATACAAGGGGTCCCAATGAGTCTGGCAGTCATTAATTTCTCCGAAATCTGGCCGATCATCGCCACCGTCGTCGGCATCGCCTCGGGCATCTGCTCGGCGGCGATCTGGTTTTCCATGCAGACGCTCAAGGACGGCGTCAACTCGACGGCCAAAAAACAAGACGAGGACAAAAAGGCCATCGACAAAGAAGTCGCCACCATCAAAGACCGCATGGCCGCCTGCAAGCAGGACTGCGACCGCACCATGGTCAGCAAAGAAGACTGGGTGCGGGAAGTCGGCTATTCGCGTCGGCTGGCCGAACAGCAGATCAAAGAGATGGCCGAGATCAAGGCCCTCCAGCAGCAGCTCCCCGACACCCTTGCCCGCATCCTTGCGGCAATTACCAAGCGAGGTGACTAATGTCCGAACCCAAACCCAGCCTCACTGCCCAGTCTATCCTGATCCGCCAGTTGCGCCGCAATGTCATGATGGCATTGAACATGTTTTATCCGACCAAGGTCCTGGTCGGCACGCTCTATCGTGCCGTCGTCGGTATCGAGCCGACCTACGAAAAAGCCCTGTTTGTCAAGGATGTGTTTTATCTCAAAGACAAAGGCTATGTCGTTCTGTCCAGCAATCCCATGAAGCCCGCCGGCAAAGTCGAACAGGACTATATCGTCCTGACAGCCGCCGGCAAAGAAATCGCCGAGCAGACCATGATCGACCCGGCCATGGAAATCTAAATCGAAAATGACACGACGCACTCACAGCTCAATTGATACTCTGCCCGCCGACCTGCGTGAGACGATTACACAGATGGTCGTCGACGGCTTCTGGCCCGAGGATTTCCCCTGGGCCGACACGCCTGAAGCCGACACCGTCCGTCGCGGCAAGCCGCGCTATCAGGATATCGTCTACTACTGCGTCGAAAAGGGCCACCCCGTCAGCCTGTCAGCCTTTGGCCGCTGGGCCAAGAGTCTGCAGGTCTTCGAGCGAATGCGCACCGCCACCGGCTTAGCCAAGCAGGTCCTGGCCGATGTCACCGCCGAAAACGCCACCGCCACCCAGAAGGCCGCCGCCGAGATGATCGCCGCCCAGGCCCTGGATATGGCCGTCGCCGAGGACCTCTCGCCCAAGGAGCTGGCCCTGGTCAGCCGGGCCATCAAAGACACCGCCGGCGCCGCCATCACCGCCGACAAATACAGCCGTCAGCAGCTCGCCGAAAAAACCGCCGCCGCCGCCGACAAGGTCGAGGCCATCGTCAAAAAGAAAAACATCGATCCGGAAACGCTCAAGATGATCCGCGAACAGATCTACGGGATTACCCAATGACCCAGCCAGCCGTCCAGCTTTATCCCTACCAGCTTCGCTGGCTGTCCGACCGCAGCCGCTTCAAGATCGGCCTGCAGGCCCGTCAGACGGGCAAGTCCTTCGGCGTCTCGCTGGAAGCCGCCGACGATGCCGCTGCCACCGGTCAGACCTGGGTCATGCTTTCGCGCGGCGAGCGCCAGTCCAAAGAGCTCATCGAAAAGGCCCAGATGCACTGCCGGGCCTATCAGGTTGCCGCCAGCGCCATCGACGAGGATGTGTACAAAGTCGACGACAACGAATACAAGCTGCTGCAGATCGTTTTGAATAACGGCGCCCGCATCATGGGCCTTCCGGCCAACCCCGACACCGCACGCGGCTTTTCGGCCAACGTCATCCTCGACGAATTCGCCATCCACAAAGACAGCGACAAGATCTGGACGGCGCTGTACGGCACGATCACGCGCGGCTACAAGCTCCGCGTCGTCTCGACCCCGATGGGCAAGTCCAACAAGTTCTACTCCCTCTGGTCCGGGGCCAACGGCTACAGCAAGCACTTCACCGACATCTACAAGGCCGTCGACGAGGGCCTGCCGGTGGACATCACCGAGCTCCGCACCGGCCTGGATGATGACGAGGCCTGGGCCCAGGAATACGAATGCCAGTTCCTCGACGAAGCGACCGCCTTTTTAACCTACGACCTGATCGCCGCCTGCGAATCCGACCAGGCCTCGACCGTGCTGCCGACGGAGCTGGGCGGGGACTACTATGTCGGCGTCGACATCGGCCGCAAACGCGACCTGACCGTCGTCTGGGTCGTCCAGCAGCTTGGCGATGTGTATATCACCCGCTGCGTGACCTGCCTGGAAAAGACCCCGTTCCCCGAGCAGCGGGACTTCCTGCTGGCCCTGTTTAGCCACCTTCGGCCCGTCCGGGCCTGCGTGGACTATACCGGCATGGGCGGCCCGATCACCGAAGACCTGCAGAAAAAATACGGCAGCGCCTCCGTCGAGGCCGTCACCTTTTCCAACACCGTCAAAAGCGACCTGGCCACCCGCACCCGCAAGCTGTTTGAAGATCACCGCGTCCGCATCCCCGTGGACACCAAAATCCGCAACGATCTGCACAGCGTCAAAAAAGTCGTCACCGCCGCCGGCAACATCCGCTTTGACGCCGAGCGCACCAAGGACGGCCACGCCGACCGCTTCTGGGCCCTGTCGCTGGCGCTGATGGCCACCCACTTAGGCGGCATCAAACCAGAACTGATCACCCTTACCGGAGCCGACGCATTTGAAGCTATGGACTAATCTCAAATCGTTAATTGCCTCGGACCTGGCTACCAAAGACTATACCGTGCGGCTGTCGCAGATCGCCCGCCTGTGGGATGCGGGACTGGACCTGATCACCGGCAAAGGCAAAGGCCGCCCCGGCCAGCCCTACAGCCAGGTCGACTGGGTCTGGATCTGTGTCAACCTGATTCTCGATACCTGCAAATCCATCCCGATGCTCATCAGCACCGACGACGATGAGGTCATCGAGTCCGGCCCTGTGGCCGATTTTCTCTACAGCCGCACCTTCGCCAATATCTTCCGCGACACGCTGGGCTTTTACACCCTCTGTCGCGAGGCCTACTGGATCACCACCGCCTCCGACGGCATCGCCCCCAAAACCATCACCGTCGCCGGCCCCAACTCCGTCGAGCCGGTCGTCTCCCGGGCCACCGGCGAGCTGGTCGCCTACCGCGTCCGCCTGTCCGCCGGCAAGACCGTCACCCTCGATCCCGAAGACGTCTTTGCCCTCCGCAACTTTAATCCCTACGACGCCTTTCGCGGCATGGGCCCGCAGACTGCCGGCCAATTAGCCATCTCGACGGCCTATCAGGCCTCGCAGTTCAATGAGGCCAGCCTGGCCAACGGAGCCCGCATCGGCA
Organism: Anaeroglomus insulsum; assembly: GCF_050689095.1. Taxonomy (NCBI): domain Bacteria; kingdom Pseudomonadati; phylum Planctomycetota; class Phycisphaerae; order Sedimentisphaerales; family Anaerohalosphaeraceae; genus Anaeroglomus; species Anaeroglomus insulsum. The sequence continues at coordinate 73,363 of NZ_JBOGCL010000005.1, forward strand.
TGATCCTCAAGCCGCTGCCCGGCGTCAAGCTCGACGACGAAGACGTCCGCAAGCTCAAAAGCCAGTTCAAGGCCAGCCACGGCGGGGCGGCCAACGCCGGCGAGGCCTTTGTCGCCAACGGCATCGACGACATCAAGACATTCACCCAGACCATGGCCGACCTGCAGATGGTCGACCTGTCGCGCTACAACGCCAACACCATCTGCGCCCTGTTCGGCGTCCCGCAGGAAATCGTCGGCCTCAATGCCGAGGCCCAGTACGCCCACGGCCCGGCCACCCAGCGCTTCATCCTGTACTGCATCGCGCCGCTGCTGGCGGCCATGGCCGACGCCATCGACGACGGCATCGTCAGCAAATTCCGGTTTAAATCCCATTTAAACAAGACCGCCGCCTTTGCGGCCAGCCGCTTTGCCTGCGGCAATCTGGCGCTCAAATGCCGCCCGGCCTACCGCGCCAAAAAGTCACAGGCCCTGCGCAGCGGCATGAAGTTTTTCTGCTGGTTTGACACCGACAGCCACCCGGCCATCCAGGAGATGATGCGGGACATGCTGACCAAGCTGCTGCCCCTGGTCGAAAAGGGCGTCCCGCTCAATCAGATCATCGACGCCAACGACCTGCCCTATGACACCTCCAAGATGCCATGGGGCGAGCACTGGTGGGTCCCGATGGGCCAGGTCCCCGCCCAATGGACGCTCGACGCAGGCCCCGACGCCCTGACCGGCCCGGTCATCCACGAAGGCACCACCGACGAAGACGAAGACGAAAACGGAAAAGCAATCCCCTGTGATTGTGACCAACATGAAATCGAAAATCGAAAATCGAAAATGAAAAAAACCTCCGCTCCCGCATTTGGGCCAAATATGCCGCCAGCTTTGCCCCGATCGAGACCCAATATAAGTCGGCATTGCGAAGTTACTTCCGCCGTCAGAAATCCGATATCCTGGCCCGTCTGGAGCGAATCATCGCTATGAAAGGCTCCGACATCATTAAGGCCGACGATCTGATCGCTCGTATTATGTTTGACATCAGCGAGGAAAACAAAAAGCTGATTGTTTTACATAAAGTCTTTTTTGGCAAAGCCTCCGACCTGGGCATTGCCCAGAGCCTGTCGGAAGTTGCCGGAATCGGTGGGAAGCCCTTGGCCGACGCCGTCCGGCGTCTGCGTCTGTCACCGACGGTTCGCAATGCCATCGCGGTCAGCTCACATAAAATCACCTTAGTGAACAAAACAACTCAGAATCGTATCGCCCGTCAGCTTGTTGCTGGGCTGGAAGCTGGCGAAGGTCTCCCGCAGCTCAAACGTCGCATTGATCAAGTCATTGATACATCATCAGCGGCTACCGGACGTGCCGGCCTGATTGCCCGCACACAGACCGCCGGAGGCGTCTCTGCCGGAAGACAGGCTGGCCTGAGTGACGCTGGAGTCCAGCTTAAAGGATGGCTGTCCGCTCAGGACTCAGCCGTCCGCCCGACGCACAAAAATGCAGATTACAAATATGCCGACGGCATCCCCATTAATCATCCCTTCGATATCGGCGGTGTTAAACTGATGTACCCAGGAGATCCCAATTCAACTGACGTCGGCGAGATCGCCAACTGCCGCTGTGCCCTGGTGCCCGTCGCTGCCCATGGCAAGACCTGGACCCTGACCGATTATGACCAGGTCAAAGTACTAACTTATGCTGAAATTGAACCCCTGCTAAATGAGGTATCTCATGCGTGAAAAACACAAAATCGCCTATACATCCAACGAAACGACCGCCATCAACGAAGAAACACGCTCGATCCGCTTTGTCGTCTCCGCCGAAGAGGTCGACCGCGATTATGACATTGTCACTGCTCAGGCAATGGCCGAAGCCATCAAGTCCTTTGCCGATAATCCCGTTTGTCTGGCCTGCCACCAGCATCGCCTGGCCGATGGTATGCCGCCTGTGGTCGGAAGCTGGAATACGGAAACATTCAAGCAGTCCGGTAAACGCTCTGAGATGGACCTGACCTTTGCAACCACCGACCTCGGGGAGACTTACTGGAAGCTTTATAAAGACCGTCACATGCGGGCCGTCTCCATCGGCTTTCGCATTCTCGATGCCCAAGAGGAAGTTAGAAACCAGGTCCGCATCCATGTAATCACTAAGATTGAATTGTTTGAAATTTCCTGCGTTCCAGTCGGATCAAACCGTTCGGCCCTGAGTAAAATCAAAGACCTTGACATGGAAAACGATAGCCAGACATTCAAGGCAATTGAAAATCTAAAGTTGGAAATTGAACAATTAAGATCGGAACTGGTTGAACAGCTCGACCAGATTAAAGATATAATCATCCCTCGCGGGATTGAGCAGGAGCCTCCGGCAGCCCCTGAAAACCAGCCCGCCTGTGAGCCTAAGTCCGGAAACGTGTTGCATGAAATTGCAAAATTGTTTACCAATCAAATTTAAGGAAAAAAAACGATGCCAATGGAATTAACACAACAGGAAAAGGAGACCATCCAGACAATTCAGAAAGGGCTGGACGATCTCCGCAGAGGACTGGCTACCAAAGATGAGCTGGTCAATGAAATCAACCAGAGGGTCACGGATGATAAGGCCGCTCTGGAACAATCGCTGACAGCGGTCCGCAATGAACTGGCCGAGACTAAGGCAGTCGCCGAGACCCTCAAAAATCAAATCCGCTGTCTGCGTGACAAAGACCTGGGCGGTACTGGCGGTGCACCCTATCGCGGGCGACTCAAATCTGCAGCCGAAGCCCGTCTCATCGGGTTACAGATTATGGCTGCCTCTATGACTGCCGGATTGAATTACCCCGAAATCTCGCGCAAGCATGCCCGCATTATGAAGGCGATTGAAAAAACAGGCATTGAGTTGATTCCGGTGGAAGAAAAGACCGGTGCTCGAATCGATGTCGAAAAGGCCTCCACAACCACTGGTCAGGCAACCGGATCACTGCTGGTCACCACGGAAATGGCTCCAGGTCTGATTATGCTGCTGGAGCAATATGGTAAATTCCGTGCCAATGCTGCCAACGTCCCGATGGGTTCTGGATCAACGTTAACGCCCAAGCTGGACACGCTGATACCGATGTACGTCCCCGGCGAAGGCACTGCTCCCAGTATCTCTGATCCTACCGTCGGTGCCGTCAACCTGATCCCCAAGGCCCTGACAGGGCTGTTTGCCTATTCGATGGAGCTGGACGAAGACAGCGCCGTCGCCATGGGCGAATTGTATGGCGATCTGGCCGCCCGGTCTTGTGCGTATTATGAAGACCTATGCGGATTTCTTGGCGATGGAAGCTCGACTTACTTCGGCTATCGGGGCATCGCCGGCGCCATGCGTGCTGTGGATGCGACGATCAGCAACATCAAGTCTATCGTCGTGGGCTCCGGCAACGCCTATAGCGAGCTGACCTTTGGCGACTTTGAAAAGATGGCGGGTCTGTTGCCAGACTATGCCGACAATGAAGACGCGAAGGCATACATGCACAAATACTTCTACTACACGGTATTTGTCCGCGCAGCACTGGCCGCCGGTACCGGGCATGCCCAGGAAGTCATCCTCGGCTCAGCCCAGCGGCAAAAGCTCATGCTCGGCTACCCGGTCGAATTCACCCAGGTCATGCCAAAGGTCGAGGCCAACAGTCAACACTGCTGCACTCTTGGCAATCTACGGCTGGGTTGCCAGTTTGGCGTGCGAGGTGCAATGGAATTCGCGCAGTCTGAACACCGTTTCTTCGATCAGGGTCTCATTGCTGCCCGCGTACGGGAACGCATTGCAATCAATGCCCACGGCGTCGGCGACACGTCCAAGGAAGGCCCGATCATTGCCCTGTACACTGACGCCAGCTAATCGCTGCAAATTCACTTTTATGGAGTATAAAAAAATGGACATTAAAACCGTTTTAAAACACCTTAAATATGGCGTATTGGTTCCTCCTCAACTCAAAGACAACGGCAATCTAACCGGCAATACCTATTTCGACACCGCCGGCATGGCTGCCGTACTGGTCTTAGGTATCGTCGGAACAACGGACATTGCTATCGGATCAACAAACGTGGCAACTCCACCTTATCTGGAAGAGTGCGATACCACCAATGGTACCTATACCAAAATCCCTGGATCAGACCTGTCCGCCGTTATCAGCGCAACCGATGATAATAAGATCGTCGGCTGGTTTGTGGATCGCGCCGCAACCCGCAAGCGGTACTTGGAAATCAATTCACCGCTGGCCGGGGATGGTACCACCGGTGCAAACTTTGCGGCTATCGCCATCGGTATCCCCGAGGGAAATTTGCCGATTACCGCCGCCGCATGCGGTCTTAAGGAACTGATCAGCGTCTAAACCCTTAAATTAAAAATCCGCCCGTCTCCGGGCGGGCGGATTTTTAAAAGCCATGAATAAACCAAACATCCTCATCGTTATCTGTTATGACCGTGACATCGTACCCGCCGTCGAAGCAGCCGTCTATGCTATCGCCGCCAGACATCGTGCCATTCGGATTTATCTGTCCGCAAGGCCGATCGACTATAATAGAAACAATGCCGTGCGAATGTTTTTGGAAAATCCCCAATACACCCACCTGATGTTTATCGACTCCGACACCGAGCCGCCGCTGGATGCGATGGAAAAATTGATCGATTGCCGTGCTCCCATCGCCAGCGGAGTTTATCGTCTGGCCATGCCGTCGGGAATCAAGTGGGCCGTCCTGGATAACTGCGACGGCACTTATCACCTACGTGAGTCCCTGCCCAGCACCACGGATCGATTTATTGCCGACGCCGGCGGTGCAGGATGTCTGCTGGTTGAACGCATTGTGTTTGAGTCCATCGGCTGGCCATGGTTCAAATTCGTCGAACGTAAAGATGGCCGCCTGCTGGGCGAAGATGTTTATTTTTTCAAAAGAGCCAACAAAGCCGGATTCCGGGCCGTTTTCGACCCATCTGTCCGCTGTATCCATCATAAAACCTTACCCATATAATTGAAAGGAACCCAAACCATGTTAATTAAAGTCTTGTCCACTTATCGAGGTCAGCAAGGTCTATTGCTGGGAGGGCACATCTACGAACTTACAAAATCACAAATCAGCCTGATTCAGGATGAGCTGGCTGGTCAGCGAAAGAGTTTTGATTTCGAAGTGGTCAAAAACCCCGCTCAGATTAACCGCCCGCCGCGCAAAATCAAACAAACTGAAACACCCAGCAACAAGCAGACCTTGGGGTCGGAAACGAAATAACCATGCTCTGCACCCTTGCCGACATCAAAAGCAGACTAAGTCTGACGAATCCAGACGCAGATCGGGACGCAATGCTGACCACGATTATTAGATCAGTCACATCGATCTTCGAGTCCTTCTGCAGCCGCAAATTCATCGTTCCGGCCACCCCAGTAACTGAGTATTACACCGGAGCCGGTCCCTGGCTGCAGGTCCTGTATTATCCCATCGTCACCATCATCTCTGTCAAGGAGGCTCTGGATTACGACTACACCATGGCCCCAGCCCTGGTCGCCGACACCGACTACCGCCTGGTCAATGCCGGCCGCAAGGGATGCCTGTATCGCTGCTGGGGGGACTGGCCGGCCTGTCCTCCCGATTCCATCGAGGTTGTTTATCGCGGCGGTTATACCGCTGCAGATCAGACACCTGGTATCGGCGAGACTGCCATCCCCGCCGACCTCAAAGAAGCAGCTATCCTGCAAACCTGCCTGTTATATAAGCGGCGGGATGATCTTGGTCTTTCGGGCGGATCGTTCCCCGGCGGCAGCTATGCCAAATTTGCTGACATCGATCTATTGCCTGTCGTCAAGGACATCCTTAACAATGGTTACCGGAGGATTATGCTGTGAAGGTGATGCTGGAAATCCCGCAATCGACCCATCGCACTGTCGAGGCAATGATATCTATGGGCGATAATTTTGGCCTCGCGCTGGAGCATGGCCTGCATCGGGCTGTTCATCACGCTGCTGCTCAAACTGCACGCCGGCACCTGTCTGGCCAATCACTCCGCCGCCGCACGGGCAGTCTGGCTCGAGCACTGACCGGCTGGCGAATTGCCAAATACCAGGCCATGGTCGGTATCCAAGATCAGTCTGCCGTCAATGCTTATGCCTGGCTTTTGGGCGATGAAATCAAAACCATCGTCCCCACACAGGGTAAATATCTGGCTATCCCCATCGGACAGAACCTGACCAAAGCCGGCGTCGCCAGATATGATTCGCCGAGGTCTGTGCCGGGCGGTTTTTTCCTAAAAACAAAATCCGGAAAGCTACTCTTTGGTATCATGGACGGCGCCGGCAACCAGTCGCGCATCAGATCCAAGACCCGCAAGACCGCCCGCTTTGTTCCGCTGTTTGTGATGAAGGAATCCGTCACCATCAAAGGTACCGGCGTCCTGGCCAAAGGAGTATTGGAGTCGGTATCAGACATGACCCAAATAATCCAGGAAGAACTTGAAACGATCATAGGATCAATTAAAGAATGACCACGTACTATGTAACGCCAATAGGCACCGCGACAATGGCTGAAGCAGTCAATCCAGCAACACCGACGGATATTATGACGGCCTTGGGTGCGTTATCGGCCTCAGCTCCGACACCATTGGCTGCAGGAGATGTGGTCGAGGTTCAGGCCGGTACGTACACTCTGACTAGCAGTATTTCGGTTACTTCTGGCGGCGGCGAGATACCCGATGCGCCGACGCTTTCTGTTATCGATACCGGCAGCGGTACTGTGACCGCAACTGTCATAGGTACGGGTACAATTCGCCTGTATTATCGTCTGGCCGGGACCAATACCTGGACGGCGGGTAACTCCCGAAGTGGTTCGGGCATAATCAGTCAATACTTGATCGCCGGTTATCTTTATGAGTTTGCCGCCATTGCTATTGATGAGGGACAATTTTCTCCTTGGTCCTCCATTATTAAAGTCTTTGTTACTTCCGCAAATTTGTGTTTTTTAACCCAGATCGAAAACTGGGCCGTCGGAATTCTGGCATCCCTGTCGCTGTTCAAAACGGTCCGCGCTGTCCAGCCTTCGGATTATTCGTTGGCCTCTTTGGAGGGTCTTGCACCAATGGCCTTGGTCAAGGCCACTCTCGGTGCCCCTACGCGCGAAGGGGGCTATGAGTGCAATCGCCAGATCGCCCTGCAGATTGTATTTGGCAGCCACCACGCAACCCCTGGCCTGGCCCGTCGCGGGTCGGACACTGTTGTGGGCGTGTCTACGATGGCCGAGCTGATTTTTGATGCCTTTGACTGCGTCCACCCTGGTGCCGGGTTTGACTGCGATGAGTTTTATTTTGTAGGTGCCGTCGAAACCTTCGACACGATTAAGGAATATGCCCTGGAGTTCCAGTTCCAAGCCAACTGGCTCCGTAATCATTAAACTGCATTTAACGGAGTATTAAGATGTCCAATAACCGAACACTCTTACTTCTGGCCAGAACCATCAATGGCATTGCTACAGGCGGCCAGGTCAGTGCCACTATCGCTGCTGGTTATGAAAATTCCATCCGATCGGCCCCCGACGGTCTGCAGGTTCCAGTCATCGACCGGGATACTCAATTTGTTCGCGGCTCCATGGTCACCGAGGACTGGGTTCATGTTATCGATTTGCTGACCGGCACAGTCGGCACAGATGTCTTTTATGAACGCAAGTCCGGCGCTGCAGCTGCTACCAGCTATATCAAACACACCCTGAATAATCCGGTTGTTTACCGGGCGAGCCTCTCACAGTCTCAAGGGCAATACCTGCGGGCAGGCTGCAGCTATGAGTGCCGTTTTGATTCCGCAAATACCACATGGACCGATGTTTGGACCATTACCGATGCCCAGGCTGCCCCAACCTACGTCGCTGCTGCACGAGGCGGTTGGCGAGTCACTGAGGCGGTCTTCGACCCGGCAGGCACACCTATTACCATCGGTCACATCCTATCATTTAACCTCGACATCGCCATGCAGCTGGTTAAGGCCTGCAATGACGCCGATCTGGGTTATACCGCCGTCGATGCTTTGCCGGAGGCGGGCATGATTATCAACGGGACGCTGGTCACCCAGGATCACAGCATCAACGCGTCGGCTATGCTGGCCAGCCGCCTGATTGCCGCCGGGCGCAAGTCCCTTCGGTTAACCGTCAAAAGCTCCGAGGGTGCCACCAATAAGGTTATCACTGTCGCTGGTGTCATATTTGGCGCCCTGACTCAAAACCCAACCGGCGATGGTCGATATAACGCCGACACACTAAACTTTATAATCGGCAATTCTACGACCACGCCGCTGACTCTCAACGGCGACAATAAGTTGATCACGATTACTAATGAATAACCCTTTAATAACCGAATCATGCCAAATGACATCAACATCCCAGTTAATCTGCCTGGTGCCAAGGAGGCAGAAACCGACCTTCAGAAACTGACCGCAGCCATTAAAGAGCTGACGGAGCAGACCAAAAAGAGTGCACAGGCCAATGCGGCGATGGATGCTTCCTCGGAAAGCAGCAAAGCCAAAACCGACGGACTGATTGCATCCATTGCCAAGTGGACCATGAGCCTGCTGGGAATCCAGAAAATTATCAATGAAGTCACTCGTGCGATTCAGTTACAAAGCCAGGCCATGGAGGAAAATGCTCGTATTGCGGAAAGCCAGCAGAATAGCATCCTTCGTCTTCAGCTCATGGGTGACTATTATACACAGCGGCCCGAGCTGCGAGCCGAAGTTCAGGCCCTGGCGGAATTTGGCCGCCGTCCATTCGAAGAAGTCGCCGGCGCCTATTATAATCTGCGGAGCAACGCCGGCAATCTGACAAATGCCCAGCAGTCCGCCATCATGCGAGAAGCCCTTCAAATGGGCCGCACCGATCCGTCCTTCCCGCTGGACACACTGATCAACATGTTTACACTCTATGCCAAGCAGACCGGTTCAACCGACATGAATCGCGTCCAGAATGTCCTGGCCAAAACCATTGAGGCCGCCGGTGGCACTGGAGCCGATGTGGCCAATTATATGCCTCAGTTCCTGCCCATTGGCATGTCCGGAGGACTGTCCGGTGCCGAGGCTGCTGGCTTATGGTCCTATGTTACCACGCAAACAGCCAGCCCGGCTATCGCCACCACAGGTCTTCGTGCAACATTTTTGGGACTTCAGGGCAAAGGAACCCCTGAATCAGCCAAGCTTCTGGCAAAATATGGGGTCACTGAAGGCATGAGCTTTCAGCAGAAAATCCAGACTCTGGCTGACGCCTATCAGTCCGGCACGCTGGATTTAGCTGCAGCCGAGCGGATTGCCGGGCGAGAGGGGGCATCGATTATGCTGTCGATGCTGCGCAATCCGGCGGCGATGATGTCCACAATGTCCGCCGTCACCGCTGCGGATCGCAGCGACATCGACCTGACCGGACAATCTATTCAGGGATTGATGGACAAAGACGAAACTGCCCGGCGAGAGGAAAATATTCGCTTATTGAACATTCAACTGGCAAATCAAAGAGCCAATGATCCAGAAGCTTTAAGATTAATTGAATTAAAATTAAAAAGTGAATTGGCCGCACGACAGAGTGGGGCCAGCGAATATGGTATTTGGGCTCAGAAAAAGGCCCTTGATTTATTAACAAATATTCCATTTGGCTCAGTGGAACTAGCAGAGTCTATTCAAAGAATTGGAAACAAAGCTGGGTATCCAACGGAAGTCGTGCAGAATATCATCAATAATAACAATAACGTCAACTATTATCGCGCTCCAGCCGAACCAGGCCCGCGCATCAAGCCGGATGATATCTAATGGCCATTAATCTGACCGCCATTTTTGGAAACGAGATCAATGTCAGCTTCCAGCCTCGGGAGCCGAATAATCAATACACCGGCTTTGCTGGTGCCCACGGCGTCACCGGTATGATGATGGGCTCGCGAGGCTGGCCGCTGATCGTCACCGGCGTTCTGCGAGCTTACGGCACCAGCTATCGAGCTGCACGTAATGCTTTAGTTCAGCAAATTGAGACTATCGAGCAATATCAATTCTATCCAGAACAGACCTACAGCTACCAGGATGAGATCTATTATGATGTCGTTTTTGATAAATTTCAGCTGATTGACTCAGATGGAAAACTATTTAAATATACTTCTGAAGGTTTTTGTGTCTGTCGCTTTATTGCCTATTTCAGGAGTATGCTATGACCGACCTGGCTTATGATTCACAATCCATGCTCCGTATTGCTCAGCCGCTGGTGGTTGAGGCTCGCTATTGTGATGCCTTGGGTGGTGTTGGTGCTTGGCAGCCACAATGGAATGCCTCCGTTCATCGCATCGAGATCAATCTGGCCGATAAGCCAAGTTCTGCCTTGATTCAATTTCCCGGCATTCGATGGAATGATCCGCTACCCATTGGATTTGGATGGCAGGTCCGTATCCGTACCGATCAACCCGTACGTCCCAATGGCCAACCAGTCCAGGGCTATGGTGCTCGTTCGATCTTGTTTTGGGGATTTGCCACAGGGTATCGTCCTTCATTTACAGGCAGCACGGCCAACAGTCCCGCCGCAGAAGAAGTTGCCGTGGAATGTCGTGACTTTCGGTGGCTGGTTGCTGCGACCAGCCCCGTATTCGGTCAGTTTGCCAGATCTGTGGATCAAATTTCCGCCAATGCCGGCACATTCTTCTCAGGCCGGCCATTAATTTTCAATGCCGACGGCAAGCCTGACAAGGATCCCGTCGACTTGATATTCCAAGGCGATCTAACCACAGCCTATAAACCTCTGACGATGCCTATTTTTAAGGAAGGCCCCACCGCCGAATACTGGACTTGCCGCGACATGCTTAGCTATCTTTTAACCCCATATATTAACCGGGCCAGTGCTCTGTTTCCAATTCTCCGAGCGGATTGCATCGGTCTGGATCACTCCGATTGGGATCAGGTTATCAACAGCTTCAGCGGTGAAGGGATGGATTTAGTCTGCCTGATTGCCAAAATATGCCGTAATATCGGTTGGACATGGCGAGAGGACTATAGTGAAACAGCTGTGCAGTGGATTTTTTTTAAGCCAGGTACCGCCGCCAGTGCTGTTCGATCGGCTGCTCAGCCGACAATCCTGCATACACTGCATGCTCCCGACGTAAACGACCGCATCGATATTGCTGTTGCTTCGGGGGCCAAGATGCTGCGAGAGGCAAACTTTGCTCGTGACATCGCTGGCATTATCAATAACCCATGGGGCCTTGGAGACATTCAGCGATTCGAGTTTACTGTCGAGTTGGTACCTGCCTGGAAAGACTCCGACTTTATGCTGGACTCCGTCGACGGGTATGCCAATCTGTTTAAGACCGATGCCGATCTGGCTTACGAGCCCGATCCGAATCAGTATGACTATTTTAAATATTACCATACTCGCGGAAGTCATTTTTCGCGGGATCTGGGCCGAAAATGGGCATTGAATGAAACCGGTCGCTATTCGGGCGGAATCTATGATCGGGGCGAAGTATTTGATTTTTCAAAAGTAATTCCCTCTGAATATATCAAGTCCGCCACCGGCTCCCGGCTTTATGGCCCGTTTTCCAGACATTTCGACCGATGTCTGACTTTCGACAAAGATTCCGTCAATAGTCTCGGAATCGTGGTCGAATTTTCCTTCGATGGCGGATCGACATGGCAGGTCCTGCCGGTGACGCTGGAAAATCTCCCCGGCGAATGCGGCATTCGCATTACCAATCCAAACCTTGCCGAATTGACGGACAATAACAAAGGTGTTATCGCTGATGGTGACTTGACAGGCAAAGAACTGAATTATTACTCCAGCTTGGCCGATGACAAAATCAACAGCCGCAGCTTCAAAGCCGGAGGATGGAAGACCCGATGCCGTGTTACCGCAACCGTCGCGATGGATAATCGACTTCTTAAAGTCAGCAGGCCAAGCAGTGGATCTGGTTCGCCTTTTTACCAGGCATCCATCTTCTCGATGACAGACCGATATACCTTTTCCCATCGCACTCCGCAGTCGCGCTTTTACGGCACGGGGCTTCCAGCATGGAACACCGACGAAAGCGAGAAGTTGCATCATCACATCGACGCGATTCGTGTAGCCAATGAAGATGCCAGTATTAACGGCCGGTTTACGTTAGACCGGCTCTGGGCCGGCGACGGGTCTGGTACACCAACCTTTGCCCTAGGCGACGGCATCGCGGGATTGTCTGGCCGGACACTGTCTTTTGCTCAAACAAACTCAGGTAGAACCACTTATCCTGAAATTATTCAGATTGTTTATCTGCCGGTCCAGCAAACCCAGCAAATCATCACGCGTGATTTGAGACTAGCGGAGGTCGTCTGATGCCTGCTCGATTGAGTCTAACCTTTGTTGTCCCTTCAGGCATCCTCCCTGGCGACCGAGCCCGACTTTATGCCAATAGTGGATCTGGCCCGATTAAATGGGATACACCATATACAAACGAATGGATTAATCTGTATCCGGCAAACTCCGGCATTTACGGATTTGGATTGGCCCCCTGGGGTCGATTTGCCTGGGGCAGGGCATTGGCCCTCGGAGCCCAGGGTTTTGGCCTGCTGCCCTGGGGTCGTTTTGCATGGGGCCTGGGTGGCGTAGTCATCTCCCGCGACATCGAGGTTGCCGACTGCGGCGACTGGCTGGCCGCGTTTCAGTTATTTGATGCTCTCGGCAATATCAGCAGCCTGACTCCCGGCCAGGTTACTGCGGCCATTCATATTGCGCCAGCCGCTCCAGATGGGCTCAAAAAAGAGTCTTATAATCCTGTCTCAGGCGAACTGATCTTATCCGTTCGCAGCCGCAGCGATATGCGGCGATGGATATTACCCAGCCGTCTGGACCAGGTTTGGAACTCTTCGATTCCAGGGCGTTTAGGCGCCGTCATTCAATCATCCTTAATCGGTTCCGGTGCCTCACTGCCATTAAGGAGCAGCCTATGACAATCCGACTAAAATACCACTGCCCGGACCATCCTGATCGTGCTCCATTCTGCGCCATTGGCGATTATACTCCATGCCGGGAATGCTATCAGAAATTCAGAGCAAAAACAGTAGCTGTCTCAAAGGACCACAAAGCGGACATTGGGGCAAAGTCTATTTCCTATATAAATCCTAATGATTTATATAAACATAATGATAATGCTCTTTGCATAAAAATTGACGAATAAGTCCCGGCCCAATCGACCGGCGAGTGTTTGGATGACCGACACACAGTGCCTTAACTTAAAAAAATCAAGCAAACTGTGTCGGAGATTTTATGCGCACCCAATAATAGGCAGATATAATCTATCCGGTATCACATGTCCGAATGATGTCCGATGTCCGCAAAAATTGTCCGTATCCGGCCGGTTTAAAAAAACATTAAACCGCATTCAAACAGCCATTCCGCTGTATTTTAAACCGATTTCAGCTATTGGCCGAAATTTCTTAAATGGCGTGCGCAAAATCGCCAATGACACGAAATTTCTTAACTTTCCCCGTCTGGCTATGATCCCGCTGACAGCCTCAAAATCCCCGATTTCACCACCAAAAACCGCCTTCTCCCACCCTTCCCCAGCGATTCCCACCCATGTCCGCAATTTCTCATATCCCCCTTCGCTTTACAGTTGCGCCAGGAGGATTCCACATTCTTGAGTTCTTACGTTCTTGTGTTCTTATATTCTTAAAATGAAAGGAGCTTCAACATGCTGCAAAACACAGTCATCACCTCACCCCATCTGCAGGACATCGCGGCCGAAGGCGGTGTCCTTGGTTCGATACTGCTGGACCGCTCGGTCACCAAGGCCGTCCGCGACATCCTGCCGGCTGCGGAGGCGTTCACCCGCCCCGAGCATCAGACTTTGTACCGCATTCTCATGGAGCTGGCCGGACGCAATCAAGCCTGGGACCTGGTGCTCATTGCCGACGGCCTCAAGCAGCACAAGGCCCTCAAGGCCATCGGCGGCGTGGATTACTTAGTCAAGCTGGCCGAGGCCGTGCCCACCGCCGCCAACGCCGCCTACTACGCCCGCATCGTCCGCGACAAGTATCTGCTGCGGCAGATGGCCGAGTTCGGCACCACGCTGGCCAACTCTGCGGCGCTGGGGTCACTGCCGGGGGTGCTGCTGGATATGGAAACGCAGTTTCGCGACATCACGGCCCGCTATCGCAGCCTCATCGGGCCTGGCGAAATCCTCTCGATGCGGCCGGTGTCGGAGTACACCAGCCTGCCGATCGACTGGCTGTGGCCGGGGCGGTTCCCGCTGGGGATGCTGTCGCTGATCGCCGGCATCCAGGGCCACGGCAAGAGCTTCCTGATGTGCTATATGGCGGCGGTGGCTTCGCAGGGTTATTCCTGGCCCGACCGCGGCAATCCCTGTGCCCCGATGGAAGTCGCCATTCTGTCGGATGAGGAGAGCGTTTCGTATGCCCTGCGTCCGCGGCTGGAGGCCTGCGGGGCGGACCTGTCGCGGGTGTTTGTGCTGGACGGCCTGACGCTGGCCGATGGCACGCCGGCACCGTTCGATATCAGCTCACGGCTGAGCCTGCTGGACGATTTCCTCGAGGCCCACCCCAACTGCCGGCTGATGTTCTTTGACTCGCTGGCGGGCTTCCTGGGCCATTGCGACCCCAACGACAACGCCGCCGTCCGACGCACGCTGGCGCCGCTGAGCGAACTGGCCGAGCGTCGGGGCGTGGCGATGGTGGGCATCCTGCACCTGAATAAAAAGCCCGACCTGGCCAGCGTCCACCGCATCAGCGGAGCGACGGCCTTTACCGCCGTGGCCCGGGCCGTCTGGCTGGTCATGCGGGACGAGGACGCCATCGGCAACGCCAGCCGGCTGCTGCTGCCGGTCAAGTGCAACTACGCCGACACCGCCGGCCTGCGCTACCGGATTGTCAATGGGGCTGTGGCCTTCGATACCGAGCCGGTGGCCTTCGGGGCCGACAGCGTGCTGGCGGGCAAACACAAGGCCGACGAGGACGACAGTAAAAGCGCCGTCGATATCGCCGCCGACTGGCTGCGTGCCCAGCTCGAAAACCAGCCGCCCAAGATGGCCAGAGAGATTCTCGACGCCGCCGAGGCTGAAGGGATTTCAGCCAAGACCCTGCATCGTGCTAAATCGAAACTCAGGATTGAGGCAAGAAAGGTAGGTTTTAACGGTGGTTTTGTCTGGTCGATGGCAACAGATGATGCAATCGTTGGGGGGTAAACGTTTTTATTGCACCTTTTTCACAGGTTATGTCGAAGATGGCCACCCCTCCCGGGAGTGTGTTTTTGGCCATCTTCGCATTATTTTAATAATAATAAGGGTA
This sequence comes from Anaeroglomus insulsum, assembly GCF_050689095.1. Lineage (NCBI taxonomy): Bacteria > Pseudomonadati > Planctomycetota > Phycisphaerae > Sedimentisphaerales > Anaerohalosphaeraceae > Anaeroglomus > Anaeroglomus insulsum. Next base: position 88,630 of record NZ_JBOGCL010000005.1, read on the forward strand.
TAATAATTATGATTTGACATCTTCGTATTATTTTGCTCAAAAACGCGAAGGTAGCCAAGGGGTAGTTGACATCTTCGCATTATTCGCTCAAAAATGCGAATATGTCAAATATCCCGAAGATGTCAACCTCTGCCCCTGGGCATCTTTGCCAAAAGTCGTTCCGTTTTCACAATAAAGTCAGACCCGAGTGCAACAGGCACGGGGTAACGCAGTCCGGCTGTGAGTGTTACGACGGTCTGGGCAAGAGGTCTGTGGACAGGGCTTATCCGTTTGTCTTGACGCCCCAGGTTGTATTGGGCTTGGGGCCCATAATCAGTTTTAACTCGCCGCCGTTGACGATGTCGGTGTGAGTGATCCACGGTGTGTTCAGCGGCTTGCCGTTGAGGAAGGCCTTCTGGATATACATGTTAGTCTGGGAGCAGCCGGGAGCCGACACGGTGAACTGTTTGCCGTTGGGCAGATGGATGGTCACCTTCTCAAAGACAGGGCTGCCGATAGCATAGGTTGGCAGGCCCGGCGTCACCGGATAAAACCCCATGCAGGAAAAGACCACAAAGGCCGACATGCCGCCGCCGTCTTCATCGCCGGGGATGCCGAAGATCGTATCAGGAAACCAGGCATCAAGCAGCATCCGGATTTTCTTCTGGGTCTTCCAGGGGGAATCCGTGAAATTATAGAGATACGGGATATGGAAGCTCGGTTCGTTGCCCATGGAGAACTGGCCGACAATACCCGTAAAATCGGGGAATCGGGCCCACAGTTCGTATTTGCTGCGGCCCAGGTCTTCGCGGAAAAGCTGATCGAGCCGCTGTTCGAAGGCTTTTTTGCCGCCCATCAGGTCCATCAGGCCGGGGATGTCGTGCTGGACCTGCCAGAGGTACGTCCAGCCGTTGTTTTCGTCGTAATACTCCCGGCCGCCCATGCCGCCGTCAAATTTGGGGTCGATATCGATCCAGTGGCCCTGGTCGTCTTTGGGCATGAAAAAGCCTTTTTCCTTCCAGTAGAGATTCTTGTAATTGCTGGCCCGGGCGGCAAAATAGGCGGCATCGTCGGCGTAGCCCAGTTCGGCGGCATACTGGCTCAAGGCCCAGTCGTCATAACTGTGGCCCAGGGTGACGGCCACCGACTGGCGTTTCTCAAAGCCGTGGACGGCCGGCTCAGTTTCGGGCTGGCCGGGGGCCAGTGCGGGGTAATAACCTTTTTCGGCATAGAACCGGTCCAGGGCACAGGCCGGGCCGTTCTTCCAGGGCAGCATCGTCGCTTCCATCGCGTTTTTCTTCATCGCAGCAAACGCCGTGGCCGTGTCGAAATTGCGAATGCCTTTGCGATAGGCATCCAGAATCATAATCGTCGAATGGAAGCCGTTCATGCAGGGATTGTCGCCCCACAGCAGCGGGAACGTCGGCAGCCAGCCGCTCTGTTGGTACATCCGGACATACGACTGAATCATATCGGCCTGCTGGTCGGGATTGAGAATCATCCGCAGGGGGTGATGGGCCAGATAAGTATCCCAGACCCAGTCATCAACATAAAACGGACGGTCGGCGGTGTGAATCTGTTTGTCGTAATTGCTGTAATACCGGCCGTCTTCGGTGATGTCTATCATCCGTTCATAACAGCGGTACAGGGCCGTGTAGAACGTGCGGCGCTGGGATTCGGTGCCGCCCTGCACTTCGATTTGATTTAATACCTTCGACCACGCCCGTCGGGCATCGGCCTTGACCGACTCAAACGACCGGCCTGCCATCTCAAACTGGAAATTGGCCCTGGCCTGCTGGTCGCTGATGAAGGAAATCGCGTATTTGAATTCGATGACGACAGGGTTGTCCCGGGTCCAACTGACCAGGCCGCCCTTGCGATTGCGGTTGTGCTGGACTGGGGCAAACTCAAACGGCTGACTGAACTGACCATAGACATAGGCCTTCATCCCGTGAAACTGTTCGACACCCGTAACGGTCTGAGCATCGGACTGGGCCCACTCGCCGGACTGCATCGTCCGCAGCAGGACGTGTTTGGGGGCATTTTGTGGGAAGGTCATCCGGAAACAGCCTGTCCTGGCACCCGGGGTAAACTCCAGGGTCACATCGTAATCTTCGAGCCAGACGGAATAGTAATACGGCGTCGCAATCTCATTGCCGGGGTTCCAGGCGGAAATGGGGGTACGATTGGGGTCGGGCTGGCCGGTGAAGGGCATCATACTGAACAGCAATCCCTGCCGGTGCGAGTCGATCGTCAGCGGGAAGGAGCGAATCTGGTCGTCCAGGTAATCCTTGCGTTCGGGGTACATCCGGATCATCTGGTTGGGCAACTGGACGGTGGGACGGGTTGGCTGGAGGATATGACCTACGCCGCCGATGTTGGGATTGACATCGCTGACCGCATCCCGGGTGGAGGTGCATCCGGCCATCATCACCGCTAACAGGAGAATCACTACCGTAATACCGCTCATTTTTGCCCACGTACACATTGTATTGATCCCTTTCAAGCACAAACAGTTAGGAAAAATCATTTTACCTCCCCTGCCTACAGAGTCAAGAAATTATCATTGTTTTATCAATGTTTTATCATTCTTTCAACATTGATTAAGCAATTCATGCCGACATCAGGATATACGAAGGCCTAAGGCGATGATAACAGAGGGCTTATGCGGGGTTGTTTGAGGACAAGGGATTACGCTGCCCGGCGAAATGGAGACAGCCCAGGGGTCAAAAACTGCGGGCGACCGGAATCGAACCGACATATCGTGCTTGGGAAGCACGTGTTCTACCACTGAACTACGCCCGCATAAGTCATTATTGTGCAGGTATATATCCCCGTTTGCCGAGTTTGTCAAGCTGAAAATGGGACCTCTGCGATAAAAAACCACCCCCCGCGCAGGCCTGGAACAGTTATCAGACTATGCCCTGGCCGGCTGCCGGTTATTTTCAGAGGACCGGCCCCATCAAAAAAGCGAAATACACCTTTCCTTTGTGGTCATTTTGCATCCGGATTAGGGCAGGTCCTCGACACGCGGATTTTTGGAGGCCATGCCGCTCATTTTATCGGTTGTTGGCAAAACCGGGCTCTCTGAGGAGTCAGTGCATCCGGTTTGGCCTGATTGAGGGTGGGTTTAAGGTCTTTGGGCTGATTAATTCGCCTGCATTCTGTGTCGATATGTTCAGCGGCAGACATTGGGGTCTGTCTGATAATACGAACCAACAGAAAGGACTTAGCGTGGCCAGAATCGCAGAGGTCATCAAAACCATCCCGGTCCAATATGGACCTTGCCAGACGGTTATTTCCGGCGATATGTCGGTTCAGGAGGTCCTGACTACGGTGGTTTCCAGCGGAGTCGATACCGTGGGGGTCACCACCGACGACCATGACCAGCCTGCCCTGCTGAATCGCCAGCAGCTTCTGCAAGCCCTGCTCAGCGAGGTGGAAAGCATCCAGAATACCCTGGGCCAACTGAACAGCCAGCTCAAAGACAACGCCAGCAATCCGCTGGACCAGATCACCTCCTGTCTTTCCAGCGGCTATGCCACAGCAACCCAGAAATTCGAGCAGGCCCTCAAAGTCATGACCGAAGGCATCATCATTCTGGACGTGCAGGGGAATCTGGAAGTGGCCAACCCCTCGGCCCGTTGCCTGCTGGGACTGGATGCCAATGCCGACATTGACACGGTCAGCCGTCTGCTGGACCATCTGGGATTTCGGGCCTTGATGAGTCTGTCGGGAACCTCGGCCTCGCAAACCAGCGGCCAGTTCCGCATTAAATCCGCTCACGCCCGACTGCTGGAAACACGCTGGTCGATGCTGCAAAACGACTGGGGACGGTCTCTGGGCTGGGTGATTACCATGCGGGATATCACCAGCAAAGTCGCAGCCGAAAACACCAAATCCGAATTCATCGCGGCCATTTCCCACGAGCTGCGTACCCCGCTGACCAGTATCCAGAACTCCGTATCCAACATCCTGGCCGGGGTGACCGGCAAAATCAACGACAAGACCCGCCATTATCTGGAGGTGATGCAAAACGACTGCCACCGGTTTGCGGATTTGATCAATGACCTGCTGGATGTGGCCAAACTCGAAGCGGGCAATCTGCCGATTACGCAGCGGGTGATGAGTCTGGAGTCGCTGGTCCAAAACACCGTCGCCGATTTTACCGACATGGCCGCTGCGGCCTCGGTAACGCTGGAGTGCCGGATTGAGCCGGACATCTGCCCGGTCTATGCCGACAACAAACGCATTCGCCAGGTTCTGAGCAACCTGCTTCGCAACGCCATTCATTTTTCCCCTGCCGGAGGTACCGTCAGCATCAGCGTCCACGACCGCGGTTCGGATATCGTCACCGAAGTCGCCGACACCGGCGAAGGCATCTGCCCGGAAATGCAGAAACAACTGTTTACCAAATTCTACCAGATCGCCCGTCAGGCCGGCCCCGGCTCCAAAGGCAACGGACTGGGACTGGCCATCTGCAAAGGCATTATCAACGTGCATGGCGGCTCCATCTGGGTCGAAAGCGAACCGGGCAAAGGCAGCCGCTTCTTCTTCTCGCTGCCCAAAATCGACCCGGCCCAAATCCTGCAAAAACACCTGGAACAGGTGATTGCGACCGCACAAAAGAAAAACACACGATTCTGCTTTATGCTGCTGAGTTTTGAAATGCGGCAGAAATGCGATATCCCGCTGCGTCAGGCCGCCGGCAAGATCATTGCCTGGCTGCTGGGGCGAAGCCGCTACTTTTTATCGGGCGAGCTGGACCTGGCCCTGCAGAGCGGGGAAAATCAGATGGTCCTGATTATCGGTGATTTCGGCAGACAATCCATTGAATCCGTCCAGCAGAAAATTGAATTGAATCTGCTCAATTATCTGAAAAAATACTTTATCGATGTCCCGATTGTGCCGATGCTCGGAAAGAGCCTTTGGCCCCAAGACGGGACCGACAAGGGTTCGCTGGAAACAGCGGCAAGGAACAACCTGGCCCCTTTGATTGCCGGGTAGCAACACAGCCAACCGACCTGATGGAGTAAGGCTTATGTTTGATTTTTTTGGAATCAAGAAAAAAACACGGAAAATTAAAATTCAGGTAACCGATGATGAACCCAACATCGTCCAGACGCTCAAAGACCGCCTGGAGATGAATGACTTTGAGGTGGTGGTCGCTCATAACGGCAGTGACGGGCTCAAAATCGCCGAGCAGGAAAAACCCGATGTCATCCTGCTGGACGTCATCATGCCGGTGATGAACGGCCTGGAGATGCTGGAAATGCTTCGCAAGCAGCCCTGGGGCCAGGAGCCCTCGGTCATTATGCTGACGGCCCGCAGCCAGACCCAGGATATCGCCCGGGCCAACGCCTGCGGCATCGACGATTATATCATCAAACCCTTTGATCTGAGCGAACTGCTGGAAAAGATCGAAAGCATCCTCGAACAGCGCAAAGTGTTAACCAAAGTCAATACCTGAGCAGCCCGGTCCCGATACGTGCGTGTCGGGACGTTGTGTGTTCCGGCGTCGCCTGCACGGACCGCAACTGCAGCATTCCCTCAAAGCCCGATTTCCGCATCGGTCAAATAGCACGCCGGTTCATTGAACCAGCAGGACACATCTCCGGTCCCCTGCGGACATCGGAAATTGCCCTTGCACAACTCAAACCACCTGCAGCGGGCACAGCGGCTGGCCCGATACGTTTCCTTGTCCCGCAGCATCCGCATCACCGGGTCCGAGGTATCCTCCCAGATGGCCCCGAATGGTTTTTCCAGCACATTGCCGATGGCGTGATTGCGCCAGAACTGGTCGGGGTGAACGGCCCCATCCCAGGAAACCGCAGCAATATTCTGCCCGGTCCGGTTGCCTCCGGAACGCAGCAGCAAGTCCCGGGCTGTCTGGCAGTGCGGATGATTTTCCCGATGCATTCGCAGCAGCAGATAAGGTCCGTCGGCATGATTGCCCACCGTCAGCACTTCCTCGGCATAGCCTTTAAGAACACTTTCCGCGGTGCAGGTAATAATCTCATCCAGCGCCGCCCGAATCTGCCCGCTGGTCGCCGGACGCAGGTCATCGGCAGCCGCCCTGCCCGTACGAACCAGATGATAAAAACAGATCCGACCCACGCCATGTTGCCGGGCAATCTCAAAGATATCCGCCACATGCTGGACATTCTGGCGGCTCATGGTAAACCGCAGGCCGGTCTTGAGTCCGGCATTCTGACAGGCTTCAATCCCCTTCAAGGCGGCATCAAAACAGCCCGCCGCACCCCGAAACCGGTCATGAATCTCCCGCGGACCGTCCAGCGAAATCCCTGCATACGACAGCCCCGCATCCGCCAGCCGCCTGGCGGCATCCTCGGTAATCAGGGTACCATTGCTGGACAGCACAATCCGCAGCCCCAGCGAGCGGGCATAGTGCATCAGGCCAAACAGATCCTTGCGCAGCATCGGCTCTCCGCCGCTGAACAGCAGGACCGGACAGCCATAGTCCGCCACCCTGGCAATGAAATCCTCGGCCTGGCGGGTAGTCATTTCCTGAGCCCGGGTCGCACAGTCGCTGTCGCTGTAGCAGTGCACACAGCGCAGATTACACCGGGCCGTACAGTTAAATACCACAATCGGCTTGAGTGAGCGTTTGGCTGGATAGCGCAGCTCATCCGAACCCCCGGCCTTGTCGCAATATAATTTCGAGATATTAATCATTGTGTTCCCATGCCATAAAAAAGCCCGGTCGTCCCGGGCTTTTTATCGTGTTTGATGGTCTCAGCGTGAACCAATCACCTCCGCACACCGATCACACAGATCCTCGCAGGCGGCATTGTTGCCCACACTGGGGCGATAATTCCAGCACCGCTGACATTTGGCATACGGGCTTTTGTCGGCAGTCACTTTCAGCTGGTCGCCTTTGGAAATCCTGACCTCGCTGACAATGCACAGCGACGCCATCGCCTCGGCTCCAATCGACTCGACGGCAGCCAGCATGTCTTTGTCGCTAATCACGACGTCCACCGACGCCTCCTGGTTACTGCCAATAACATCCTTTTTACGCAGGTCTTCCAGAGCCTTGAGAATCTCATCCCGCAGGGTCATGATGTTCTCCCAGACGCCGGCATTGGCCGCATAATCCACCCCTGCCGGCGGCACAGGCATCGTCGCCAGATGCACGCTGGGGACAGGCTCCGATTTGTGCACGATGGCTGCCCAGGTTTCCTCCGCGGTATGAACCAGCACCGGAGCCAGCATCCGGGTCAGGGCATCGAGCGTCCAATACATGGCCGTCTGACCGCTGCGGCGGGACAGACTGGTCTTGCCATCACAATACATCCGGTCCTTGAGCACATCCATATAGATACTGCTCATTTCCACCGTGCAGAAGTTATAAATCAGGGAAAATACCCGGTGGAACGCAAATTCCTCATAGGCCTTGCGGACCTGCTCAATCAGCTCGGCGAGTTTTTCGACCGCCCAGCGGTCTATCGGCAGCATCTGGGCATACGCCACGCTATGCTCGGCGGGAATAAAGCCGTCGATACTGCCCAGCAGATACCGCAGGGTGTTGCGTATCTTGCGATAGGCCTCCTGCAGTCGTCCAATCAGGTCGTCACTGCATCGCATGTCTTCCTGATAATTGACACTGGCTACCCATAACCGCAGGATATCGGCCCCGTATTTGTTGATTTCCTCCAGGGCACTGACATAGTTGCCGGCAGACTTGGACTGCTTCATGCCTTTTTCATCCACCGTAAAGCCATGCGTCAACACCGTTTTGAACGGCGCCTTGCCGATGGCCCCCAGTGCCGGCAGCAGCGACAACTGGAACCAGCCGCGATGCTGGTCGGAGCCTTCCAGATATAAATCCACCGGAATCGGCCAGCCGGCCTTGGCCGCCACGGCATACCAACTGCATCCGGACTCAAACCAGACATCGAAGATATTTTCTTCTTTTTTCAAGTCATCCCAGGCAAACCCGTCCGGCAGCACAAAATCCGCCCCGAGAATCTCCCTGGGCGAATCGGTAAACCAGGCATTGGAGCCTTTTTGCCCGATATGACGGGCTACGGCCATCACGCTGTCTTTGGTCAGCAGCACATCGCCCCTGCTGTTGACAAAGGCCGGGATCGGCAGCCCCCAGGACCGCTGGCGGCTGATGCACCAGTCGGGACGGCTTTCCAGCATCCCCCGAATCCGCTTTTCGCCCCAGGCAGGAACCCACTGCACCCCGCCGATCTGTTCCAGGGCCAGATTCCGAAGGCTCTTGCCGAATTTGGGAATCTCCCGGTCCACGCTGATAAACCACTGCTCGGTGGCCCGGAAAATCACCGGCATCTTGCTGCGCCAGCAATGGGGGTAGCTGTGAACAAACTGGGCCTGGTGGACCAGCAGTCCCATCGCATCGAGACGATCACAGACTTCTTTATCGACTTTCAGGACATTCTTGCCGCGAAGCCAGGCCGGAACCGTATCATCATAACAGCCATTATCCCGAACCGGCGAATAGACCGCCAGCCCGTTGGCCATCCCCGCCTGATAGTCTTCCACGCCATGTCCCGGGGCAATATGCACGATGCCGGTACCGTCTTCGGTGGTAACAAACTCCGCATTGATCGCAAACCAGCAGTCCTTATCCGTCGGGTTTTTCTCCACGTACGGATGAACATAACGCAATCCCTTAAGCTGTTCGCCCAGGACGCTCTGTGAGACGGTATACTGTCCAGGCTCCAGTCCCGCCGCCTGAACCACAGCCTCCAGCCGCGTCTTGACAACAATCGAGGTAAATCGCTTTCCGTTTTTAGTATAGGTCAGGCCCACATAGTCCAGCCGCGGATGCAGCGCCACCGCCAGGTTCGCCGCCAGCGTCCACGGCGTCGTCGTCCAGATCATAAAGCACAGCGTGCCCGCATCCTGAAGCCCCAGCAGCGATCGGGCCTTCGCCGCCGATGCCTCCTCCATTGGGAAATTCACATACACGCTCGGCGAGGGAATATCCCGGTATTCCAATTCCGCATCCGCCAGCGCCGTTTCACATCCGACCGACCAGTGAATGGGCTTGAGCTGCTTATAGACAATCCCATTGCCCACCAGTTCAGCAAAGATTTCCAGAATACCCTGCTCATAGACAGGCTTGAGCGTCAGATAGGGATTGTCAAAGTCGCCGAAAATCCCCAGCGACTTGAACTGCGTGGTCTGCAGTTTGACATATTTGGAGGCATACTTCTGACAATGCTTGCGAATCTCAGGCTTGCTCATGGTCTTGGCCGCATCTCCCAGTTCGGCCATCACCTTGACTTCAATCGGCAGCCCATGACAGTCCCACCCCGGAATATACGGGGCTTGAAATCCGCACATGGTCTTGTACTTGACCACGAAATCCTTGAGCACCTTGTTAATCACATGCCCCATGTGAATATCGCCGTTGGCATACGGCGGGCCGTCATGCAGCACATACAGCGGCTTGCCCTGTCGGCTCTCCAGAATCTGCTTATAAATGTCCTGCTTATCCCAGTCTTTGCGCTGCTGGGGTTCCCGCTGGACCAGATTGGCCTTCATCGCAAAACTCGTCTGCGGCAGGCACAACGTATCTTTATACACTTTCTTTTCAGTATCAGACATAGAACATCCTCTTTGTGGTTTTCAAACAGACTATGGTACGCCCAAACCCCCGCCCTGTCAACCCGCCGAACAGGATATTCTTGAAGGACAATGGGATTATTGGGGGCATATGAAAAAAACAGGCCCCGAAAACATCATCGCCATCGGAGCCCGACCAATAAGAGGTTTACGGATTGAAGTGCGTTTTAAAACCGTCGCGTGTGCTTTTTGCGACGATTGCGAAAGGATTTCGACGTCCCGCCCGACGGCACGCCGCCCTGAGCCTTTCGGCCCTGCGATTTGCGGTAATGCGAGCGGTTTTCAGAGAATTGTCCCTGTTCAGACCTGCCCTGACGAGATGTATCCTGCCGCAGCTTGCCGCCATGGTCCCGGTCATCATGCCGCTTGCCTTCATGAACTTTCGCATCCCGAGGTTTTTCGTAATGTGTTTTCTCTTGGTACGGTTTATGCTGCTGGGTCGAGGAGGACGAGTCTGATTTCGATTCCGTCTTGCGAGAGGCAAACGCCGGGCACGGCTCAAATTTCAGCTTCTTGCCAATAAATTTCTCAATCCGGTGAAGATATGTTTTTTCGTCATCGGATACAAACGTCAGCGCATCACCGAGGGCCTTGGCCCGTCCTGTTCGTCCGATACGATGCACATAATCTTCGGCAAATGCCGGCACATCAAAATTAATGACATGTGAAATTCCGTCCACATCAATACCGCGTGCGGCAATATCCGTCGCCACCATCACCTGGTACTCATTGCGCTTGAAGCCGTCCAGTGCCCGCTGACGCTGGTTTTGAGTCCGGCCGGAATGAATCGACACCGACTTAATCCCCGCCCGCTGCAGATGCTTATTAATCTTGTCCGCCCCGTGCCGCGTCCGGGAAAAGACCAGCACACAGTACATGTTTTCGTGCTGGAGCAGGTGCCGCAGCAAATCCATCTTCTGGTCCTTGCGAACCGGATAAATATGCTGAGTAATCGTTTCTATGGGATTATGCTGCTGACCAATCTGAATCATCCTGGGGTCTTTCTGCACGCCTGCAGCCAGCCCGCGGACTTCTTTGGACATTGTCGCGGAAAACAGCAGGGTTTGACGGTCTTGAGGCAGTTGGCCGATGATTTTTTTTACATCGTGGATAAAGCCCATATCCAGCATCCGGTCGGCTTCATCCAGGACCAGCGTCTCGACGGCCTGCAGGTCAATCGTCTGTCGCTGCAGATGATCCATCAGCCGGCCCGGCGTGGCCACCACAATATCCACCCCCCGACGCAGCGTGCGAATCTGGTTTTCCATACTGACGCCGCCGTACACGGCCAGTGCCCGCAGCTTCATAAAACGTCCATAGTCGGCAATGCATTCCTCAATCTGCACGGCCAGTTCCCGCGTGGGGGTTAAAATCAGAGCCCGGACGCCTTTTTTGGGAGCTTTTTGCTCATGGCAAAGCCGGTGCAGAATCGGCAGCACAAACGCCGCCGTTTTGCCGGTCCCGGTCTGGGCACAGCCGATCAGATCCCGGCCTGCAAGAACAGCGGGAATGGCTTCGGATTGAATTTCGGTGGGAGCCGTGTAGCCGGTGGCAAGGATACCCTGCACCAGGGGGTCACAAAGACCAAGCGATTTAAATGGCATAAATGTCCTGAATTAATGAATAGTACACTGATGATTCAAACGTGAAAAATCAGAAGTTGTTGCGGATTGTACCTTAATCGGAGGGCAATAGATAGTACAAAATAGATAAACCTCAAAGATTCCTTGCAATAGCAGTTCAAGCCTCCGTGCCTGATGTAAAATACTGATGCCGAAGGCATTCCATATTATCTGTGCCCCCTGCAAAACAATATTTATTGGATATTAATGAGATACTTGACCCACTTACTCCAGGCTCTGCTATTTCAAGCGATATTTGAGCGTCAACAAGGCATAAACCAGCTTGGCGGCCAGAAAGTCCGATCCCCAGTGCTCCGGGCGGGGGCACAATTCGACCACATCAAAGCCCACCACAGTCCGCCGCTGGAAGACCGCCTTCATCAGTGCCATCACCTCATACCAGCTCATGCCTCCCGGCTCAGGGGTTCCTGTCGCCGGCAGCACCGACGGATCGAACACATCCAGGTCGATGGTGAGATAGACATGCTCACCAAGCAGCCCCACACATCGTTCTATCCAGCTGCGATCCGCCCCATCACAAATATCATGGGCAAAAAAGACGCGGCGTTTGTCCATCCTGGGCTTTTCGCTGACATCCATACTGCGTATCCCCACCTGCACAATCGGGCACAGCTCCCTGGCCCGGGCCATCACGCAGGCATGATTGTATTTGCTGCCTTCGTACTCATCCCGCAAATCCGAATGCGCGTCCAGCTGCAGAATCGTCAGGTCCGGATACCGCTGGGCCATCGCCTCAAATGCACCGATGCTGACGGAATGCTCCCCGCCCAGCACCACGGGAAACTTTCCTTCACCCAGCAGTCCCGCAATCCGGCAGCGCACTGCTGCGGCCATGGCCTCAGGCCCCTGCCAATCGCCATCCACCGCATCATCGGTATAAATGCCTTCGGTGAAGACCTCCGAATCTGTCTGGATATCGTAAAACTCCAGATTGGGTGATGCCTCCAGAATGGCTTTGGGGCCTTGATCGGCCCCTTTGATATACGTACTGGTTCCGTCGTACGGCACAGGCACAATGACCACCTTGGACGTATCCCGTCGGGTCCATTCAGGCGCAAAATCCCCGAACTCGAGTCGATCTGTCATACGGTCCTCGCGATTTGAAAAAAAGATGTGTCAGACGTTAATCAAACAGGAATACCGCCAGGGCAACGGTGGTCGTCCATAATCCCTTGCGTCCCTTGGCAACCTGCGTGATATTGCTGGTTTTGATGAACAGCCCGCTGGCCTTGTAAGCCTGCTCTTTTTCGGACCAGGCCTTGTTCGGGTCCACTTCCAGTCCCAGCGTGGTGCCCAGCATATCGGCGGCCAGGTCTTCGGACATATCTTCTGCTTCCTGCTTGCTCATGCCGTGTCCATGGACTTCACTGAGATACCCCCAGTTATTCCGGTCACGCGGTACGGCAATACCCACCGAAGACGCTATCAGACGGCCATGCTCATTGGTATCACAGCGAGCCATCACACAAAAGGTAATGGCTCCCGGACGCAACGATTTGACCCCTTCTTCACGCGGAATAATTCTGCACTTCGGGGGTAGAATCGACGATACCGACACCAGGTTCTGTTGGGCTACGCCCGCCTGACGCAACGCATCTTCAAACGACTTGAGCTGATAAATACTTCGCCCAACGCCTTTGGTCAGAAACATACGTGTTGGAACCAGACTGGTCATCAGCGCCGATTCAACTGGAATTTTTTTCACTAAAGTACCCTTTCTTGCCATTCATTAATGACCTGTTTACCCGGGAACGAGCGGCCCAGACCCATGCCTGTCTCCGCCTGCTCCACGGCAAAACCATGATTATTAACTCCTACCCACCGGGGTAGAAAAAGCGTCGATTGTACTGCCCGAAACTTATAGTACAATAAAAATCTCACAAAAAACCGGGGGACGCAAGCATTTTTTCAATATTTTTACCCCGAATGCCCCCACAACAACAGCAGTAAATCCAGGATAAATAACAGGACGATGGTCGTCTCCAGAACCATCATCCAGAAATTATTTCGTTCCTGCTGAAGCAGGCCGTAAAAATCACCCAGAACCCGCTGTTTTTCCGACACGACGTGATGCCATTGCGACAGATGAAACCGGTCAAACAGCTCTTTGTACACCTTGGCCAGATACCAATCCCCGAAAAACTTGGTAATATTGGTCAATTCATCCGTAATGCGGGTCATATCCACCCGAATCTCACGCAGACGCCCCCGAATCCGCTTGCCACTGACTCGCCCCTGCCGGCGGCTCAAATCCCGGTAGGCATTCTGGAGCGACTCATCCAGTATCCGGTCATAAGCCTCCAACTCGGCCAGCTGGACATTGGCCAGTTCCATAATATGCAGGATGTCTTCAAGGCTTTCTCCATCGTCAATCACCAAAGCTGCATCCCAGTCCACAACCACCATATCTTTCTCATAATAACTGGCATACCGTCCGACTGTTTCTGAGACCTCCTGTTCAGACAGCAATTCCGGATTATCTTCCTCCACAAGCAAGGCTGCCACCGCACGCCTGTTTTCTTTGAGCCAGTTCTCCGCGTTAGGTCCCTCCGACATTCGATTCAGGCAAAAGACTGTATATGCCTCAGACTGACCTATGGTTTCCACCGGATTAATACAGCGTGGCCGCAGTTCGGCCAAGATCAACTCCGCCTGCTTGCGGACCTTCATTTCAAGACTTATATTGTCATCAAATACGGGGTCGTGATAACCAACCAGCTCAAGCAGGCTTACCCCAGTAAACGGCAGGGAAACCTCGATGCTGATCGCCCCGACACTAAAGACCTTGACGTCCCACTGGAGAACAACGGGGCGACCATGCAGCAGACATTTCTCGTCCGATAACCGGCAAAATTTTGGCCGATAAAAGAAATAATACTTCGGACTGCGTTTGCTGGGCCCAATCGCGTATTCCTGCAGCGGTTTTGACAATAAAAAACCGACCTGCTCCAGGTTGATTTCGTAAGCTATATCATAGGCGTAAATATAAACCGCCCGGCCGTCGTGGATCTGGCGTGCGTGTGTCATAAAAGAGGCCCCGGTTGTGTTCTTTGAAATTTCTGTAATTTCCATCGAATATGACTTGTTTTGTATTATTGTACCGGGTTATATGTCGGAAATCAATAAAAACACAACCCATTCCGCCAGCCCGAACCTTTTTTTGTTAAATCTGTAAAAACAGTGTTGCCAATTTTAAAGAAATTCCTATAATTCCCGCGATACATTGGGTTATCCCCGGTATGTGGCGAAAAAAAACGGTATTATAACATAGTTCTGTTTAAATGGCGGCGCAATGACAAAGAAAAAAGACAATGGTAAATTAACAGCCAAGCAGCTTGAGAAATTCCGCGAACTCCTTCTGGAAAAGCGAAAAGAAATTCTCCAGGATGTCGAGTGCATGGAGCAATCGATCTTCCAGGGTGGCGGTGAGCTGTCCAGTATGCCGGTCCACCTGGCCGATATGGGGTCCGACAACTTCGAACAGGAATTTGGCCTGGGCCTGATGGCTGAAGAGAAAAAAATTCTCGCCGAAATCGATATGGCCCTCCGCCGGATCGACGATGGCACCTTTGGTATCTGCGAAGCCCTGGGTATTCCCATCGAGCTGTCACGTCTGGAGGCCATCCCGTGGACGCGCTATAGCCTGGAACATGCCCGCCAGGTGGAGAAAGGACGATCCTTCAACAACATTCGCCAGCGTCCCATCGATATTGAGCGTGCCGATGACTATGAAGAAGATATCGAAGAAGACATCGAAACTGAAGATGTCCCTGAAGAAGCCGTCGAAATCGACGAAGACGCTATCGAGCTGCCGGAAGAAGACATCGAAGAGTTTGATGACGACATCGCTCCGGATATAAAAGAATAACCCGAGCGGAGTCTTCGCCCGGCCTGAAATTCGAATAGCCGGCTAATTCCAGAACACGGCCACCGCGATAATCAGCCAGATCAGGCACCCGATGGCAAACTTCACGGTGATGCCCACCAGCACCCCTGTGCCCGCCCCAATGCCGCTTTTGAGCGACGTGTCGGGCGTCTTGCCGGCCAGCCGCTCCACCGACCACACAGCCGCCCCGGCCCCCAGGCAGGCCCCCAGCATCGTCCCGGCCACCGGAATCGGAATCATAAACGTCCCCAACAGCGCCCCGAAGACCGCCCCGCCGATCGCCGCCAGCGCCCCTATCCAGCTCGCCCCGGCCTTTTTGGCACCGCCGGCACCCGCAAAAAACTCAATCATCTCCCCAATTACCGCCAGCACCGCAATCAGCACCAGCACCGGAACCCCAAACAGATGCGCATCCCACTTCCACCACGCAAACGCAAACGTCGTCAACACCATCAGCCAGTTACCCGGCACCGTCAGCAGCACACTGACCAGCCAGCACGTATTCAACAGCAGCAACATTACTATGTAGATGTAAATCATCCCTTTACTTGCTTATATCATAGCACAGCAATTGGTCCTGGTCACGGAGGAACAGCTTCTTGCCTGAGATCACAGGATGCGGCCAGGTCTGGGGCTTGCCGAAGCCGGGCTGCACGAAGCGGCCTGTCTCCTTGTAACCGTCTGGCGTGGCTTCAATCAGAGCCACAATCCCGTCGTTCTCACAGCGGAGATACAGCCGTCCATCGGCGTATGTCAGAGAGCCTTTGCCGGCCTTTCCCTTTTCGCTCCATTTGATTTCGCCGGTATCGAATTGCTGGCAGACCCAGCCTTTGGCATCGCAATAGCCGTACACATAATCGCCCACCAGAACCGCCCCCCCGTGCTGATTGGCAATGCTCTTGTTGGCATAGACTTCTTTGGCGGTGAACGCACCGTCGGTATGCTGAATCTCAAAGAGGTTGCTGCCGACGCCGTATCCGCTGGTCACATAAACTTTGTTTCCCTTGACGATGGGGGTCGGAATCACCGCCGTCCTGCCTTTGCGGTCGGCTCTCCATAAGACTTTGCCATCCGTGGAAATGCCCACCACGCTTTCTGAGGTAAGCTGGACATACTGTCTGACGCCTGCGATTTCACAGACGACCAGCGAAGAATAATGTGCCGGGTCCTGGAAGTCTTTGGTCTGCCAGAGTGTTTCGCCTGTCGTTTTATTCAGTGCAATGATAGCCCCTTTCGAACCGCCAGGGGTGCACAGGGCCTTGTCGCCGTCAACCAGAACAGACTCGCTATAGCCCCATTCGGGCATCTTGCCGCCAAAGTCATTGACGAGGTGTTTAGACCAGACCTGCGTGCCATCAGCAGCCTTAAGACAGACCAATTCGCCATACTGACCAATCACATAGACCATCTCACCATCGACGGTAGGCGTGGCCCGGGGGCCTGTAAAACCGCCCCAGCCGGGGGCACCGGCCTTGCCGACCTTAGTCCGCCAGACCCGCTGGCCGTCAGATAAATTGCATGCAATGGCGTAGCAATCGGCCCCTTCATCCCCCATCGTGTAGATGCGGTCACCGGAAATAGCAACGCCGGAGTAGCCGGCACCAAACCCTGTCGCTTTCCACACCAATTTAGGTCCGGATTCAGGCCATTGCCCAAGAAGCCCCGTTTCTTTGGACACGCCGTCGCGCTCCGGCCCGCGCCATTGCGGCCAATCCGCACCAAAAACCGTCGAAATGGATAAAACGATTAGAAGCGTACTCAGAATGCAGTGTCTGATTGTCATGTCAGTCTCCGAAAAATAGATAGTTCCCGATTCAATGCTTAATTTACTGATAACATCAGTAATTTTCCCAGAATCCGCTATAAGGGTCAAGGTTTTTCTGTGTTATTGCCAAAGCTCCAAATAATCACTATTAAATCAAGAAACTATTGCTTTGCGAGCATTGCCGACATACTCACTCTTGTCAAACGGGAAATCTGCAACTGCCCCCTTGCCAAACACCCTAAAACCGGTTAGGCTGTCGGTAGTATCAGACGCCCGTCGTCCCAGCGGCCGGCCGGGTATAACAGGAATCATAATCGCAACATAATGGATACAATCGTATGAAAAAGTTCAACACACTCGGCGAGGTCCTGGCCTTTGCCATCAAACTCGAAGAAATGGCCAACCAGTTCTACATCGATTTATCCAAACGGGCCGACACCGAAGCCATGAAGAAAATCCTGCTGGATCTGGCCGAAGAAGAAAACCAGCACAAACAGCGTCTTGAACGCATCATCGGCATCGCCGAAAACGTCCCCGGCGACGACCTCGACCACAGCGAAGTCGCCAAATACATCGCCGCCGTCCCTACCCCCGACCACATGACCTATGAAGATGCCGTCCGCATCGCTATGAACAAGGAACACGCCGCGATGATGCTCTATCAGATTCTGGCCAAATTCACCGACGACAAACAGCTCCGCGACGTCCTCGAACTGCTGGCCATTGAAGAAGCCCACCACAAGCGCCGCTTCGAAAAAGAATACCACGATATCAAACTCAGGAAAAATTAAGCCCGGAGCAGAATCATGAAATATTTGACTTGGATCCTGTGCAGCCTGTCGGCCCTGTGCACCGCCGCAACTGATGTTCACGACCCCCACATCATCAAGGACAAGGACACCTACTACATCTTCTCCACCGGCCGGATGCGCCGTGTCATCAGCGTCATCGAATCCAAAGACCTGCTGAGCTGGACCCGCAGTGCTGATGTCTTTAGCGCTGTACCCGACTGGGTCAAAAAAGAAATCCCCGCATGCCGCGAACTATGGGCCTCCGACGTCCACAAAATCGGTGACCGCTTCTGTCTGTATTATTCCGCCTCCACCTTCGGCAGCCAGCGTTCCTTCATCGGCCTGGCTACCAATAAGACCCTTGACCCCAACAGCCCCGACTTCAAGTGGGTCGATGAAGGCATGGTCATCGAATCCAAACCGGGCATGGACTTCAACGCCATCGACGCCGGCGTCCTGACCGATGCCGACGGCCGGGTCTGGCTGACATGGGGCTCGTTCTGGGGCGGCATCAAACTGGCCGAGCTGAATCCCAAAACCGGCAAGCTCCTGTCCGACACCCCGACGATTCATTCCATCGCCCGCCGGAAACCGCCGGAGACCGCCATCGAAGGTGCCTATCTGATTTATCGCCACGGCTTCTATTACTTGTTCGTCTCCTTCGATGCCTGCTGCCGAGGCATCAACAGCACGTATAAAATCATGGTTGGCCGATCCAAATCCCCCACCGGCCCGTACATCGACCGCGAAGGCCGCCCGATGGCCGAAGGCGGCGGCTCGCTGGTCCTGCAGACCGAAGGCCGCTGGATCGGTCCGGGGCACAACTCCGTCCTGTGCGATGGCGATGATGATTTTCTGGTCTATCACACCTACGACGCCCAGAACCGCGGCCGACCCGTCCTCCAAATCCGCCCCATCGAATGGACGCAAGACCACTGGCCCACGCCCGGCCCCATCCTCGAACCCCCATCCGACCCCAACACCCCTCCGCCGGCAACCATCCCTAAGTGATCCATGCCCACGCTGTATTGACTCACAACACACAGCAGCCCCCATCGCAAGCGACAGGATTCAATGATTGGGTCAGTCTAAGGGGCAGGTCGCCATACGCGCCAAAACAACTTCGATTTCGATACAGTCCAAGCCCGCTGCTTTTACTGTTTCACTCCTCACTAAACGAACCCAATCCTACATCTATCTGTGAAATTTGTGGATTCTTGTGTTACTCAATCCTGAACCAGTCGAAGTCGGCATAGCCGCCGTTGCGGGCAGACGGCTCGCTGATGCAGAACAGGCCGACCTTGGCGCCGATCCATTTGCCTGGTTTGGCCCAAAACAGAGTGCCAATGTCCTTATACTGCTGGCCGTCAAGACTGTAGCTAAACTGGCAGGCCGCGTTTGGAGCAGTCACCTTGACCCGCAGATAGACGGTATCGCCGGGCAGCGGTTGTTCGGCGACGACGGTTTCGATGTTTTCGTCGCCGGGTTTGCAGGTATGCAGGACCAGCAAAAAGCTATTCTTGACTTTTGTTATCGACAAGCTCGCGTATTCTTCCCCCATAATGGTCAGACCCGCCCGCTTGCCGTCCCACTGGGGTGTGAATTTGACTAAGGTTGTTGCCGTAAAAGTCGGAGCGGGGAACTTCTGGAGAAGCAGATTACCGGCCTCGGTCAAAGGAGTCCTCTCGGCGGGGAGTTTTTCGGCGAACAGCCGCAGGTGCGTTTTGCCCGGCAGCAGGCAATACCAGGTCAATTTCGGATTGGCCTGCCACTGCCATTGCAGACCCAGCGTGTCGGAATCGAACTCGTCGCTTTCCTGCGGGGTTGCGATGGGATGGATACCACGAATTAGCGGCTTATGTTCGGTCAGCGCCGGCTCGCCCTTGCCGTCGCCGTCTTTGTCGATGCCGATGACCGGCCAGTCGTCAATCCAGTTGAGCTGCTGGAGATGCACCACCCGGCCATACGCCTGGCAATCCTGAAAATGGATAAACCAGTGCTCTCGCAGAGGTGTATCGACCCAAGCCCCCTGATGCGGGCCGTTGATGGGGGTACTGCCCTGGCCAAGGACGATTTTTTCTTCATACGGGCCGGTAATTTGTCTGGACCGCAGGACCGTCTGCCAGCCGGTGGCAACGCCGCCGGCTGGGGCGAAGATATAATAATAGCCGTTGCGTTTGTAGAGCTTGGGACCTTCAATGGTCGGCTGAGTATCGTGGCCATCGAAGATATGCTTGCCCTGTCCAATGGCCGCAGTGGCATCAGGGGTCATCTGGCGAAGGGTCAGGACGCTGTTGAAGCCACCGGTGCGGCTGGCTGCCCAGCCATGCACGATGTATGCTCTGCCGTCGTCATCCCAGAACGGGCAGGGATCGATAAGTCCCTGGCCGGGCACGACCAGCAGCGGCTCATCCCACGGCCCGGCGGGATTCTTGGCCCGGACGCGGTAGATACCCATATCAGGATCGCCCCAGAAGATATAGAACAGATTGTTATGATAGCGGATAGCCGGAGCCCAGATGCCTTTGCCGTGCTGGGGTCGATCGAACAGGTCATTGGGGTAACGCTGAACGGCATGGCCGATGAGAGTCCAGTTGACCAGGTCCCGGGAGTGCAGAATGGGCAGGCCCGGAATGCAGGTGAAGCTGGAGGCGGTCATGTAGTAATCATCCCCCACGCGAATCACATCCGGGTCGGAATAGTCCGCATACAGGATGGGATTTTTATATGTGCCGTCCCCATTGTCGGCAACCCAGACTTTGGAGATGGCATGGCCTGATACGTTTGATGAGATGAGTTCTCTGGACATAACGCTCGCTCCTGCGGCGTGGTTTAATGCGGTCTTGTGTTTGCTGGCAGCCGGATTGACCGAACACCCCAGTCCCGCCAACAGAACAGCGCAAGAGGCAAGATAACACTTTACACAGAAACGACTTCCAACCATAACGTCCCCTTTAAGCCGTTTTATCGTTCAACCCCGCAGTAAGCTGTTTATTTCAATCCGCCCCGCTCGATTGTCTGGGAGGGTCCGATGGAGGCGGGTTTGATAATCTGGTAATTACCGCTGAGGTGCATCAGGCTAAACAGATACAGAAAACCATCATAATAGGGGTCAAAATAGCCGTCCTTGTACGGCTCCAGCTTTGCATTCCAGAGGGCATCAACGAATTTCCAGCTTATTGCCTGGGTGCCCATGATAGAGGCTGCGGCCACCGTGCTGACCCAGCCCAGGGAATGGCGAAGCGTGCGATATCCGCCGGCCCCCATGATATTTTCGCGGGCGGTCCCATCGACATTAAACTGATCCTCAAACGTATCAATGCCCCGGGCAAACAGAAAGTTTTGAATGCGTCTGCAATACTCCTGCTGCCAGGCTTTGTCTTTGGCATACCAGGAGTAATCCATGGCAATATTCATGGGCACTCGCCAGGAATCGAAACCGAATGCACTCATTCTCCCCGGCAGCGGCGTGCCGTCAAAGTTCGCATAGTCGGGGGTCAGACCCGTTTGCGGGTGACAGGCTTTATGCAGGAACTGTCTGGAAATTTCAGCACACTCGCGATAGAATGCTTCGTGACCATCTTTAGCATACTCGGCCCAGATTTCAAAAAAGGCCGGCACATGATAAGATGGATCCGTCCAGTTGTATCCCCGGCCTTCGGGAACAAAGGTAATCATTTTGTGCTCGGTGTTGATGATATTTCGGATGCCGCCGGTGCCGTCCTTGCTCCACATGGCATCGAGGATGCGCCGGGCCTGGGCATAATAATCGATGCCCGTATCATTGCCCCAGCGATTGGAGGCAAACAACAGCGCGGTGATGAAGTATAATTCACCATCCGAGGCAGAGCCTGGGGAATTTTGTCGTCCTGTTTTGGGGTCCACCGACCAGGCAAAATAGGCTTCCCGCGGGCCTTCCTGATGCTGCATATATTTCACCGTCCATCGCCACAGGCGGTCGAAGACTTCTTTTTTGTTCAATTGCACCGCCACCATCATGCCGTACGACAGCCCTTCCGTACGTGCGTCGCGGTTCTTGAGATCGGAGACATAGGCCATATCGTCGCCCACCTCAAAGTAAACCCGGTTGGGACCTTCAAAGAGATCATAATACGCCTTGGCCAGTTTGGCATCAATGTCCTGCTGCTTATAGCCGGCCTCCAGGAATACATTGCGATATTGTCCGGTTTCCCAGGCACCTTTTTCCCAGGGCTTCATCTTTCCGCGGGGATCCTGAACGTCCTGAATCGTGTTTGGATCGGCAGCCGCAGCAGCATAACCTAATGTCACAAGTATCAAAAGAGACATCGCATACTTCATCAATCATATCCTTTCTGAATGGGTATTCATATTCTGGTCAAGCGTGCAGGATTTCTCAAAAACTCACCCCAGAAGCTATTTTGCCGGAGCCAAAGACGGCACCTTCAGAACCGCATCAAAGGCCGGTTTAGGCTGTCTGTTGCGATCGAACAACAAAGGATAATTGGATCTTCCCGGCACCGGATAATCATTCTTCCAGGACATGCCATCGTGGACTCCCCACAAGCTAACGCGATCGATTTTATCCCGTTTGCTGTAAAATATCCCGAATAATTCGGCATAGCGATCTGCCAGCTGCCGCTGCACAGGCTCAGGAAGTCCCCGGGCGTAAGGGTCCAGATAAGCCTTGAACTCTTCGAGCTGAAATTGCGGGTCGGCCATAACCTGGCCGATGATCTGCCCTTCCCGGGTCAACGGCAGGACATCGATATCCAGTTCGGTAATCATGACCTTGACTCCCAGCGCCGCATACGCATCGATCGCCGCTTCAATGTACTCGGTTTTGGGATAGTTGAGTCCCCAGTGGCCCTGCATGCCAATGCCGTCAATCCGAATTCCCTCGGCCTGCAGCATCTTGACCATTCGCACGATGCCATCTCGTTTGGCAGGTCGCCAGGCATTAAAATCATTGTAATAAAGCTCGGCATCCGGTGCATATTGGGCGGCAAACCGGAAAGCCTGCTTTACCATCTCGTCCCCGTTGCCGATGGTCTTGACCCACGCGGTAGAGCGATAGGAACCGTCATTGTCAATCACCTCATTGACCACATCCCACGCGTCAACCCGGCCTGCATAGCGTCCTGCCACAGCCTGGATATGACTGCGCATACGCTCAATCTGGGCCTGGGGGGTATTGGGTTTGCCGTCGGCATCCTGAAAAAACCACTGGGGCGTCTGATTATGCCAGATCAGGGTATGGCCGATCAGGAACAAGCCGTGTTTTTCGGCAAATTCCACGATCTGATCCGCAGGCCCAAAATGATAAACGCCCGGCCTGGGATTGATGGTCTCGGCCTTCATTTCGTTTTCGGGCGTAATCGCATTAAATTGATCAATCACGATTTGCTGCGAGAGTTTATCCCTGCCGGTAACAATAGCCGTATTTACCGCACAGCCCACACGAAATGCATCCTTGTACGCTTCTTTCAAGGACGTCGGCGTGCCGGCCCCGGCCGCCAGGGTCCCCATCCCCCAAAGGCAAATCATACCGAATAATTGTATTTTTTTCATAACTGCAATCCTGTTGACGAAAGCTGGTTGAGTCTATGGTCTTCCCTATCAATCCTTTTTTTCCGCGTAACGCCCAAAATACGCTAAAATCTGGTCACACCATTTCGCAGCATCCTGAACCTGAATGGTCAGGCGGTCGGCAACCTCCTGATGGCGACGCGAATCAATGATTCCGTCAAGCGATTGCCATGTCTTCTGCAATCCAACCGTCTGGGCGGCTCCCTGCCGATAGGTGTCGCAGAGTTCCTCCCACAAGGTCTTTCCTGACTTCATGCGGTAGTCCCACGGGCAGCGGTGAAACCAGAGAAGAAATTTTTCCGGGCAGGTCGAAATGTCGTTAAACACGTCACAGAGCGGCGGAAAGTATTGATCCACTGCATTGGTACCCCGCCGCGTTCGATCAAAACCGATGCCGTCGGCAGAGGCCTGATGATAATAGGTAGCGGTCCAGTCGGCCCGGGGGGCACGATCATTCCAGGGCATCGGGGCATAATGATCTCCGCCAATCAGATGGTGCAGTCCGAGGGGCATAGTGTAGTTCACAAACGTTTGGTGGGATCCCATCATCATGCTGCAAATCGTATCAACGGCTTTGTTGTCATTCGTAAACGTCATGCGCGTCCATTCTTCGGCGATGGTTTGAGCGGACAACTCCGGTTTCCACGCCAATCGGCCAAACGCATACCAGTTCGACTGCGAAAAATGGTGGCCGCACCAGTTGGTATCGAGACCGGGGTTGGTGACCGACACCATCCCCGTGATGTGATACGGATGCACTTTGCCGGCCAATACCCGGGCCACCGTCGAACCCTGTCCTTTGGCATAGGTATCGGAATCCAGAAATTCCTTCCACATCGGACCGTGGTAAACCAGATGTCTGGCCTGTCCCAGATACTCCTGCGTGGCCTGGATTTCGGCAATTACCGGAGTCTGTTTCATTGCACCAAATAACGGATGGAAGGGTTCACGCGGCTGAAAATCGATGGGGCCATTTTTCACCTGAATCACGACATTGGGACGAAACTGTCCGTCCAGCCGAGTGAACTCCAGCCAGGCACGTTTGGCACGATCCGGGTCCACATCCGCATCATAAACAAACGCTCGCCACATCACAATGCCTTTGTGAGGGGCCAGGGCGTCGGCCAGCAGATTGGCTCCCTGGGCATGTGTGCGTCCATAGGTTTTCGGGCCGGGTTGTCCCTCAGAGTCCGCCTTGACCAGAAAGCCGCCGAAATCAGGAATCAGGGTGTAAATTTCATCCGCCTTCGCCTTCCACCAGGTCATCACATCCGGATTCAGCGGGTCGGCAGTCGGCAGGCCTCCCAGTTGTATTGGGGAGGCAAAATTGACACTCAGATACATCCGCACACCAAAGGGCCGCCACCGGTCCGCTAACGCGGCGACTTTTCGAAGGTATTCCGATGAGAGGATGCGAAAATCGGCATTGACATTATTGATCACAGCGCCATTGATGCCAATCGAGGCACACGCTCGGGCATAATCCGTATAGCGAGGGCTGAGTGTTTCCGGCAAGTCCTTCCATTGCCACAGCGAACGTCCGGCGTAACCGCGTTCAATCGTCCCATTCAGGTTGTCCCAGTGATTCATTAAACGCAACTGAAGCGCAGGCTGTTCCATGATATCCAGAGCCTCAATCGGCTGGAGGGTTTGCATCAGCCGCAGGAAATGAAATACGCCATAAAGCACTCCGATGCGTGTTTTGCCGGCAATGACAGTGGCTGAATACCCCTTGATTTTCATCGACCGAATGAGAAAGCCTTCCGTACCGCACGAGTCCAAATCCGAGGGCTTAAGGGCTTGAGGAATCAGGCCGGCGGTATCTGCTGTTGCAACCACCAGTGTTCCGCTACGGGAGATCTCGTCAACAAATACACAACGTTCCATCCCAAGGAGTCCGGACAGGCCGGCCTGAAGCTCCCGCCTGATAACGTCATCGCCTTGAAAGGATTTGGGCAACACGATTTGTGTGACGGCCTGCCGATACTGCTCAAGACATTTAGAGTCGGCAATGGGTTCATAGCGAAGCCACAATCGATACCCGTCTTCAGCACGGGCAACACTGCCCCCCAGCCCCCACAAGACGACAAACAATACCATCTGATACAGCATACTTTGAGCTGTTTTGTGAATCATGATGAGGTGCCCCTGTTATTCAAATTGTATCCAGTCAATCTCGACTTTTTTCGCATCGTTGAGCTTCACAACCAGGTTATGAATGCCGGAAAGACTCTTCAAAACATCGGATTTAACGACTGACCAATCCGTATTCTCCGGAATCTCGACCTTCGCTGCCAGGGGTCCATCGACATTGTCCATCCGAATCTCAACCATACCGCCTGTCTGCGAAGCGGCTTTGACCCGGACCGAATTCCATTTGTGTTCGCCAAAATCCACGTCGTTGTATTGTACCCAGGCGTTCTGTGCCGCCAACACCGTCTTCCAGCCCTTTTGTTTTTGGTTTGAATCCACAAAATCAACCGTTACACCGTCGGGACTCGTGGTGCTATACCTGTCAATCTGTATTTCTTTGGACGCATCAGCAATCCCCACACCGCGCAGGGTCGGGGTCACTTTTCGGATCGTGCCATCTTCATTGAAAGAAAGATAATCCGCCCTGATCGCCCTGTTTTTATCAAAGTCCGGCGACAAATCCTTGTCATGATAGAACAGATACCACTGCCCTTTGTATTCCACGATGGAATGATGATTGGTCCAGCAGCCGCTGGGTGATTCATCCATGATCACTCCCTTGTGCTCAAAAGGCCCCATCGGAGTCGTACTGGTGGCATATTCAAGTCGTTCCGTTTTATTCTGCACATGCGGATAGGTCAAATAATAAATGCCGTTCCGTTCAAATACAAATGGACCTTCAATGAGTCCTTTCTGGGGGAGATTGGCAATCACCAAAGGCTGAGAATCCAGTTCCATCATATTCTCTTTGAGCCGGGCGACAAATATGCGATTCATCGAATAATACAGATAAGCCTTTCCATCATGATCTATAAAGACACAGGGATCGATCCCTCGTACACCGTCGATGGGTTTCTCTGCCGGTTTAAAAGGCCCGTGGGGTTTTTCTGCCACAGCCACCCCAATTCGGCCGGAAGCGGGGAAATAAAAATAATACTTTCCATCTTTGAAGACGCAGTCCGGCGCCCACATATCGAAGGATTTCCGCTCAAGCCAGGGGACATCGGTCTGATCCAGAATAACACCATGATCCGTCCAGTCCATCAGATTCTCGGATGAGAACACATGGTAGTCTTCCATAACAAACCACCCGGCACGTCCCCGGCCTGGTGCGGCGGGAATATCATGCGAAGGATACACATATATTTTGCCTTCAAATACACGGGCGGTAGGATCTGCTGAAAATTGATCGAGAATCAAAGGATTATCCCCAAACCCATCATTCAGCCCCATCCCGTAAAAGACCGCAAGTACTGCGCAGCAGATAAATCGTTTCATACTCGATCTCCTATCCGTAATTACCTTTATTGATATCACATCATACCCTGAATTTGTTATTCTTCATAGAAATTCGTTTTGCTTATTTGTGGGCGAACATGCCCAGCGTTACCCCCTGGAACCCACCGGCGGTTTCGGTACTTAAGAAAGAAGCCTGGAAATCCTGACCAAGCGGTATGTACTCGCCGCCGGTCTTGTAGAAAAAGCGGATATTGGGACCCTGACCTTCGATCTTGAGGTCAATAGAGACAGTCTCATCAGGCAGTACCTGAGAGGCCAAAATCTTAGGCTGCGGCGGTTGGCCACTTTGACGGAATCCGCGGCCTGCTGCTCCGGCGGACTGTTCAACAGAGATTTCAGTGAGGTGCCCGGTGTCTATTTTAACGTTTATCGCGTAATAATGGCCTTCATTCTGAAATGCTGCTAATCCGGCGATACAATTTGCGGTTCCGGGCTGGGCCTTCAGGGTCACTGTACAGGTAAAATCGTTGTTTTGCTGACGCACAGCCAGATAAGAGGGATTGCCCTGCCCTGAAAGAAGATCGCTGCGGGGTTCAAGGTACAGAGCCTTGTCTGTTTTGGATAAAACATACCATTTTAAAACTGGAGCCCGCAGGCCAGTCCATCGATAGTCCAGCATATCTGAATCAAAATTGTCGGTAAAATGGATATTGCCGGTGGAGGGTACGGCCGGGGCCTTGCCCGCAGGCAGATTTGGCTTTTTCACCGTCAAAGGAACCGGCGTATTCGGGGGCAGGATGACAGGCCAGCCATCGGTCCAGGTAACCGGCAGCATAAATGTCTGGCGGCCGGTGTTATAGAAACCGGCCTGATAGGGCTGGCAGGCAAGAAACACCGCGTACCAGTCGCCGTTTTGTGTCTGGACGAGGTCGGCATGGCCGGTGCAGGTGATGGGATTGGGGCGGTCAGACGGCAGGCCCTCAGAAGCAAGAATGGGATTTTTGTCCCATGGGATATACGGTCCGCGAACCGAATCCGACCTGAAGATGACTTCTGTATGGGCCGTGCTGGTGCCGCCCTGGGCACACATCAGGTAATACCTGTTATTGATTTTGTAAAGATGGGGGCCTTCGCACCAGATGGGGCGTTTGGAAATATCCGTGCCGCCATCAACAAGTACGGTTTTTTCACCGACGAATTTTTTCTGATTGAGATCAAATTCCTGAATCCGGATGGTGCGATGACCGTTGTATTTGGCCTGTCCCACGGGCTCATCGCAACTGAGGATATAGCACTTGCCATCGTCATCAAAAAACATATCCGGATCAATGCCGCCGACGTCCGGCAAACGGATCGGTTCCGACCAGGGACCTTTGGGATCGGTGGCGGTAACATAATAATTGCCAATTCCGCCTACAAGGGTATTGATCATATAAAAAGTGCCGTTGTGGTGACGGATCGTGGGCGCAAAGGTCCCGGCAGAGACCTGCCCCCCGCGTATGGCAAACTGGGACGGTCGGTCGATGACATTGCCGATCTGTGTCCAATGAACCAGGTCTTTGGAGTGCCAGATGGGGATGCCGGGGAAATAATTAAACGAGGAATTGACCAGATAATAGTCCTCGCCAACCCGACAAATGGAAGGGTCTGGATAGAAGCCAGCAATGATGGGGTTGAGATATTCATCCGCCGCCGGCTCTGCAGCAGCTTTGCCCGTATATGCAAATCTCGAAAATTGCACCCAGGAGGAAGTATCCAGGGTGTCTGCAGCAAGACCGATGGGAGCCAGTATAGACATGATCATAGAACCGATGAGCGTGTTAGACATCATTGCAACTCCTGTTTTGTGTTCAATCTGAAAATTGTCCTTAGTCTGTGGGTTTGAAGATAATTCTGCGGTAAGCCGACAGGTTATGCACTCCATCATCCACAACCTCACAAATCACATGAAAAAGCTTTCCAGCCGAGTCTGCCGGAATATCAATCGAGGCGATATGGGAACTGCTGTTTGAGATGATAATCTCCCCGGCATAGGTACCCGCTTCAGGTAATACCCACCATTTGAACGTCAGCTTATCCCCATCCGGATCAGACGATTCTGATGCGTCCAGGGTGACCTTCGTGCCTTGCCTGGGCGTGCGGAACAGAATATCCATGCCTTTGTCACCATCGATGACAACAACCGGATTTCGGTTTCCCTTGCCGTCTTTGGCCCAGTCCATCCGAGCTGCAAAATTGTTAAAGGTGGCCGGATAGAAATACTGCTGATATTTTGAGGAAATTTTTTTGGCATCCCCGCCATGATTTTGATACGCACGGGTCGCGTTGTCCTTGCACTCTCCAAACTCAAAATATCCCCCCCAGCCGACTTGATTTGGAACGTCCGGGTTATTGAGTCCAACAGGCATTAGATGAAGAAACGCAGGAGTATCGCCCTCAACTCCATACTTATATTTCGGATACCTTCCTCCTAGATTACCGTGGCCCTGAATATGTGTTTGATAATCATTCCATTTGCTTCTGCCGGTACCATTCTGGTAAAGCCAGGCGCTTTCGTCCCAGATAAACAGAAGATCTTTTTCAAACTCCTTGCGCATCCACAGATGAGAGCTTTCTGGCCAATCAATGACGTTCCCCTTTTTTTGAGCTCCATCCTGATCCGTAATTGTATAAACACGGAGTTTACGCAAAAACTTCCTGACTTCCTCATCGCTGCGTTCTTGCTGTACCTGCCAGCAGGCCTGGGCGAGGGTGTTGCCGCCGCCCCAGACGGTTATCCAAAGGGGACGGTCATCCTGTTCGTCAGCCAAGGTAATAATCGCCCTACTTCCGTCAGAATTGTTATCGTCACCAATAAACTTCTGCCCCCTGTTCTTGCTACCCAGCAGAACCCGCTTTCTCAAATAGTCTGCACTCGGCCAATACCCGATTTCCTGCTGCTCGTCACCGTGGATGTTTCCCGTCTGGCCGGAGCGTTTCATCAGGTTCGGCAGATCCATCTCGTACAAATCAATCGCTTCTTTGATCAAATTCATACCAGTCTCCCCTGCATCCCCCCCCACACTCCAGCCTGTTGAGTGAATCAGGGCTTCGATTTCGAACAGATCGGCATGGACAAGGAGCCGAATCAGAGATTGCATGTCATCGGGTTCCACGGTGTCAGGAGCAATGTCCGTCAGTACCACCAGACGCGGTTTCAAAGGAGCCGACATCGACAAAGCCGTGATGATCAAAAACAACAATACGGTCGTTGTTATGGGGGTCTTCATTTTCTTCTCCGTCATTTGGTTTTGAAACGTATCACCGTAATGGAATTGCCCGGGAAGGTATGATTCCATAGAGAGCCTGCATCCTGGATAACGAACTCTTTCGGGACAATATGGAAAGGATTCTCCACCGAGTTGGTATCATTGGGCTGTCCGGTCATGACTTGCCCGACGGCTTGTTTGCTGACATCGACTCCCTTTAATTCTACCGTCATAGTCTGATCGACGCCAAAGACATTGACCACTTTCAGGATGATGTCGCCGGAGGCATCCTCTCTGCTGGCACAGGCAAACAAAGGCTCGTTTGGACTGGGAGGAGTATCCATGCGACCGCGACCAGGCGATTGCCCCGCGGGAGCCTGCCCCGACCCGGAAGCAGAGGCGGGTATCGTCTGGGGAACAATTTGAGAAATCGGGATAATCTGATCACCCCTGGCATTGAAAAACATCTTTTGAACATAATAGGAAGGTGATCCATAACTGGTCAGGGTGTCATAACCGATAAGGTTTGTACGCCACTGGTTGCCGCCCGGATTCACGCGGGTAAACAGCGGCGCATAACAGGTCATAATCACAATGTCAGCGTTGCGCTCCAGGCCGGTCAAAAAGGCCGCGTCTGCAATGGCGCACTGGAAAGACGGGGTCAGTCCCCTTTGCGTTCCGCGTTCCTGAGAGGCCCATTCGCCTTCGAAAATTTTCGGGCCGTTACGATCGGCATTATCATAAAGATGGGCATTTCGAATTGCGGCGTTCGGCGACATATAATGATGATTGTCAATCACATCATGCGGGACTTTGGGGTCCACGGTGGCAATCACCTGAATGTGTGGATATTTGGCCTTGATGGCATTATAGAACATGGCGAAGCGGCCTTCGGGCCCACAATACGTTGCGGTGCCGTTATTAAGAAAATCCTCATTGCCAATCTCGACATATCTCAGCTTGAATGGGGCCGGGTGGCCGTCTTTGGCACGGCGGGCACCCCATGTTGTGTTTACATCACCGGTGATGTATTCAATCTGATCCAGAGCATCCTGAATAAACGGCTTGAGTGCTTCACCCGTTCTGACATCGCGTCCGCCGTCAAGATGCAGACCGGCATATACACCCACAACAGGCTCCATATTCAATTCTTCGCACCATTCAAGGAATTCCAGCAGCCCCAGGCCGTCCGAAGACCGATAGCCCCAGGGACTCTGGTGGCCGGGGCGTTCTTCCCACGGCCCGATCATCGTTTTCCAGTTGAATCGATTAGCGAAATTGGATCCTTCAACATAATTGCCGCCCGGAAAACGGAGAAACGCAGGATGCATATCATCTAAAAGCTGCATGATGTCGGTTCTGAATCCGGTGGCAGGACGCCCCCCCAGAGCCTCGCCCGTACGTTCCCTGAATACAGGGGGAAATAGCGATACCAGATTGAAATTCACCGTCCCCCGGACGCCGGCGGAGATCACAAAACGGGCATCATCTGTCGGCTTGACATCCCCGGTCTTCAGGGTAAGGCGATAACGCTGCCACTTGGCTGTGATTGCAGGGAGTTTCCCGGATGCGTAAATCGTTTTCCCGTCGCTGGATTCGATGGCAACAGTGAGTGCACCCGCAAAACCATCCGATGCTTTGGCATAGAAAGAGCACTGATAGGTGGTGTTAGGCTTAACCGGAATACCCCAATAGCCATCATTGGCCACACCCACGCGGCCGCCGTCCGGCACATTGGAAATCGCAAGTTTCAGACTGGTCGTCAGAGCAGAAGTATTAATCGGATCATTTGTGTCAATCGCTGCCACACCTTCAGCACCTGCAGAGGTCACCAGAAACCAGTGAGGAGCACCGGCAATCTCGCTGGAAGGAGTGTCCACAATCGGACCGTGATCAACAATATCGCCGCCCTCAAATCCTTTTTCAGGCTGCCAAACCTGGCCGCTGGAATCCGTATAGGGTGTAGTCTGTCCGGCTCTGATTCGTACCGTGGCTTCGGCTGGTGCTGCCGGGGTCTGTGGAATAATCTCTATGGCGTTAATTGCCGGATTTTCGATCTTGGGTGTGAATACAATCCGAAATTCTCCATTGGTCACCTCCACAGGCACTGTTTCGATATAGGCACGGTTGGGACCACCGGCCTTGCTCCAAATGTCAAAGTCCCTGAATTCCTGCCCCTGGACATTGAAGGAGAATACACGCTGGCCGGGACCGGTAATGCCGGAGTAGGTCTCCGCAAAGTAAAGCTTTGCCAGATACCTGCCGTTGGGAATTTTGCAGGAGAAAGCACTCATTGAATAATGCTCACTCCTGAACAGGCCGGGTTCTTTGGTTCCCGTAACGATCGGAGCCAACCCACTGCCGCGGCCGCTGGGATTCCGGAAGATGCGGTTTTGAATTAATTCACCATAGAGTCCACCCTCATAGGAGTAATTGATTTCCTCCGTCATCAGACCATAAAACAACGGACTGAATCTGGCACCGGGTTTGTCGGCCTGCACAACGATTTTGCCGGGATTGGCCTCGGCAGCATACAGAATACAGCCTGACAGAATCAGTACGACGGTAATCCATATGATACATAATTGTTTCATAAAAAACCTTTCTATAAGTTCAATTGGTATTCAGTACTTCCTCGGAAATTCATCGATATTCATACGAAAGAGAGCAAACGTCGCAGGTGCGGGAATCCCCTTCAGATAAGGCTGAATGGAGGCATCCTTTTGCCGGCATCAATCACAGTGTTAACGGACACAGGCTCGGTTGACCCGGCAGCCGTAACCGGCACTGCAGCACACAACATCCAGGTATAAACTCTCATCATCACCACACGACGGACCCCATGCCTCTTCCATGTGTTTTCTCTCCATTTTTGTTACCTGTCACGTACAAATGCCACCTTCATTAACAAGCGATTAATTCAACAACAGCTTTAAATCCAACGCTTCAGCCATCATTCGATATCCTTCATCACTCAGATGAAGATGATCGCCACTATCGGCTTCCTGACGCAGTCTGGCAGGCTTCTGAGGATCACGAACAACCGCATCCCAGTCAATCACCGCATCAAAAACCCCGCTGGTTCGGATCCAGTCATTAATTTTCAGCCGTTTGGCCTCCAGTTCATTGTTGTAGTAAAAGGAGTCGCCGCACGGAAGAATCGTGGAACCATACACACGCAGACCGCAGGCCTGTAATCGCACCGCGATTTGCTCCATCGCAGTGATGATCTCTTCGGCGGCGGTATGTCCCCCGCCAAGGTCATTGATGCCTTCAAGCAAAATGACCCAGCGAGCCCCCGGCTGGGCAAGTACATCCCGATCCAGCCGCTGTATCACGGGCTGACCGATGCCGCCGGACCACAGGCAATTGCCCCCGATTCCCTGATTGAGTACCCCAATCTGAGCCGTTTCAGGATGAGCAAGCATCCGGCGGGCCAGATAATCAGGCCAGCGTCGGTTTTGTCCCTCCGTGGAGCCTTTACCATCCGTAATCGAATCCCCCAGACAAACCACGGCGGCAGCGGTACGGCTGGCCAGCACCTCCACGCCGCACAGATAATACCAGCAGGTGTTTGCGACGGACGTCGGCAGTGCTTTCTCGCTGACGGCATTTCCGGATTGCATAAAGACTACTTCGCCTCTGGCACTGCGATGGCCTGTGGTTTTTTTGGGAGCCTTTGCGATATGCATCGTAACCGCAAGATCGGAACCCGGCTTCAGGTCGAAATCCACCGGATCCGAAACAAACAGCGTGCCATAAGGAATCACAACCGACGTCTTCCCGCCAAAGGTCAGCGGTTTGACCGTCTCCGGTTGGATAACATTTCCGCCGGCAGATACCGCGATGCAGGCCTGGCTGATTTTCAGGCCATCCTGCCAGTCCGCAAAAGCATTGGAAAAACGGATACGCACTTTTTCGCCGCCGATGGAGACACGCACCACCTGCCGCAGGGTCGTGTCGTCGAGTTTCTGAAATGTCGAAGGCATCAATTTCGTTTCCACTTCCTGAGCCGACGAAGCCCAGGTCCCCACCCAGTGATAATCCGTGCCTGGTTTGAGACCTGCTGCGTGAGTCACTCCCCACACAGCCAGTACAATGACGTAAAAGAATACCCGATTCTGTCCAGTTGTTGATTTCATAATCAGCCTTTTGTCAATAATCCGGTTATAATCCTATCCACAATAAAGTCTATTACCAGAGGGTTTCTATGGGTCCCAGGTAGGATTTTGGTAAAGTATCACGGTACAGAACCAATGTTTCCAGGACCACACCCGGATCCACCATCCAAACCTTGAGCGTATGCACACCTGGCTCGGAGATTTGATGGGTCGACTTGACCGTTCTGACATTGTCTTTAACCCAGGTGTACCAGTCACGAATTGCCGGGGCCGAGAGATCGGGGCGTCTGGAAGGATCCGCATACGACTGCCCCTGAAATGCGTCGATAATCTGCGGCGGCTGGTCGTCAAACGAGACGGCTATTCGCACGCCTCTGTCCGGCTGAATATTCAGAGTCGGTCCCATGACTAAATCAACATGAACTTGCCCAGAACCGGCAATCAGTACAGGATACTCCATCCGCGGGGAATTCTCCGGCGGCGTTACGCTTTGGGCAGTCACCGGGAAAATAGCCATCCCTGACACGCCGCGGCCATAGTCCGGAATTTTGTCCCACCGGACATGGCCTGCATCAATCATTTTTGTCGCTCGCTCAGCCGCAATGACAATCGGCCCGGTCAAGCCGCCAAAGGCAGCGACATTCTGACGGGTATATTGATCCGAACGAACGGCATTCAGTTGAATGGGCACACTTTCTCCATTCGCACCCGATACGGTAATCACAGCCGACCATTCCCCCACAGGCATTTTTTCCCAATCGATGCTCACCCAGATACGCTGATCCTCATCGACGGTACCGGAGACGGTGCTAAACCGAATCCACGGTTTGTCCGCTGACACCGAGAACGCAAAGTTCTTACTGCCGCGTTTGAACACCTCAAACCAGCGGCTCTGGCGATTGAGCGAATCGAATGCAGGCAGTACCGCAGCGTTCGATTCACCCGGCCAGGCACGTTCGGATCCTTCAACCGCAACCCCCATCAATTCAGACGCATCCGGATTGAATTCCGTGACCTTCGGCATGATATTGGTTCTTGGTTCGTTCCAGCTGGTGTAGCCAATGCGAGTCTGGGCCATCATATGGTTCCACCTGCCGCCGCCAAGACGATGGTAAGCCTCGGTCAGTTCTTTGTCACGCTCAAACAGCTCCCACACCCGTTGGGCCTGTGCATTGGCACTGACACGTCCCTGAGCGGCATAGAGCCGGTTTCGCCCGGCTGCAATATACATTTCAACAACCGTAGCCGATGCTTTGGTCGGATAGAGCACCAGTTGATAGAAGGCATCACGCCATTCCGGCGACAACTGGGTATTGATTTTTTCCGCTTGTGCCGTAATGGCCTGCCAGCCCGCCAAAACACGCTCGGCTTCCTGAAAGTTCACCAGGCTAAACGTGGTCGGTTCCAGCAGCTCGGGTTTCCGCCAGCCGTTGTATTTGGCGTATTTGGAAACGATATCCGCAATCGCATCGGCATACTGGGCCCCAAATTCGCGTTTGGCCCATTCCCGGGTAAACTCAGCAATCTTTTCCTTGGGCATGGCTTTGGGATTCCACGCCATACGCAAAAAGAACTCGATGGGCAGCTCCATAGGCTTCAGATCGCCGACATTGACAACCCAAACCCTGTCGGCACCGTATTCATAGGCCATGTTCATCTGCTCCCAAATCTTCGGAAGCGGATTGGTATTGATCCATTTGTAGGAACGCGGCGAACCCACATAGTCAAAGTGGTAATAGATGCCGGCCCGGCCGGAACGTCCTCGCTCCTGTGGCGTTGGCAGGCGGCGAATGTTGCCCCAGTTATCATCACACCACAGCAGCGTTACATCGTCCGGCACGTTCATCCCATGAGCATAGTAATCCGCAACCTCCTTATAGAGCGTCCAGAGCTGAGGAATCCGGGTCACATCCGGGTTGACAATGTCGGCAAGCAGCTTCCGCTGGTCGGCGACTATGCGTTCCAGAAGCTTGACATTGGCATCCATGTCGCCCCCTTTGATCATGGGCTCATCGCCATCCCCTCGCATGCCGATTGTAACCAGATTCTCGTAGTCCTTATTCCGTCTGATCCCCTCTTCCCAGAACGCCCGAAGCCCCTGCTCATTGACGGCATAGTTCCATGCACCATTACCAAAACGAGACCTGTGCTTGGTCCATTCCGCCTGGGCACGCATCATGGGTTCGTGGTGGGATGTCCCCATCACAATACCATATTCATCAGCCAGTCTCGGATTTTCGGGGTCATCTTCATTGAATGCCTTTCCCCACATCGCAGGCCACAGGTAATTCCCACGCAGACGCAGGATTAACTCAAACAGGTGTGCATACATCTTGGAATTGATGCCGCCAAACTTCTCCCGGGCCCACGGACCAAAACACGGCTCCTCATCATTTATAAAAATCCCGCGATATTTTACAGCGGGTTCGCCCGACGTGTACCGGCCAGAAAGAATATAAGCTTCACTGCGTTTTTTCGGCGGAACATCTGCCCACCAGTACCAGGGCGAAACGCCAAGCTGTTCACAAAGCTCATAGATACCGTAAATCGTACCGCGTTTATCACTGCCGGCAATCACCAAAGCCTGATCGATATCAGGGGCGGGCTGATTCACCGTGGCAATGATAAAACATTCCCACTTTCCCTTGAGATCCGCCGTCTCCAGTTTGCCGGAAGCAGCAAGCTCATCAATCAGCTTGCTCTTGCCCAGCGTGCCGATAATAATGGCATACCCGGAACCGGAACGGTCCGTCTTGAGGTTCGGCTTATGGCCGGTGACGCGTTCAATGTCAGCCTGAAGGTCGCCGATGGCACGAATCACGCCCTTGTAATCGCCGGAATCGTAACAAAGCGATGACGCCTGACCGGAAGCGACGACAGGAAAGCTGCCTGATTGTGACTGTTCGGTGACAAACTGGGGTGTAAGGCCCAATCCTGCCTGAACTGAAGCGGCCAGAATAACAAGAACCCAAAACCATACAAACAACGGAAAATGCATCCTCAACGCAAAACCATGCAAGCGGTACGCCGTATTCTCTCCGTTTTTCAGCATCGGTCCCTGTCGCATCTTTAAATCCTTAAAAAGAATCCCTATAAAAAGGTAACCGGAAATGGAATAAGAACAAGTTCGTTTTTCACCAGTACCTCTTTTTGAACAGCCCTGCCCCCGGGTCGTCTGTTTCCAGACCCACACCGCTGCCAGGGATGCTAAGACCTAAGGTTCTGAATACAGGGTGCCAACAGGGAAAGAAATGACAGCCCCCCAAAAAAATACACAACCCATTGAATTACAAGAACTTATAGACGTGATTTTGGCGGATAAAGAAAAAACCGGAGAGGGTGGGATTCGAACCCACGGTAGAGTAAACCCTACACAGCCTTTCCAAGGCTGCTCGATCAGCCGCTCCGACACCTCTCCAGAGCAAGTCACACTCAGCGGGGCAATAATACCATAAAGCCGCCCCGCTTCAAGGCTAAAAACCAATTTTGCTCATAAAATCAAGCCACAAAATCGGCCCTTTCAACCACTGCCCCCCATAAAGACAAACTCCATATTTTTTAAAGACTATTTTTTTGTCAACCATTCATTCAGATTTTTGGCCAGCACCTGAACATCCCGAGACTCCAGAATATGCTTTTTAACCGCCGGCTTAATGTCCAGTTTTCCTATCGCCTTTTCCGCCTGTTCCCAGAGGCGCTGGCGTTTTTTATCCGTATCCGCCAAAAACAATTCGGTTACCAGTTCCTGCAGTCGCTGAAGGGCCATCGTATCCAGATTTTGGTAATAATTGGATATTATTTTTTGCTGATATTTGGTGTACTCGCGTTGAGCCATTATTGCCTATCCTTATTTTCAACGTTGTCATGGTTGAAGACATCTTTTCAAAATCGTCAAATGCCCATAAAATCCTGTAGCATTTCCATTGAAAACTGCCATTTTTTTGTTATAGTAGTTCCTACATTGTGAATGAAATCACATTTATTGTTCCACAAGGAACAATACGAACCCGAAACCTACTACATTAGCTAAGAAATTATGGAAATTAAACCTTTTTGTGCGTACCGATTTGATGGATCAGTAACCGGTAATGCAGGGCAATGTATTGCCCCGCCGTATGACGTCATTGACTCCAAACTCCAGCAGGCCCTTTACGATGCCAATCCATACAATATCGTCCGGGCCATTCTCGGCAAAGTTATGCCGTCGGACACCCAGACGAATAATCAATATACCCGCGCCCGCGAGTATCTGGAGAAAGCCATTGCTGATGGCGCCTTAAAACAAGATCCGCAGCCGGCGATTTATGCCTACGTGCAGGATTTTGCGATTGGCCCCAAGACCTACCGCCGCAGCGGCATCATCGCTCTGGGCAAAATTGAACCGTTCGGCCAGGGAGTCCAGCCGCACGAAAAAACGCTCGATGGTCCCAAAGCCGACCGCCTGCGTCTGACGCGGGCAACTGCATCGCAGTTTGGCCAGATTTTCATGCTGTACGATGATCCCCAAAAGACCGCCGAGGCCATCATTCAGAAAGCCTCTGCCGGCAATCCGGTGCTGGATCATACCGACACTGAAAATGTCCGCCACCGCATCTACATGATCGCCCAGCAGGATATGATCAAGACCTTTGCGGCGATGATTCAGACCCGCAAGACAATCATCGCCGACGGTCATCACCGTTATGAAACGGCCCTGAACTACTGGAAACAGACCGGCCACCCGGATGCCCAGTACCTGATGATGACCTTCGTCAACATGCACAACGAAGGTCTTGTCATTCAGCCGACCCATCGCCTGATTAACCATGTGACCCATTTCTCCATCGACAAGCTGATCTCGGAGCTCAAAGGCGAGTTTGACCCCATCATCAAATTTGATTTCACCGATGATACATCCAAAGCCAAAGCCCGACAGGCCATGTTCAGCCGGATGACTCAGGCCGGCAGCGAAGGCAAAAATATCTTTGGCATTTATGCTGCCAATCATGCCTTTTACACCGTAACCCTTAAAGACACTGCGGCGATGAAAAAAGTCGCCCCGGCCATGAGCGACGCTGCCCGCAGCCTGGATGTCAATGTCCTGCATCTGCTGATTCTCGAAAAGCATCTGGGCATCGGCGACAAGCAGCTTGCCGAAGAAAGTCACATCGAATACATCAAAGATATCGGCGACGCCATCGACCAGTCGATACAGAAAGTCGACAGCGGCCGCTGTCAGGCCGTATTTTTTGTCAATCCCACACGGATTGACCAGGTTCAGGCCGTGGCCGCCGCCGGTGAAAAAATGCCCCAGAAATCGACCTTCTTTTATCCCAAGGTCTTTTCCGGCGTCACCATTCACAGATTACCCATCGCCCCGATGGAACCGTACGATAACCGTCCTCTGACACAATGTATTGGAAAGGAGTAACTCATGGTTGACTGGAAGAATCCGCCGAAATTATTTATCCCCGGCCCGGTACACGTGCTGCCGGAAGTGCTTCAGCAACTGGCTCGTCCCACCATGGGACACCGCAACAAGGAATACGCTCAGCTTCACAATGAAACCATTGCGATGCTCAAGCAGGTATTGTTTACCGAACAGCATGTCTTTCTGGTCACCTCCTCTGCCTCAGGCATCTGGGAAGGTGCCATTCGCAATTGTGTCGCCAAGGATGAAACCGTACTGGCCTGCGGCTGCGGTGCCTTCAGCGACAAATGGGGCAGTGTCGCCAAGTCCTGCGGGCGCAACGTGGATATGCTCAAGGTCGAATGGGGCAAGCCGAATACCCCCGAAGCCATTGACGAAAAATTAGCCACCGGCAAATATGCCGCCATCACCCTGGTTTATTCCGAAACCAGCACCGGCCTGGCCAACCCCGTCTATGAAATCAGCGACATGATGAAGAAAAAATACCCCAATGTGCTGGTCTTTGTCGATTCGGTCAGCGCCATGGTCGGCATGCCGATTCATTTCGACAAGCTCGGCTGGGATGTAACCTTCGCCTCCGTCCAGAAGGCCTTTGCCATTCCGCCGGGATTCACCGTGGCTGCGGTCAGCAAACGGGCCGTCGAAAAGGCCAAGACCGTGCCTGAACGCGGGTATTATTTTGACTTTGTCGATTTCGCCAAGAATAACGAAAAAGACAATACGCCGACCACCCCGTCCATTCCGCATATTGCAGCCGTGCATTATCAAGCCTCACGGTTGCTGAAAGAAGGCATGGAAAATGTCTGGAAACGCCACAAGGAAATGGCCGATTATTGCCGCGCCTGGGCCAAAAAGCATTTTGATCTGTTCTGCGACGAGAAATATTGCACCAACACGCTGACAACCATCAAGAACACACGCAATATCGATATCTCCGCTCTGAAC
The DNA here is from genome assembly GCF_050689095.1 of Anaeroglomus insulsum. Lineage (NCBI taxonomy): Bacteria > Pseudomonadati > Planctomycetota > Phycisphaerae > Sedimentisphaerales > Anaerohalosphaeraceae > Anaeroglomus > Anaeroglomus insulsum. The sequence continues at coordinate 129,039 of NZ_JBOGCL010000005.1, forward strand.
AAAGCCCTTCAGGCCAAGCACAATGTGATTATCAGCAACGGCTATGGCGACCTGAAAGACAAGACATTCCGCATTGCTCACATGGGCGATATCACCATGAACGACCTCAAAGAGGTGCTCGGCTGGATTGAAGAAGAAATCAAATAAATTCCGTCGATTCGATTGGCTTTCGAAGGCCTTTGGCAAATCGTCCAAAGGCCTTTTTTCTTGCTTGACAGAGCCGCAGAAAATGGACAAACTACGCAGGTAAAATCTGATAAATTCCCCGTTTCCGAGAAAAACGATGAAGATTGTAGCCGACCAGAATATTCCGTTTGTCGAACCGTGTTTTGCCCATCTGGGTGAAGTCAAACTCTGTGCCGGGCGGAAAATCACCCCCGAGCTGGTTGCCGATGCCGATGCTCTGCTGGTACGCAGTGTCACCCAGGTCAACCGCGACCTGCTGGCCGGCAGCCGGGTCCGCTTCGTCGCCACCGCCACCATCGGCTTCGAACACATCGACCGGGATTATCTCAACGAGCACCATATCGGGTTTTCCTCCGCCCCCGGCTCCAACGCCAATAGCGTCGCCGAATATATTATCGCAGCCCTGCTGGCACTGGGCAAAAAATACAAATTCCGCCTGGCCGGCAAATCCATCGGCATCGTCGGCGTCGGCAATGTCGGCTCCCGTGTCGCAAAAAAATGCCAGGCACTGGGCATGACCACTGTCCTGAACGACCCACCGCTGGCCCGCCAGACCGGCGATCCGCAATATCGTCCCATTGACGAGGTCTTCCATTGCGATTTCGTCACTTTGCACACGCCGCTGACCCGCGAAGGACAGGATAAAACATATCACCTGGCCGATGCCGCCTTTTTCGCCCGGCTTAAACAGGGAGCCTTCTTCCTGAATACCTCCCGGGGTGCCGTCATGGACACCCAGGCCCTCAAAAAGGCCATGCATGAAAAACGCCTCGGCGGGGTTGTGCTCGATGTCTGGGAAAATGAACCCCATATCGACGGCGACCTGCTGGCCCGCGTCGATTTATCCACCCCGCACATTGCAGGCTATTCCTTCGACGGCAAAGTGGCCGGCCTGATGATGATTTACGAGGCCCTGTGCAAATTCTTCAACCTCAAAACCGCCCACACCCTCGCCGATTTTCTCCCAAAACCGCAGGTCCCGGAAATTCACCTGACCACTGAGCAGCTTAAACAATTCGAGGAACAGATTATTCACGACGTTGTCCAGTCGATTTATGTCATCAATCGCGACGATTTCAACACCCGCGAAATCCTGTTGCAGGAACCCGCCAAACGTGGTGAGTTCTTCGACATGCTCCGCAAAAACTATCCCGAACGTCGGGAATTCCAGAATACCAAGGTCTTTGTGCCGGATATCCACAGCTCACTGGCCCGCAAACTGGCCGGAATCGGTTTTCAGATATGTCAGGGATAATGCCATCCATTCTTCGCTGGCCCTGCGGGAGGCTGGACTTTTCCTCTGGCTGCCTCATCATGGGGATACTCAACGTCACGCCTGATTCGTTCAGCGACGGCGGGCAATTTCTGTCCACAGACAAAGCCGTGGACCATGGCCTTCAGATGCTTGCCGACGGTGCTGCCATCATTGATGTCGGTCCTGAATCCACCCGTCCCGGCTCCCAGCCCGTCGCACCCGCTGAGCAAATTCGCCGTGCCATACCCGTCATCGAGGCCCTGCGAAAAAAGACTGACGCCCCCATCAGCATCGATACCGCAAATCCCGACGTCGCTGCCGCCGCCCTGGCTTCGGGAGCTTCCATCATCAACGATATCACTGCCCTGGCCAATCCGCGGATGACCGCCCTGGCCGCCGCCAGCCAAGTCCCTGTCGTGCTCATGCACGCCCAGGGCACCCCCGCAACCATGCAGCACAATCCGCACTACAATGACGTCGTTGCTGAGGTCAATGAGTACCTGCTTGAGCGAGCTGCGGCTGCGGAGCACGCCGGCATTCCGAAAGAAAGAATCATTCTCGACCCCGGCATCGGCTTCGGTAAGACCACCGACCACAACCTGACGCTGCTCAATCACCTCGACACATTGACCGCATCCGGCTACAGAGTGCTGGTCGGCACCAGTCGCAAACGCTTCATCGGCCATCTGACGGGCAAAAATATCCCCGCCGACCGCCTCTTTGGCACCGCTGCCACCGTCGCACTGGCTGTCGCCAAAGGCATCTCCATCGTCCGCGTCCATGATGTCGCCCCGATGGCTGATGTCATCAAAGTCGCCAGTGCCATCGCCAGGGCCTGAGCATGAGCATCATTCGGGCCTATCTGGATATTGAGACCACCGGCAGCAGCCGCATTCACCACGCCCTGACCGTCATCGGCGTCGCCGTCGAAAAAGAAGGCATTATCACCCCCTTCCAGCTCGTCGGCCCGCAGATTACTGACCTTGCCCTGTCCGACATTCTGACCGGCGTTCACATCCTGTACACCTACAACGGCCGCCGTTTTGACCTGCCCTTCATCAAACACAGCCTGGGCCTGGACCTCGAACGGCAGTTCAAGCACCGGGATTTGATGTACGATTGCTGGAGACACAAGCTCAAAGGCGGCCTCAAAGCCGTTGAAGACAAACTGGGAATCGCCCGCCAGTCCAAAGGCATCAATGGCTGGATGGCCGTCAAACTCTGGTGGGACTATATCAACAACAACGACCTCGCCGCCCTCCAAACACTTCTGATCTACAACCGCGAAGACGTTCTCAATCTCCAAACCCTCCGCCTCAAACTCGGTGTTGAGTAAGGCCCCATCCCCCATTTCCGTCAGATTGGCTAACGGGTATATTATCCTGTCTGAAGCTGCTGGCGAATCTCGGCCAGAATTGCTCCCATCGCCTTTTCTCGCGGACCTTCCAGATTCACACCCGATGCCAGGGTATGCCCTCCGCCGCCGTATTTCTGAGCAATCTGCCGAACATCCACACGCCCTTTACTCCGCAGAGAACAGCGGAATCGGCCATCAGCCAATTCCACAAACAGCGTCGCTACTTCCACCGTCTGGATACGCTGGCATTCGTCAATGAGATTTTCGGTATCCGGCCCGGACGAGCCTGTCTCATCAAAATCCTTGCGAAGGATATACTGGGTGGCAATTCGACCCCCATCATGCAGTTCCAGATGCTCCAGCATCCGCGTCATCAGCTTCAGCCGTGCCGGCGTAAAGCTCTGATACATCTTGCGATACACATCATTGGGTCGGACCCCGGCCTCAATCAGTTCCGCCGCAGTATGAAAAATCCGGCAGTCTGCATTGCCGTATTTGAACCAGCCGGTGTCCGTTGAAATTGCGATAAAAATCGCCTCCGCCACCACAGGCGTAATCGCCCAGCCAACCGACTTGAAGAAATCATAGACAATTTCCCCTGCCGCCGACGCCGAAGAATCAACCAACTCCACCGTCCCCAAACCATCCCCGGTTACATGATGGTCTATAACCAGTATGGTTTTGCCGCATTTTTTGATCCATTCTTCAAGGCCTGGAAGCTGTACAAGACTATTCGTATCGACTATCACAATCAGGTCAATATCGCGATAGTAATTATCAAGTTCCTCTTTTTTAATATCGTTATTCAAAACTGCAACGTGTGTCTCGAACATCGACTCATACCAGCTGGCCAGAGGCGACAAAAAAAGTCCCTCGACTTCTTTACCTGCCGCTTTAAGGCCCTCCATCATCGCTCGCACACAGCCGCAGGCATCGCCATCCGGCCGGATATGGGTCGTAATCAACACACGTTTGGCTGCCATCAGGCAGGTTAATGCGCTTTTATATTGTTCTTTCCGAATCGTCATAAGTATATCCAAATAAACAGATTATAAAATATATAGAATCGGCCTGCCGAATGCAAGAGCCAAAACCTGACCGCCCACAAAAAAAGACATCTGTCACGGTCTTGATTATTATAGGGCATTCTATGTCTGGATATAGAGATATACTGTATCACCGATAGCTACACTATCCCCCCCCCACCAGCCAAACCGCCCCCAACATACCCCACTCCTCCAGAGGACGTCCTTGCTCTCGTAATCCGGCAAAACGGGTCTGCTCTGACCTCACCTTGATTGATCTAAGCCTTTTGTTAACAATAACATACAATCTATCCAAACCTACTCACGACGCGATAAACCAGGAATTTCCAAAAATTTCTCCAAAATTTCTTGCAAAAATCATCTAAATCACTATAGTAATGGGTCTTTCGTTGAGAAAGAAAGGTGCGGATAATCCAGCAATACCCTGCTGAATCGAAAACAGGAGTCAGATATGTCAAGAGTATGCGTATTTACAGGTAAAAAAACAACGTTCGGGCGGAGCATTGCCCGTCGCGGTAAAGCCAAGTATCTGGGCGGTGTCGGTCGCAAGATTACCGGCATCACCAAACGAAAATTCAAGGCTAATGTGCAGACTGTCCGCGCCGTCATCAATGGCAAAGTGACCCGCATCCGGGCCTCGGCCAAAGCAATCAAGATGGGCCTGGTCGTCAAGCCCCCCAAGCGGCACTATAAACCTGCTGCCCAAGCTGCTGAGTAAGCTCAGCGTTTTGTGAATCATGAATAAGGCAAGACACCCAAACGTCTTGCCTTTTTTATTTTGTACGGTATCAGGGATGGTGTGCTTTTTTCTTTTTTGGCACGGAGGGACCGGAGCCCAGCATAATCGCAATCCAGCGGGTATCGTCGTTGCTCTGCAGCACAATCTTGGTCGTCATGGTCAATGGAACCGACAGCAGCATCCCCACCGGCCCAAGCACCCAGCCCCAGAACACCAACGACAAAAACACAACCAGCGTAGACAATCCCAGCCGCTGCCCAACCAGGCGAGGTTCGAGGAAATTGCCCAATGAAACGTTGATAACCAGATAGCCCGCGGCAACGATAATGGCACTGCCGAGGGGTAATTGAATCAGAGCCAGAAGGACAGGCGGAATCGCCGCCAAAATCGAACCGATGTTGGGCACAAAATTCAGCACAAAGGCCAGCAATCCCCAAAAGACGGCATAATCCACCCCCACTGCCATCAGCAGGATCGTCAGCAGAATTCCGGTCACCAGACTAATGGCGGTCTTGACCGCCAGGTACATCTTGACGTCGTTTGTGATTTTCGCCAGCCGCTGCAGGGACTGGTCGGGATTTCGCAAAGCACTCCGCAGTTTCACTTCAAAAATCGACGCTTCCAGCAGGATAAATACCAGTGTCAAAAAAATTAAAAAGCCTTTTTTCATCAAGTTTCCGAGCTGACTGAGCAAATCACCAAAGATTTTTATCGCCGAATCCGGCTTGAAATACTGCAAAATATGCCGGTTTTCCACATGAATCCCTTTACCCTGCAGCCAGGCACAAAAGACATCAATATTCTCCTGAAGCTTGTTGGTATATTCCGGCAGCGATTTGGCAAACGCCGGCAGGGATTGAGCCAGAACCGCCCCGACAAAGATTCCGGCCGTCAATAAAATCAATGTGATGATAATGATGGCAAATACAGGGCGAATCCCGATATGCTGAAGCCAGATGAGGGCCGGGGTACTGATGATGGCCAGGAATATCGCCAGCAGAAACGGCACCAGAAGCCCTGCTGCCGCCTTCATTCCTGCCACCACAACCACAAAAGCCGCCATCCCCAGCAGCACCTTAAGCCACAGGGGAATCCAGGCCGCAGTCGATATCGTTTGATGTTTATCGCCTAATTGACTCATTGCTCTTGTCTCGCTCATTGTTTTCGGACAATACAATCTTTGCATCTTGATCAATACTCAGAATACGCCGGGACATATCCGGCAGATGCAATTGAACAGAGGCTTTAAAGGTTTCCGGCCCCACTTCGATTTGAATGGGTTTGTCAGCAAACATCGGCGGCGTTGAATCCAAGCCCAGCAGCTCGAGTGAAAACGCATAGCCTCCGAAATTCAGATGATGCCAGGTCTGGGCATACAAGACCCGATGGAGCTCATAACGTGCCCACTCGGTCGGGTCCGGAATAAATTCCACTTCGCCGCCCGCAGGCAGGCTGGAAAACTGCACATAGCCCCAGGTTTCCGGCCGATGCATATTCACCACCCCCTGCGGCGACCAGACCCAGTTATCTTCCTTGCCCAGAGCAGCGGGATCACCATACGGCGGAATTCTGCGGTATTGGTCCTCGGCAATCTCCACTCTCCATTGAACCCGGGAAAAATTCATCCGCCACTGATCGCCGTCCCGGGGAGGACAAGCCCTGCCGGCAAAGTCTTTTATCGACGCGAATGGAAAAGCCAGCTCAACCTGCCAGCAGACGTCTGTATCAGTGGGATTATTCAGGGTGCCCTGAACAAAAACAGCGGTTTTTTGCCCCGCCATCTCGCGAATAATCGGTATGCCGCCATTTTTATAAGGTTTATTCAGAAACAAATTCCAAACCGTATTGAGGGCATTGATTTGAAATTCAAGATAATCATGACTATCGGCATCCGGATCAATGAACACCTCAAAATGATTGTCATGGAAAATCACACTGTTGCGTTCTTTCAGAGTCGCCCAGACGTGAGGCTCATCCAGTCGGGCGGCAATGTAGAGGTATTGGTCGTCCCAGAGCAGCTTGATCCGGGTGGTGTACGTCGGAACACGGGTTGACAGGTAACCGCGAATGTCAGCAAAGGGTTCCGACCACAAGGCCTTGGCCCAGGCTGGTTCATCAAGTCGTCCATCAATCACCAGCGGTCTTTCGGTCCGCATGCAGATATAATGCCGCGGCGGAGTAAACTGTCTGGGGTCCGGGCCTTCGGCCTCCGATAACGTCTGCACGGGCTCTTCGGTATCAGCCGGGCGGGCACTTTTGACAAATACCGGTACACTGGGAGTAGTCTTTGCTGGCCCGTCAACCCACTCAAAACCCTCCGGCGGGGTGATTTTTTCCTTAAAAACCGGCTCCTGTGCCGAACCGAGGCTGACCACCAGATACAGTCCTACAAAAAAAGGCACAAAGGGAAAAAAACGACGCATCATATATTCTTTCCTTGAATCTGTTGTTAAACCATCCATTTCACTGCTCACAGCTTCTATCGTAGCTCAAGACACAGTGATTTTATCATCTCATCACATCATCAGCTTATCGTACCGTCTGGTTTTGTCAAGCAATACCCAACTATGCTGTTATGGCTGCGTTGTCAGGATCTCGGTGGACTTGGTCTTAAAGTAGGTCAGCCACGCACTGACAATAGCCGCGGAGATATCTTGCTTTTTACGGTACTGTTCAATCGTCCTGCCCCAGTAGAAGCTTATCCAGCCATCGGCCAATTCCCGCGAAGCCTCGACAAAAGCATCCATTTCCTCAATGCTGCACTGAAGCGGGAACATCTCTTCCACAACCAGCGGCTTGCCGATGTGATACACCTTCAACGCCTCAATGGCCTTTTCGATCTGGCCCTTTTCCGGATACACATGCACACTGACAAAATCCAGATTCGCTCCGACTTGCTCGGCATAGAAAATAGGTTTGGCTTTAGGGAAGACCATCGCCCAGGGAATCACCCCTACCGTAATCATATGCCGGGTATCCCGACTGCGAATCGCCGTCGTCAACGTGTCAACCCAGGCCCTGGCCACCTCCTCTCGCGAACGGCCGGCAAGATCCAGGGATATCCGCTGGACAAAATAACTGCCGCCAAACTCACCCAACAGCCAGTCGGTTTCTATTTTGTCCGCGCCCGGCAGGACGGGTTCATTCATCAGGTCGTAACAAAATATCGCCGGGCTTTGGGCACAAACGCCAGCAACGGCCTGCCAGAAACGGGCCTGCACGTCCCACCGCCGGGACTCATTCAGGGCATCATACCAGGCCGGTGTCCTGGCTTTATGATAGCAGGCCAGTCCGGTGATATCCAGATACAGTCCGGTCTCTTCGGCCAGCCGGACAAGCCGTTGAAGATAGTCCAGTGAAACATGGTTTGGTTCCTGGGCAGTACGCATGAATTGGCCCAGCTGCAGATGAATGCGAACAACATTGGCTCCAAGCAATTTGATTTCACGAAAATCCTCCTGAACCACATCCCATTGCTGCCAATAATCCTCCAAAAGCCGTCCTTCATCATCGTGGTCATAATTGACACCCCAGACGATAAATCGCCGGCCGGATGGCATTTCAATAAAATGCGATCCCTCTGGACTGGGGCCAATCCAGGCCATATCACAGCGTGGGGAGTAAACAGCCAATCGTCCGGATTGGCCGGCAGTCATGCATCCTGCCATCGCAACTAAAATTACGAATACAGCCTGGATGATTACAACAGGTGTGGTTTTACAGGACCAGTTCATCGTTCATTCGATTGGGATCGGACACAGGCAGGCTGATGCCAGGCTCAGCATCGTCCCCTTGTTCCTGCGGAATCACACGATTGGGATCCGTCGCCGGCATAGCCTGCACCGGAGTAAGGTCTTCCGGTACAATCTGATCGGGCTGCTGGAATATCGGGATCGGAATCTCGGTCACAGCCGGGATAGCTTCCGCTTTATTCGGCTCCGTACCCGACTGATTCGGTTCTGCAGTTTCGGGTGTTGAAGGGTCTTCTTGTTGCTCAGCCGATTTCTCCCTGGTCTGCTGGGCTTTGATTTTTTCGAGTTCGGCCTCCAGACGCTGTCGAACCTTCGCTCGGTTCTCGATGGCCTTGATTGCTTCGATAAAAGGGTTGGTTTCGTTGGTCTCGTGGGCATACCATTTCTGGGCGGCCTGGTCCAGAGCATTGATGGCGGATTTATCGGCACACTGCCCCAGATACCTGGCGGCAATAAGCTGAGCCGGATAAGAGCCTGTTTGCAGGATCCGAATCAGCCCCTCAACATCTTTATTCTCGCCCAGCTCAAAGGCCAGCTTCATCTGCTGCCCCATCTCAGCCGACGTAGGTGCATTCTTGTTTTCAGAAGACGTGGTCTTTTGTGCGGCTGCACCAGTCGGCTCCGGATTGGGGGCCTGGCTCTCAGCGTCAGACTGCCAGAACACAGCCCCAATGAGAAGCATCACCGCAATGAAGACGGCAATAAGAAGCTTTTTCCACGACAACTGCAAAAACACCGACCCCGGCCTGTTTTTTGAAAGAATCTCAAGCACAGTCTCGCGAATTGTATTCATCTGGTCCGGATCGATCCTCGGGGCCGTCCCGAGAGATTGGAACAGATTCTCCAGATTGGCCTCAAGCACTTCCATACTGTCCTGAGCAGCCCTGTTTATTTCATTGCTGACAGCCCCCGTCAACGACTCGAGAGTACGGCGAAAGGCATGCCTGGCCCGATATAAAAGCTCCTGCATCTGGGACGAATCCAAACCATAAGCAGCAGCCATCTGGGCTGGAGTTTCCATACGCAGATAACGGCTGATCAGAATCTCCTGATCATCCCGCCCCAACAAGGCCAAAGCACATTGACAAGCCTGCAGCAATTTCTCTCGGGCTTTAGCATCCTCCGGGATGGATTGGGTGGTAATCGTTCGCACAATCGCCTGGACAGCAGAATCCTGCAGCCATGAAAAATCTGTCTTCTGGACCCCTTCGGTCGCCAAATAAAATCCCAGCAGCCATTCGGACATAGAGACTGACGAGCCAGGATAGTCGGCGATTTGCCCTGCGGCGGCAGCCAGGGTTTGCGATAAAATCTGATGGGCTTGGGGTTCATTTTGGCCGGTACAGTACCATGCACGCCGATATAGCCATCCGGCGTAATCATCCAGCCATCTACCGGCAAGGGCCTGGTCGGCTTTGCATAGTCTGCGTACTCGCCATCGTGTCCAAAACGCATCAATCATGAAATAGCCTCATTTCAGATACCCATTTTATCTTGTATCGGCAAATAATACTACTCGAACCATCTTTTTTTCCAGCCATCTGCACGCCATGGCATAAGATATAAGGAGTACTAAATAAGGCTTACTGCGCATAAAAAAGAAAAGCAGACCTTAAAAGCCTGCTTTTCTTGATTTAGCCAATCACTCTTCTTGTTTGGTAAATTCTTCAGCACATATACGACATATTGGTTCCGTTTTATACTTATTCAGTTTCCTTGGCACTGATAAGCTGATACGCCTCTTCTGGAGAAGTCGCTTTTTCCAGCTTAGCCTTAAATTGCTCATCCAACAGCAGCCGGCTGATGCGGGCAAGGGCCTGAATATGAGGACCGGTTTTGTCCGGCGGGGAAATCAGCATCACTACGATATTAACCGGCTTGTTGTCGATACTGGCAAAATCGATCGGCTGAGCAGCAATGCCCACTGCCATAACCAACTCCTTGACGGCATTGCATTTGCCGTGAGGAATCGCAATGCCTGAACCAATACCGGTACTGCGGGTCTGTTCGCGTTCCATCACTGCTTCCAGTGCGGCATTGGCATCCTTGACCTGTCCTGCCGAAGCCAATACGGTGACGAGTTCTTCAATAACCGATTCTTTGTCTTTGCTTTTCAGCGGAGCGCAAATGCAACTGGGCTGAAGAATTTGCGTAAGTATCATATTTTGTTACCTGTTAAACCAACACCTGTTTTCTACATTATAAACAAAGCTACTCTTATAGCTTTGCTCGATTCAGAATGCAATAAGAATATCGTTAATTTTTCATATCCGGACCAGTCTTATCGCTTATTGTCTTTGGCCAACTTGCTGATCATGGCTATCGGATTTCCGGTGTTAATCAGGCTCGATTGGGCAATCCATCTGTCATATTGAAAAAGGCTGGAATCATTTCCAGCCTTGTCTGCATTATAATTATACTGCATAAATCAGAGGGTTTCTACTAAAAGTTCACCCTGATTTTCCATCCCCCGCAACCGCTGTTTGATGGTTCGAACCGGTGCAGGAATCGCCTCTGGATTGGCATTAGCCAGGGTAATGGCCTCGGTGGCATTCTCCGCATACAGATCGGCACCGATTTCTTCCCACAGACCTTCGGCCCTGCCGAAAACACCGCCAGACAACATAATTCGCATATCCGGGAAGGCATTGACCGAACGAATGGTGTCAATCAACTGACGCACGGAGGGGGCATCTTTGCCGTCAATACCGTAAATGACAAGCATCGAGGGTTTGAAGGAATGGATAAAGGTCATCACATCATCATTACTAACGGTCCCACCCAGAAAACGCGCATCCCAGCCATCACTTTCGAATAAATCCGCAATCATCTGCCCTCCCAGCTCAGCTTTTTCATTGTTGGCAGAGCAAACGACAACCTTTTTGGCTTTTCCGGATTTGCGAGGAAGTTTGTTTTGTAACTGATTAACAATGGTACGATTGATACGGGAGGCAAAGGCTTCCTGAGCGGAATCGATCTGACCATGGCGATACAGACGGTCAATTTCAACCATAATCGGCCAGATAATATCAACGTAAACACGATTGGCTGGTGTGCCGGTTTGCAGGACTTCTTCAATGATCGAGCGACATTCCATGCGGTTGCCATCCAGAAGTGAATTCAGATACCGTTCGAGAACATATTCCTTGACCATAGTTTACCTCTCAGCTTTTTCTTGTTTACCTTTTCTGGCCTCATTTTCACTGTTTTGTGTGAATATGGGTAACATTTAAGCTATGGGTAACTATCGGAAGCTCGACAAAAAATTCTTTAGTCAATTTGGGGCATATAGAGAACATGCAAAGTTTTTTGATATTACTTCCAGAAAAACATGTATCTTTATTTAAATCAATAACTTAGGCACTAATTAAACGCTATACGACAAAATTCAAGTCTGATAAAAATAAGATAGGAAGGAAACCATAGGCGGAAATTTTGTTTGTAAAAATTTTATTTTTACCCATTTTAACTCATACTCCTTACACTCTTCTCCAGAAAAAATTAAAAACGAACCCAAAAAGGCCGATACTATCTTATTAATTAACTAACTGCGGCGAGTGAAAATCCTTATGATTTTATCATTTTTTGACAAATGCACACAAAGCATCAACAATCTGGGGAGATTCTCTCGGTTTATTTTCGCCACCTCCAAATGTATGCTCACTACCGCGTTTCAGCCTAAAACCTACCCTCTGATTTGGACACAGATGAACACCATCGGCGTCAAAAGTGTGCCGGTGGTCATGGCCACCGGGGCATTTGTTGGGATGATTCTGGCGGTTCAGGCCTATGGACAGCTTGCCGCGATGGGATTGGAAGAACGTCTGGGGGTGCTGATTAATATCGCCGTCGTCAAAGAGCTGGGGCCGGTACTGGCAGCAGTGATGCTGGCTGGGCGGGTTGGCGGCGCATTGACGGCCGAGCTGGGCACCATGAATGTCACCGAACAGATTGCCGCAGTGGAAAGCATGGGAACAGATCCGGTCAAATACCTGGTCGCACCCCGTGTTTTGTCCTGTTTACTGCTGACGCCGGCCTTGATTGTGTATGCCGACCTGCTGGGCATTCTGGGCGGCTATTTTGTCAGCGTCATCCAATTCAAAATCAACAGCGGTGCCTATTGGGATTTCAGTGCCAGGGGGGTTGAATTCTGGGATATCGGGACAGGCATTCTCAAGGGGGTTTTCTTCGGGGCCGCCATTGCCGTGATCAGCTGTTACAAAGGGTTCACCTGCCGCGAAGGGGCTCAGGGTGTCGGCGAGGCCTGCACCGAGGCGTTTGTCGGTTGCTTTATCTCGATTCTGGCTCTGAATTATGTGTTTGCTGTCACGCTGGATGCCATATACAAAACCTTCTGGCCGCTGCGTTCCCTGATTTAGGAGAATTCTGCCGTGATCCGTCCCGACGTTCATCCTGAAGATGGCATCCTGGTCGCCAAAAACCTGGTTAAAGTATTTGGCAAGCGTACCGTGCTGGACAATGTCTCGCTGGCCATTGAAGAAGGCAAGACCACCGTCATCATTGGCACCAGCGGCTGCGGCAAAACCGTCTTCATGAAGCATCTGATTGTTCTGGAACGGCCAACCGAAGGTCAGGTCTTCTTTCGCGGCAGGCGTATCGACAACCTCCGCTCACGGGAACTGGCTGATATCCGGACGCAATTCGGGTTCTGTTTTCAGATGGGCGCCCTGTTTGACAGCCTGACCGTCTTTGAAAATATTATTTTCCCTATCCAGCAGCATCGGAAAATCACGGATTACAAGGCCCTCGATGACCTGGTCAAGCATAAGCTGGCCCTGGTCGGCATGGACGGCTATCAGAATCAGTATCCGGCCAGTCTGTCCGGCGGACAAAAAAAACGGGTCTCATTAGCCCGAGCCATTGCACTGGATCCCAAAGTCATTCTCTATGATGAGCCCACAACCGGCCTGGACCCGATCACCTCGGATGTCATCAATGAACTGATCCTGAAACTCAAGCGTGAATTAAAGGTTACCAGCGTCGTGGTGACCCATGATATGAAAAGTGCCTACAAAATCGCTGACCGCATTGTCATGTTCTATCACGGTAAAATCATCGCTGACGGTGATGCCAACCATATTCGCAATCACCCCAACGATCTGGTCCAGCAATTTATCGAAGGCCGGGTCAGTGAGGCCGATCTGGCAGCACTCAAACTGGGCGGCACCAAATACCAGCCCCAGTTTCTGCCCGAAGACTTCAAGTAGCCCCCCCTGCCAACTCAGCCTTTTTGCTCCGGAGGCCGTGGCGACTTGCTGCGAGAGAACCAGTGCCGGATCACCCTGGTCCCTGCGACGGTCGTCTCTGCCACCGACTGGCTGGTTGCCGCAACCGCCCGCACGGGAATCCGCACACATTCCGTCAGCGTCCTGGCCGTCTGGTCAAGAGCCTGACCGATGGCATCCCTGGCCTGGTCGGTCGCCTGGCTGGAACGAACCTTGACAAATTCCCACACGTCCGAAAAGAAGATATCGCGGACATCCGCATAGAAATCCCCCACGCGATTCAACAGTCCCGCCTTGGCCGCCTGCGGATTCCATCGTCGGAACGCCCGGCAGCGATCCATGGCGGCATGGCCTGCGATGGACGTCATAAATCCGGCTCCGATTCCCTGGGCAATATCGTCGGTCAGACGCCCCACACCGGGCAGTTTCGAGGCCAGCGCCTCAATCAGATTTTTGCCCATATTGATATAATTCACAGTGGCCACAATATTCAGAATATCGATTCCGATACGAATCGTCTGCCCCAGGGCAGGCCGGGTGTTATAGGTCTGGATAATCCGTCCGGCCATCAGCACATTGCGATACAAGACGATAAAAATGTCAGCGGATTTATAAGGACTCAGCGTCACCCCCAGCATTACATCGCGGACACAATCGCGGACCTGACGAGCGGCCTGACGGTCCAGCATATCCAGCGCCGGAAGAATGGTTTTTTCCTCCGTCGTCAAAACCAGCTGATGCATCCGCTCAAATTCACGTGTTTGGCTGAATGCCGGGGTAAGACGATCCAATTCCGCCTGGATTTGCGCTCGCATCGGCTCATTTAAAAATGGATTTTGCGTCAGCCGCTGCAGGAAACGCAGCTGGTATCGGGCCCAGCGGCGAAGCTGCCTGAGATCGGCCTGCTCAATATCTACCGTTGCAGGTGGTATCAAAGCCCGCGGACTGTTGCCGAGGATACGGAAAAACCAGACAACAAGCCAGATGAACCCGCCGGCCAATATCCCCAGAAACACATAGCCGGCCGCCGGATGAATAGAATACAGGGTTTGAAACATCCGCAGCAGTTCGAAAATCGCAAACAGGCTTAGCAGCAGACCAAAAAACACAACGCAGGCCTTGACGGTTCGTAAAAAATCACTCAGCATACACTCGCCTTTCGTGTCAGACACGTTTTCCCGATCTGAGTATCAGCACACGGACATCCGCGTTATTGTATCACATATCGCCTTGCAGGTCAATTCCGCCCGTCCCGCGCCTCAGGAGGCGTAATTATGCATCCCCTTAAACAGATTTGACAGATTCACCCACAGCAGCGTAATCAGGATAAAAACAAATCCCAGAATGACATAAAGGCAGTTGGTTCGCGGCATTTTTTGTTTATACAGATACCGCCAGTGGAAATAAAACACGTACATCAGCCAGCAGGCCAGCGACCAGAGTTCCTTGGGATCCCAGCCCCACCAGTCACCCCAGGCCAGTTTGCCCCATACACTGCCCAGAAACAATCCCAGGCTCAGCAGTGGAAATCCCAGACACACCAGCAGATACGCCGACAGTTCATGGTCTTGGCAGGACCATTGCCCGCGGGATGGTTTGGCACTGCGGGCGTGATCATATAAACCCATTCCGGCCTGTAATGCCGCTTTGGCCATCAGCACATACGACAGCATATAGACCGCCACATGCGGTCCAAACAGCGGGCTTTGCAAGGCAGGCGGCAGTTTCTGCGGTGCATCAGAAAAGACAAAACCCGCCGGACACAGCAGGATCAGTGTCAGGATAAAATCCCCCAGTCCGTCAGACGGATGGTCAATGCCGGTAAACCGCCGGGCTGCCAGCCCCACCGGCAGCATAAAAACACCAAGGGTCAAAAACACCTCAAACATATTCTGCATCGGAATATGGTCAACCACAATCCATCGCAGAGTCCAGGCACTCAGACCAACCAGGCAGGCAAGACATGCCGCAAACACCGAGGCCTGTTTTTTACCAATCAGTCTGAGCACCAGCCCCATCGCGACGACCCCCATCATTGCATAAATCAGCAGGCCTTCACTGGAATATTTCACGTGCATCGGCCAGGCCTCCGATGATGATTCACTTTGCGTGTGAAATGAACCACCAGCCCAATCGTCAGCAGCCCATATCCGCCAAAGACCAGATTCACGCCCTGGTCTGGAACGACCTGCAGCACAGCATATTGTCCCCTTTCATCCTGACCATACGAATCCTGATAAATATGAAAACCCGCATAATGCAGCGGATCATTGACTTCGATCTGTTTAGCTGCAACCCGCTGGCCATCACGAAAAATCTGCACATCGCTGATATAATCGCGAACCATCCCCCGCTTCTGAGGCATCACCAGAAATGGATAACCTGGCATGGCGTGGCCTGCGAATTTTTCAAACACAAACTGCTGAGTCGCCTTGCCATCCGGGCTGACAAATTCCAGCAGCCAGGCAGGGTTGGATTCGACCGCCGGACCTTCGGAAGCGACGGGCTTTCCGTTTTCCATGCGAATCTTAAGATTCGAAAACGTCTCCAGCACCCGCACGGAGCCGGCCCGGGCTGACAACAGATATTCCGCCCCTTTTGCAGGCGGAATTTGCCATTGCCCCAGTTCAGACTGAATCACAAGCAGCGTCGTCGGATTGTCATAATAGTGTATCTGGAAATCATTTAAGGCAACCGAAAAGCCTAAATCCAGAGGTTGTCCATCGGTTGCCCGGTAAGCTGTTGAGGATTGCCGGCCAGGGTACAACTTCAAATAGCAGGGTTCGATCCAGGGCCTGCCCAGCACGGAGGACGTCATTTTCTGGCCCGCACGTGAGCCCCATAAGCCCCCCAACAGAATCAGCACACATCCGGCATGCACCAAAAACAGCATGGACCGTTGGTGCAGAGCACGAAAAGCAGCAATCGACATCACCAGCAGAATTGTGAAGCCGATCCACCAGCCCGCCAGCGGAATGGAATTAAAAAAAGCCCGGGCATTCTCGGCACCGAGAAACGCGCCGAAAATGCTCAGCAGGCACAATACCGCAATGGCCGCCAGACCCAGATGATAAATCCAATTCTTCATAGGCGGGGACTATACCACACAGGTCCCCGTCTGAACACTCTTTTTTTGCCAACCTTTTGCAGGATTACCACCCCGCAGAGGGCGCCGCGGCAGTCCAGTTGCCCACATCATTGCCGTAAGCAGCCGGGTTAACCCGCGTCAGACTCTGGCCCTGTCCGTCGGCACCGACCGGCCAGGGAGACTCATCATCATAATTGACCTGATCGATTCGAATATAGTTGCGAGGTTTGCCCAAAAGCTGGTCACCCGCCCGACACAAACGCACTTTTTCACCGCCATTGCTCAGGTTGGTATCATTGGCAAACGGACCTAACACAACGGTACCCGCAGGCATCTGTCCGCCGTAATACGCCGTAAACGCACTGGGATTCCTGGCGATAATAAGGATACCGCCGGCCGGAATTGTCGTATCCATCGGGAAGGTATAGTCAATTCCCTCGGTAAACTTCCACGGCACAACATCGGTCTGATACACACCGGGAGCAATTTCGGTCTTGACCGCATCCTGCAGCATCACCGCTGAACCGGAGATATTTCGCAGCTCAATATATTCATCTCCGCTATTATCTGCAGAAGGATTGTACTGAAGCTCTGTAATGACCACTGACCCCACCCTGGGCGGAGAATTCTCGCCACCCGGCGTCTGCAAAGCCATCGCCACAAAATCCATTCCGCCGGTACTTTTGATATATCGGCCCAGGGACACATTGCGTTCGGATGCGTCAAAATCCTGCACAACCTGAAAACCAGTCATCTGCCCGTCCAGGGTCGCCGACAAAATCACAGTTTCGCCGTTTTCGCTGAGGGCAAACGCGGAACCGAAATCCGTATTTTCATACAATACCAGATAATCATGAGCACGAATCGAAGTATTGTCCGGAATGCGGTATTTGGTCGGATTCGCTGCATCGTCGGTCAGATACCAGCCGCCCAGGGAAATATCCTGGCTGGTCGTATTATAGAATTCAATCCAGTCCGGATTTTCATTGTCGGAATGGGCCAGAAGCTCGTTAATCACGATGCTTCCGGGAGCCAGGCCGACTTCATCGGTTCCGGGAGAACCTCCGGCAAACACGCTGGGACGCCAGCCGGCCTTTTGCCCCCACAGCGTCCTATCAGGATTGGCAGGATCAAGAATCGTCAGCGAGAAACCATCACCATCGGTCAGCGGATGCCAGGAATCTTTATAGTCAAATGACAAGATGATGCGTCCCAGAGCATCCTGAAGCTCTATTTTTTCTCCGGCGTTATCCAGCGAACCTTCCTGCCACTGAATTACGGGAACACCCGCTGGAATCTGCGTATAATGCGATTCAAACACGGCTTGATTCCTGACCAGCAGTACAAGACCGCCCGCATCGACTGACACATCGCCAAAGGTTTGGCGGATACCTTTGGTAAACCGCACCAGGTTAAGATTCAATGACACAGACCCAATGTTTTTTAATTCGATGTATTCGAGATTGGCATCCACTGGATGATACATCATCTCCGTAATCCGAAGATTGTCCCGCACCGGACCGGCCGCAAAGACCGCATCGGCCAGGGCACTCCAGCTCCCCCCTGACGTGCGGGCACGGGCTTTGGCCTGAACTGATTTATCCAGCGTAATCGCTTGTCCCAGATAGCGTATCGCCGAAGGGCTGACCGCTCCGCCGGCCTGACGCGGATCGGATCCGTCCAGCGTGAACCATACTTCGTCGGAGGATATCGACAAAGACAGGCTCGACGGCACGGAGATATCTCCGCCATACTGAGTGACATCATTAATGCGAAACTCCGGCGCCGTAACCGTCGGATACCAGGCCGGACTTTTTCCGGTAAACTGTGCCAGCACGACATCACGTCGGGTGGGAATAAACTGATTCAGCAGGCGATTGACTTCGGTAAGCCATTCATTGTCGCGCGTATAGGGCGTTGCGGCACGGCGGTTATCACCCCAGCGGGCAGACTCACCCACAATGGCCCGGTCGATCTGATTGGTCAGATTCGTAAATAATGCGGCAAAATTGCCCGCAACCAGTGCGCCATTATGGAAGAAATGCTTGTGTACACGGTCGCCAAACAGCGTTCGGTATTCAGGATTGCTCGCAATCCACTTCTGATGAAGGCCCGTCGGAGCCATAGGAGTGTTCTTGGTCGTCGCATTGACAACCGTCATGGAACCGTCATCCATCACATGTTCCGCATCCCACATGTGCCAGCGCCAGCGGCCCGCCGGATCAAAGCGATTGTGTGAGGCATACCAGTTTTTCCCGTCCCAGTCGCCATTGCCCAGATAATAATTGGCCAGCAGATAATCCATAAAGTCCGCCACATCCAGTTTTCCCTTGAGAGCCTCAAACGCCGCAACCGTATTGGGAGACGTTGCCGACAGGTTGAACATGGCAATATAATCCGTGTTGCTGCCGCAGATGACATTTTCATAATCATGCTTGATCACATCGTAATCTTCTTTGTCTCCCCCCAGATAGGATGCTGCAAAGGAGTCGTCCGGCCGCTCATGCAGCCAGTACAAACCCCAGTACAGACCATTAAGATACAGATGCACCGGACGGCCATGACAGGCATACCCGCCCAGGGCAAGCTGGAGATTGGAAGCAACCTGGTCACGGACATATTCCCCCCGTATTCGCTGAATCTCCGTCGAATGCAGCCAACTGTTTTGCGGACGAGAATCCAAGACAACCGTATCATAGCTGTCCGCCGCGTCAGGGCCGAATAACGGGTAGTCTAACTGGCCGCCATAAACGCCGCGAAATACCAGGCGGAAGGATAACTTATAGCACTTCCAGCGATTCAGCGTGGTTCCGCCGGGATCTCCGGTGACGTTGCCCACGCCCCCCTGCATCTTGACACCACAACCGATAGTAAACATCTCATTGCCACTGGGATCAAGCAGTTCCACCGAGCCGGCTCGTTCGGTGCCATCCTGAGACTGGTCCACATAAATCCCATACGTTCCGAAAAGCTGCTCCACTGGTACAACCACCGAAACCGTGGGAATCGATTTTAAATCCTCTTTGATGGTGGCTGAGTAGGCTGTTGAATTGACCACATCCGGGTCCATTTGATAATCCCCGGTTACGGTAGCACCATTGTAATTGCTGACCCATAAGGCTGGATAACCCGCGGGAACAACCTGAGCTCCGGTGCTCGGATTGGTCGCCTGCCGAATGACATCGTTGAGGAAAAGATAGGTTTGCGTATCCACATTGGACGCCAGCCACCCGGGTTTGAAAGCCGCTGCCCGAAGACAGGTGGTCGTCGTAATGACAATGGGATTGGCCGGGTCATAAATCAATCCATGGTTCTCTGTCGGAATCGAGCTATCCGTAGTATAACGAATGACAGCCGACGGCGTGGCACAACTCAGATACACCGTCTGGGGCTGATCATAAAAACCCCGGCCAACACTGAATTTGGTATCGGCAACTTCGCCTTCATAGATGCCGGTGTTGGCAGCATTGGGGGTGGCACCGGTCAGATAGCCAACCCGTCCGTCGGAGGTCAGACCATAGGTCACAAAGCCTCTCTGTTTGGGATAATTCCGATATTCATATTCTATGTGTCCATCCGGCCCAACAAGAGCTAAATAACCCTTGGAAGCCAACTCAAAATTGGTATGCAGTCTGCCCAAATCATCGATAAACGGGTAGCCATATTTGAGCGGATCTTTCTTGGATGCATAAACCACCAGATATCCCTTGCCCGCAATGGTTGTGCCTGCCGGGAATTGCCATTGGGTTAGATTGGCTGGGTCATCGCTCAGATACCAGCCGGCCAGGTCTACCGCAGTATCGGTTTGATTGTAAAGCTCAATCCAGTCATCATAAGAGACTTCTCCCCCAATGATGGTATAGATATTAACCGAGGGTACAGGTTTTAAATTGCTGACATTGGAATTGACGGCCATGAATTCGTTAATAACTACGGATTCTGGAGGGATTTCAGTGTATGTCGCCGAAAGCGATGTATTCTGGCCGCGGACCACCTCAACCGCTTGCGGTTCAGGACTCACCCATCCGGTGACAACTGAATACTCAATCTGATGTGTCCCCTCTGGAACAGAAGACAAAATATATCCGGATGGATTCCATTGACCCTGATCCAGTCGCCAGGTTGCCCCGCTCCCTGCAACCTCCAGGGGTAACAGCGTAACCGTCACTGACCCGGTCCAGTCCTCCAGCCAGCTCTGACAAACCAGGCTCAGATCCAAAAGATTGGCCTGCTCATTTCCATCCAAATCTGCCTGTTGCGGTGTCTCTGACAGCCAGAGGTCCGATAACCACATAAAATCAGACAAACTGACTCTGCAATCCCCGTCAATGTCCCCTACCGGACATACCGGCTCAAGAATAGTGATTGTGGTCACAGCCGTCGTTTCTAATAAACCATCAGTGGCTTTGATTTGCAGTTGATATTGTCCTGGAGCCGGAAAGATAACTTGGGTCGAAGCTTGCTCGGGAGTGCAGAATTCAACTGGCTGCGGGCCGGAAACCAGCGACCAGTGGGTGGACAAAAAGCCTTCTGGCTGTCCAATTCCATCATCGGTGACCTGGGCTGACAAGGTCAGATAGTGTTTGGGCCATTGAATTGTAATTTCAGGATCAATAACAACCTGCGGTGCAGTATTAAGCCCGGAATCCAGTTCCTCCAGCATAAAGCCGCCAAAAGGGTATCCATAGGATGTATAGGCTTCGGCACGGACTTTGAAGCTGCCGGTGCCATCGCCATTATCAGCAACAAAAATATCATCCCACCGAACAACATAACCCGTTGTATCCAAATGATTTCCACCCGCTCTTAAAACCGATTGGTTTCCGTTTTTCAGATAAATTCCATCGGAGCTATTATTCACTGCACTGAGATGGCCGGAGAGGGTAAAAAGGGTTAATCGGTCCGGATAATTGGCTCCGCGAATGGCTGTGGTGACAAATGAGTACTTTTTGGATGGATTAAGACCTGTAAATTCGATTTCCACAAACCAGCCGGTATTCCCATAATAAACAAGGCGATATGAATAGTCTACTATTCCTCCAAACACTTCATAGGCTGGCGTGCCGGGCCTGGGTTGAGATTCACCGTCTGCACTCCCGCTGACCTCGCTGGTTCGCAGACCCGCTGCACTGTTCCAGGAAAAGGTTGCCGTCACCGGAGTCTCCAGACCTGTATTGAAATCCACCAATTTACCGGACATATTGGACGTAAATCCGTTATATACCGTCCAGTTTGTCACATTGGCAGCCGTCATATCGCCTGATCCACGAATACAGTCGTTATAGGCTCGGAAATTTGCAGAGCTGATCGCAGAGGCAGTAACAAGACAAACAAAGCATGCTATATGATATTTCATAGACACCTTCCCATTGGGGTCGAATTGTTGCGTTTCATGGGTCTGTTCCCAATAATCGACTCTATTCGGGGTCAAATCTTCACGCATCCTATTAATGAACGTCTGAATGCCGGGGGGTGTTAAAAAAAATTTGCAAAGATTCGTCAGGTTCGTATAATGTCCCACTTATCCCGGCTTTTCGGGATTCTGTAGAGGAAATCTAATCAAATAAGAGAATTCAGGCCGGCTCGGGTCAGACATTGTCTGCCAGCTGCCCAGTACAAGTAAACAGGAGCACAACCGAATATGGTAACAACAGCGGAACTCCAGACGGAATTGTTTGGCAAGGATTTGCCGTCGTTTGAGCAGATTAAAAAGCTCTCTGCGTTCGTCAATTCCAGCGATCGCACCAGAGACGCCATCCGGCAGAAAGCCCTGGAGAGCAGTTCCAATCCTCTGGCCGCAGGCATCGCTTTGTGGCTTTGCGGCAGCTACAGCCAGGCCGAAGAATTGCTTAAGAAGGCCAAGGACTGTGTCCAGAAAAGCCTGGCCCTGGGTTGTTTATACCGGTCCCAGGGCAATTATGATAAAGCCATCGAACTGTTTGAGTCCGCCAAAAAACAGCAGGCCGAGTCGCTGACCGTTGCGATGGAAAAAGCCGAAACCTATCGTCGTGCCGGGCAGTTTGACGAGGCCCAAAAGGAAATTAAAGCCTGCGTCAACTTCCAGAATGTCAGTGCGGAGTATCATTATCAGCTGGGGCGTCTTCAGGACGCGCTGGGGCAGTACGACGAGGCAGCGGACAATTATCAGATTGCTATTAACCTCGACCCCAATCATGTGCAGGCAGTGTTCCAGCTGGGCTACACCCATGATCTACGCGGCGAGGAAGACGTTGCGATGGACTATTACAAGAAGGCCACGCAAATTCTTCCGTCGCATGTCAATGCCCTGCTGAACCTGGCGGTTTTGTACGAAGATCGAGAAGACTATCAAAAAGCCATGCAGTGCGTCAACGCTGTACTGAATTCGCATCCCAACCATGCCAAAGCCGCCCTGTTCAAAAAAGACATCGCCAGCTCGCAAACGATGATTTATGATGAAGAACGCGAAAAACGCAAGGATCGTCAGAACAAGATTCTGGAAATACCCATTTCCGATTTTGAGCTGTCGGTGCGCAGCCGTAATTGCCTGAAAAAGATGAATATCTCCACCCTCGGCGACCTGCTTCGAACCACGGAAGCCGAACTGTTATCCTATAAGAACTTTGGAGAGACCTCTCTGCAGGAAATCAAAAAAATCCTGGACAGCAAAGGCCTTCGCCTTGGTATGGCACTGGAACAGAAAGCCGGCCCTGTGGCTCCCGCGTCAGCAACCGAGGACATCAGCGGAGCCAGCCCAGAGCTGCTTAATAAATCCGTGGATGAGCTGGAGCTGTCGGTTCGGGCCCGCCGGGCCCTGGCCAAGCTGGGCGTCAAGTTTTTTTACGACCTGGTCAACAAGACTGAGGCGGAACTGCTGGGATGCAAGAATTTCGGCGTCACCAGCCTCAATGAGATCAAGGAAAAACTGGCAACGTTCGGCCTGAGCCTGCGAAAGCTGGACTAACACGGTCGGACCGTCCGAGTTTGTGCGGCATTCAGGAAGGAATGTCATTGTTGGCGTTAAACAGACCCTGGCCCGCAGCATACGGTAATACGGCACTGTGGGCCATTATCGTCTTTGCCCTGCTTCAGGGCGGATGTGCGAAACGGGAACCCATACGGCCCACATCCGATATGTCCGAACCATCGGAACAATGGATGCGGGTTTTGCTCTTTGGCAATCGAACAGAGTGTGTCGTCAGCGCCCCTGACGGATTTACCGCAGTCGATGAATCCCGCGGAGTCCAGGCGGGCTTTTCCGACACGAGCGAGCCGGTCCGGATTCGTCTTCAAGACGGCAAAATGTATGTGGGTGATGTTCACATGGACAGCCCGGTAACGATCTGTCCGCGTCCCCCTTATCTCTGTTTCATTGATGGACAGGGGTATCGGGGCAATCTGATTCTTTCCACAGGAGAGGACCCCAACGGCTTTAGCGTCGTTAATCATGTCCCGCTGGAATCGTATCTGCTGGGTGTGGTTGGCGCAGAAATGTACAGTTACTGGGAACCGCAGGCCCTGCAGGCTCAGGCCATTACCGCTCGGACTTATGCGTTGTATGTCAAGTCCCGCTTTGGCCGGAATCGCTCCTGGGATGTAACCACCACCCAGGCGAACCAGGTCTATCGGGGTCTTGCCGCCGAAACAGCAACGGTTCGACAGGCTGTGGAGGCGACAAAAAACCAGGTGTTGACTTACGGCGGGAATGACATCCATGCGGTATTCCCAGCCTATTATAGTTCCACCTGCGGCGGTCATACCGAAGACAGTCGCAATGTGTTCGGAGACACATTTGCTCCGCTTGGCGGAGTGCCATGTCCGTATTGCGAAGCGATCGCTCGCCAGCAGTTTTGGAACTGGGGACCGGTTCAATATACGCTGCCCGAAATCCAGCTCAAATTGTTTTCACGGTATCCCGGGATGGCTGAAAAACTGGACGAAATTACCTCTGTCGAGGTGGTTCGATTCGGACAGATCGGCCGGGTGGTGGGCGTTTCGGTCTTTGGAAAAAATGGAAAAAAGGATTTTCTCCGAGGCGAAGATTTCCGCCTGGCGCTGGATTCCAGCGGAATGAAGCTCAAAAGCACCCTTTTTACGATGACCCGGCAGGGAGTCTTGTACACGTTTTCTGATGGCCGCGGCTTCGGCCATGGCGTCGGACTGTGCCAGACGGGAGCGGAAAATATGGCCCGTCAGGGCAAAACTGTCAGAGAGATTTTAAGCTGGTACTATCCCGGCGCCCAGATAACAACATTGCCGGATTTGCAATGAAACGATTTGAATTAGTCAAAAACGACCATCGAACTCATGCCCGTCTGGGGCTGCTGACCACGGCCCATGGACAGGTGCGTACCCCGGTTTTTATGCCGGTGGGGACGCGCGGCGCCGTAAAAGGGATTACCCCGGCCCATCTGGCCCAGACCGGCAGCAGCATCATCCTGGCGAATACTTATCATATGCTGATACGTCCGGGGGTTGAGGTGGTCGAAGCCCTTGGCGGTTTGCACGCCCTGATGAACTGGAACGGCCCGATTTTGACCGATAGCGGCGGTTTTCAGGTGTTTTCGCTGAGCACCCTTAACCGCATCGGGCAGGACGGCGTGGAGTTTGCCAGCCATATTGACGGGGCAAGGCTTTATATCGACGCCACTGTCGCGACTGTCGCCCAAAACCGGCTCGGGGCCGATATTATCATGTGTTTTGACGAATGCACCCCCTATCCCTGCGAGTCGAAACGGCTGGCAGAGGCCGTCGAACGCACGATTCGCTGGGCCGGACAGTGCAAAGAGGCTCACCGCAATCCCAGTCAGCTACTGTTTGGGATTGTCCAGGGCGGATTGGACCTGAATTTGCGTCGGGATTGTGCCGAAAAACTAATCGCGATGGACTTCGATGGATATGCTCTCGGGGGCCTGAGTGTCGGTGAAAGCCATGATCAGATGATTGAGACGGTCAATTTCACCGCCCCTCTGCTGCCGGCTGACAAGGCCCGCTACCTGATGGGGGTGGGAATGCCGGCCGATATTGTCGCAGCCGTCCGGGCAGGTATCGATATGTTTGATTGTGTTCTGCCGACACGAAACGGCAGAAATGCCTTTGCCTTTACCGCCAGCGGTCCGATTCGGCTTCGCAACAGCGCCTTTCTGAAAGATACGTCGCCGGTGGAGGCAGGCTGCCCGTGCTATTGCTGTCAGCATTTCAGCAAGGGTACGATACGACACTTTTTCAATGTCGGGGAGATGTTAGGCCCGATTTTGTTGTCGCTGCATAATATTACTTATTACCAGCGTCTGATGCATGACATACGCCGGCGGATTGAAGACAGCACGTTTGCCGACTGGTCTGCCGAATTTATTGCGAACTATAAAGAAAAATCAACCTCATACGTGGAAGGAATAGAACAATGAGTATGTACTGGATGATCGCTGAAGCCCAGACCCCGGGCAACTCGCAGGACGGCACTGTCATCACCATGGAGCAGGCCGCCCCCGCCGGAGAGGTCCCGGCAACAACAACCACCACCCAGACCTCGGGAACGACCCCCCCGGCACAGCCTGTCAAGCCTCAAAGCGTCTGGCCGCAGATAATGCTGATGGTCTTCCTGTTTGTGCTGATGTATTTCATGCTGTTTCGCGCCCCCAAGAAACGTCAGCAGGAACAGCAGAAAATGGTAGCCAGTCTCAAGAAAAATGATCGGGTCCGCACCATCGGCGGCATCCTGGGCACCATTATCGATGTTCGGGATGACGAAATCGTTCTGAAAATCGATGAAGCCAACAACACCAAAATACGTATTATACCTTCGGCTGTCGCCCAGGTATTAACCGACGAGAAGAAAAATCAATAACAAGCACTATTTTTCAGGAAACCGACTATGTATAAGGATTTGCTTTGGAAGGCAGCACTGGTAGCGTTTCTGATTGCAGTGGCGGGGATTTACGTCTATCCGCCTTCGGAAAAACTCAAACAGGGTCTGGACCTGGCCGGGGGCACCAGCCTGATTTATGAAATTGACGCCAGCGACCTGTCTCCGGCGGACCGCCGCGGGCTGGCTGAAAAGATGATTCCGATTCTGCTTAAACGCATTGACCCGACCCATGTAGCCAACATTGTCATGCGTCCTCAGGGGGATACCCGCATCGAAATTCAGCTGCCGGTCTCCAGCCGCGACACGATTACCAAGCGCAAGGCTTACGAAGAAGCGCTGATGAAGCTGGAAAGTGAAAACATCAACCTGCTTCAGATTAAACGTGCCCTGAGTCTTCCGGCCCAAACCCGCGATGCTGAACTGGCCAAATTCTCCAAGGATTCCCCGGAGCGCAAGCAGATTATCGATGAATTGACCTCGGTGTATGACCTGCGAAGCAACAAGCAGGCCGAACGCGATGATCTGGCCGCCAAGCTGGACACGATCAAAAAGCAGATGACTGAAATGGGGCTTCCCGAAAGCGGACTGGAATACCAGGTTCAGACCTGGGCCAAAGCCGCTCCCGAGGCACGCAAGACCCAGATTCAAGATTATCTCAAAAACGCCCTGCCGGCGGGGGTTACCACCAAAGCTGAAGAATTCCTGCCAATGATTGACCAGTACCTGGACCTGTATCAGGAATGGGCCTCTGTTGTCAATGAATTGACCGCAGAAGAAACCGGTCTGAACGCCAAGTGGGATGCGGCGGTCGCCAAACTGAGCACGATTAACCTGAATATTGACACTCTTCGTCAGATTCTTGAGATGCCCGCTAAATCCAGCCAGCGGGCCGAGATGCTCAAAACACTGCAGGAGAAATTTCCTTCCCGCGCCACAGCGATTCGCAACGTGGTTGCAGCCTATGATACCTATGCCAAAGTTGGCGGCAGACTGGATGACCCCGAAGACCTCAAGCGGATGCTCAAGGGCTCCGGTGTACTGGAATTCCGCATTCTGCCGACACCCGGTGATTCCGGCGTGGATGCCGCAGCCCAGCGTGAAGCCCTGAAGACCAAAGGCCCCAAAGGGGCTTCCACCGCCCAGTATATCTGGTGCGAGGTTGAAGATCCGACCACCTGGCAAGGCGGCATCGTCGAACAGTTTGGTGACAAGCTGTATGTGCTGGCCAGCAACCTCGATAACGAAAAGATGGTTCGCAGCGACAAGGCCTGGAAACTCAAACGAGCCTATCCGACCGTGGACGACCAGGGACGACGTGCCATCGGTTTTGTGTTTGACGAAGTGGCATCCAATATGTTTTATCGTCTGACCAGCGCCAACCTGCAGCGACCGCTGTGCATTCTGCTGGACAACATTGCCATTTCTGCCCCGAATATCAACAGCGCCATCAGTTCATCTGGCATTATCACCGGCAAATTCAGCCAGACCGACGTCGAAGACATGGTCAACAAGCTCAACGCCGGTTCGTTCCCGGCCCGCCTTTCGGAATTGCCGATTTCGGAAAAGACCATCGGCCCGGCTGTCGGTGCTGACAACAAGGATCGCGGTCTTCTGTCCGGCAAAGTCGCTCTGATCGCCACCGCTGTCTTCATGATGCTGTATTATCTGCTGGGGGGCGCCATCGCCGACATCGCACTGGTCCTCAACGTGTTGTTTGTGCTGGGAACCATGTCCATGCTGCGGGCCACCTTCACCATGGGTGGTATCGCCGGTATGGTGCTGACTATCGGAATGAGCGTGGACGCCAACGTGCTGATTTTCGAGCGTATCCGTGAAGAACTGCGGCGCGGCTCATCGCTGCGGGCAGCCATTGCCAACGGGTATTCACGTGCCTTCACGACCATCTTCGACTCGAACCTGACGACCTTCCTGACCGCCTTGATTCTGTATCTGGTGGCCTCGGAAGAAATCAAGGGCTTTGCTCTCGTGCTGATGATCGGTATCGCATGGAGTATGTTCACGGCCCTGTTTGTTACACGGCTGATTTTTGACTTCCTGACCAGCCGGGGCCTGCTGACCAAGGACCTCAAGATGCTGGGGCTGTTCCAGAAGATCAATATCAACTGGATGAGGATGCGGCCGGTATTCTTTGTTGTTTCCGGCTCGCTCATTGTGCTGGGTATGATTGCGTTCTTTACCCGCGATGAATCGGTCAACAGCAAGTATGACATCGAGTTCACCGGCGGCACCAGCGTGCAGATCGACCTGAAAGAAGGCACGGGTTTTGATCGCAGCAAAGTGGAAGAAATCTTCAAAAAGCATGTCGGCGATTCGCCGCTCAAAGCCGCCCGCATTAACAGTGTCGGCGACACCGGACGGCAGTTCGAAATCACCACCACCGAAACCAATCGCACCACTGCGATCATAACCATGAATCAGCCCGGCCAGACCGTGGATTCTCTGGCGAAAGCCATTCACCAGGCCGAAGACACCCAGCAGTTTGTTTTGTCCAAGCTGAATATTACCCCCAAAAATGCAACGACATTCGAAATCGTAACCTCCCGTGTCAATGCATCGATGGTCAAACAGGTTCTGATGGAAGCTCTCGGACAAAACGGAACGGTGTCTGAACTGCATGTGGACGAAGTGGTAACCAATGCCGTCCGCGAAGCTTTTGCCGATTACCTGGCGGTCCAGGAAAACCTCAATCCGGAAATCGTCTCGGTTGAAAAAATCGGTGAGTCCAACGGAGAATTGAATGACTTCCTGGGCGGCATTAAAATCGTCTGCAAGCTGGGCAGTGAAACCACCGCAGCCGATATTGCATCTCGTATCAATGAAATTCGCTTCAAGCCGGATATGCAGAATATCAAGTGGTATAACTACAGACTGCTCAGCACCGACCTGGCCGCTCTGGCGCCGGAAGACAAGATCACCGGGTTTGTCTTTGTCAGTGTGCACCCGGAAGCGGGTTTCCGTGAATTCAGTGATACGGAATGGACCAGCTATGTTGAAAATGAAAAGTCCAAACTGATCGCCGCCGGCTCGCTGGAAAGCACCCTGTCCCGGGTTACGCAAATTGATGCATCCGTCGGTTCCGAGGCCAAGACCCGGGCCCTGATTGCCATGCTGCTGTCGTTTGTGGGCATGATTGGTTATCTGTGGGTGCGGTTTGGTACCGCTCGGTATGGCTTTGCGGCAGTGGTAGCCCTGATCCATGACGTGTTAATCACGCTGGGCGTCGTGGTCTCCTGCACCTATATCTCCGAAACCGTCTTTGGCAGAGCACTGCTGATAGAAGATTTCAAGATCAACCTCGAACTGATCGCAGCGTTCCTGACCCTGATTGGTTATTCGGTCAACGATACCATCGTGGTCTTTGACCGTATCCGTGAAAATCGCGGCAAGAATGTTCTGCCGACGGCCCAGATTATCAACGACAGTATTAACCAGACCCTCGCCCGAACCATTTTGACATCGTTTGCCACGTTCATCGCGGTCTTTGTGATGTATGTCTGGGGCGGCTCGGGATTCCGCGGATTCAACTTCGTGATGCTGTTTGGTATCCTCATCGGGACCTACTCATCCGTCGCGATTGCAGCTCCCATTCTGATTACCGGAAGCTCCAAAAAAACCGAATAAAGACATCTTTTACTTGCTTCAATAGCCCAGCCGGGATGTCGTGAACATCCCGGCTTTTTTTGTTGAATAATCCGCTGGGACCTTTTACATTTTACATTGGCAACAGAACAGGACCGGACAACAGGATATACGATGCAAAAGGATTTGAAAATTGGAATGCTGGCAGGAGCCGGTATTGTTTTGGTTGGGTGGATTTTGTTTGCTCTATTTTCGGATAGTCCCCAGCAGCGGCGGTTCAAGCAATTTGAAACCGAACCCACCAATCCCGCTCCGCAAACAGTACAATCCGTCCCCGCTCCAGTGCCCCCCCTGAACCCGGCCAGCCCCTCTTTACCGACGCCGCAACAAAACACTTCTTCGCTGGACAATCAGCCTCAAATCCATATTGTCCAGCCCGGTGAAACCCTCGGTTCCATAGCTGCCCAATATTACGGCAATTTCTCACAATGGCAAAAAATTCTGGATGCCAATCAGGATAGTCTTCAAAAACCCGAGCAACTCAAACCCGGAATGCGTTTAAAAATCCCGCCCAAATAGAGTCCTGCTCATAATTCGATTGCTAACAACATCGGCCCGACAGGGTAAACAGAGTAATTTCCGCCGGACAATTAAAACGCACCGCCGCTCCGCTGGCTGCCGTCCCCCGACAGGTATAGCCCAGCATGTTGTTTTCACGCCACAGTCCCCGTCGAATGCGTCGCGGTACCGAGGCACTGGAAATCACCGAAATCCCCCCCGGCAGGCAGATTTGTCCGCCGTGGGTATGCCCCGAAAGACACACATCAAAGCCCGCCTTCTCGGCCTGCCGATACAGTTCCGGCGAATGGGACAGCAGAATTTTACAGGCATCCTCCGGAATGCCGTGACATGCCTGTCGGATATCATCTGCCAAAAAATAGTGACAATCATCCACCCCCGCAAACCACAGTTTTTGCCCATCACGTTCAATCGCCAGGTTATCATTTAATAGCATTTTCACACCCAGCGAATCCAGTATCTGGGCAATTTGATAAAAATCATGATTGCCCAAAATCCCCAATACCGGCGATTTTTTCACCAGCCCGGCCGCAAGTCGCTCCGTCAGACAGCAGGCCTTATCAGAAATAAAATGCTCAAAACAACTGTCGCCCCCAAATACACAGAGATCGTATTGCAGTGGTTCAATCAGCTTGAGAATCAAATCCGGCAGGTGGTCAAACCGTTCAACATGGATATCCGATACCCACAATAACCGAAATCCGTCAAAAGCCCTCGGCAGCCGAGGCAAATTCAGTACCACCTGTTCCAGGCGAATAGCCGTTGCATTGCGGTAGCCTCGTCCATAAAGCCCAACAACCTTGACCAGAAATTCTACAACCGGATTAAGAAAGTCGAAATTTTCCCAATGGATAAATCCCAGCAGGCCACGTTTGACCGCGTGCTTGCCGCCATGTTCTATCAATTCTCGATTTGGATGGATTGCTTTCATAGTCTATCGTATAGAGGGGAAATTGTACGGCCAAACCCGAGAATTGTAAATTGTAAAAACAAAGATTTGTGGTATAGTAGCCGCCCTATGAATTCAAGGAAATTTCATTTAAAAAACTTTGGCTGCCAGATGAACAAGCTGGATTCGGGTCTGCTCTTTAATGCCCTTTCCAGCAGGGGTTACGTACCTACCGACAAGGCCGGGGAAGCCGATGTCATCATCATCAATACCTGTTCGGTCCGTCAGCATGCCGAGGACCGCGTCTTGTCTCATCTGGGGCATATCAAACACCTGAAAAAGACCCGCCCGTCTCTGCTGGTAGCTGTTATCGGCTGCATGGCTCAGCGTATGGGGAAAGAATTGCTCAACCATGACAGCGTGGATATCGTCGCCGGCCCAGGCCAACTGGCCGAGGTTCCCCGCCTGATTGATGAAGCCATCGAGATACACACCAGCCGCCTGGCCGTCACAGAATCGATCCGCCGGCCGGATAGTCTCGAACATCAGCAGATTCTCGATGAATTCGAGATGGAATATGATTCTGACAAAAATCATATCAAATCGCAGGCCTTTATCCGTGCCATGCGGGGCTGTAACAACTTCTGCACCTACTGTATTGTGCCTTATGTGCGCGGGCCTGAGATTTCACGTCCGCCCGAGATGATTCTGGAACAGGCCCGAAAACTGGCTGATGCCGGCATCCGGCAAATCACGCTGCTGGGTCAGAGCATTAACGCCTATCGCTATGAACAAGGAGATAAAATATGGACGCTGGCCGACCTGCTCGAAAAGGTCAGTGACATCGCCGGCGTGCACTGGGTTCGATTCATCACCAGCCACCCGGGGTATTTTGATGATTCGATCCTTCAGGTTATGGCCGATCTGCCTAAAGTATGCCCGTATCTCCATATTCCTGCTCAGAGCGGATCGGACCGCATTTTGAAAGCAATGAATCGCGGCTATACATCCGCCTATTATCTGGCCCTGATGGACAAGGCCCGCGCCACCGTACCCGATATCGCGATCGCAGGGGATTTCATCGTCGGCTTTCCCGGCGAGACAGATCAGGACTATCAGGCCACAGCCGAACTGATTCGCCGGGTACGCTACAAAAATTGCTTTATCTTCAAGTATTCACCACGGCCGGGCACCCGCGCCGAACAGAATCTGGCTGACGATATTGCCGATGAGGTTAAACAGCAGCGCAATATGGAATTGCTGGAAATCGTCAATCAGATCGCCGAAGAGGACAACAAACGCTTTGTCGGAAAAACACTGGAAGTACTGGTCGAAGGCCCAAGCAAAAAGGCTCACCTGAATGCTGCCGACTCAGACGATAATCCGCAATTGATTGGCCGTACGGCCCATGATTACATCGTGGTCTTTAACGGCCCCGCCTCGCTGGCCGGACAATTTGTCAAAGTCAGTATTTGCAAAACATCTGCACTGACGCTGTTCGGGACTCTGGCCTGATGCTATGTTCCGATTTTAGAATAATACGCTGCCAGCGATTGTACCAGGCCCGCGGCTGTATGGGGGTTGGCTTCCAGATGAATTGTCAGGTCGAGAGCCTGCAGTTGCCGTGTCGTCTCTGGGCCGATGGATGCGATTTTGACCGCTGCGTTTTTCACCAGCGTCTGATCAATCTGTTCAAAAAAGCCCTGCACCGTCGATGAACTCGTGAAGGTAATCCAGTCCGCCCCGCCCGACTCAATCAACGCAGCCATCTGGTCTTTTGCCTCCTGCGTCTGCTGTCTGGTCACTGTGGTGTAAATCCGAATATCCTCCACCGCCGCTCCGCTTTGCCGCAGGCTGTCGGCAAGGTCGTCGGTTGCCGCCCCCGACCGCAGCAGCAGAACATTCTTTCGCCGCAGGTCCGAATGCCCGGCCAGTTCTGCAGCCAGAGCCTTGCCGGTGAATTCCGATGGCACAAAATCCGCACGAATACCATATCGCAGAAGGGACTCCGCCGTCGGTTTGCCAATGCAGGCAATTTTGGCAGAACCCAATGCCCGGCTGTCCTTACGATATCGAGTCAGCAATTCCATCGTAAAATCGACCCCGTGCGAACTGGTAAACACGACCCAGTCGTAATCGTTCAAATCCCGGATGGCATTCTTCAGTGTCGGGCTTTCGACAGGCCCCTGCAGCTCAATGCATGAAAAATGAACCACACTGGCCGCCTGCTGGCTGAGCAGCTTGCCCAGACGCCGATTGCCCGCCGGGTCACGGGTAACAACAACCGTCTTTCCAAATAATGGCTGTGACATAAACCAGTTATATGCATCGGGACTCTTGGCGGCGTTGCCGATCATCACAATCGCCGGTGCCGACAATCCCGCTGCTTTGCATAGCGTATCAATCTTATCCAGCGGCCCTCTGACCATTTTTTGCCCCGGCAGCGTCGCATGTTGTATCACCGCCGCGGGCATATTGGCGGGTTTGCCGCCGGCAATCAGCCGCTCGGCAATCTGGGCCAGATTGCTCATGGCCATATACAGCACAATCGAGCCGTCAAACCGTGCCAGATAGTCCCAGTCGATAGAATCAAACGCCTTGTCCGCCGACGGATGTCCGGTCACGAACACCACCTGCGAACTGGTATTGCGGTCGGTCAGAAAAATCCCGCTGTATTCCGCTGCGGCCAACCCGGCCGTAATACCAGGCACAATTTCAAATGCGATCCCTGCCTGACACAACACCGCGGCCTCTTCCCCGCCCCGGGCAAACAGCGTCGGATCGCCGCCTTTGAGACGAACCACGGTCTTGCCCTCCAGGGCTTTCTGCACAAGCAGTGTATTGATCTGGTCCTGTTTGATGCTGTCGTGTCCGCCGCGTTTAGCAACAGAAATTCTCTCGGCAGCCGCAGGCGCATACTCCAGAAAATCTGCATTCGCCAGCCCATCGAAAATGACACAATCCGCTTCCGATAAACACCGGATAGCCTTAAGCGTAATCAGCTCCGGATCGCCCGGCCCTGCTCCCACCAGATACACCAACGGTTTTTTCATCGTTTAGCCCTCCTCCAGAATGTCTATCGCTCCACCCGAAATCATTTTTTCTGCTAACCCTTCAGCTACCGCCTGGGCCGCCGCAAAGTTACCTTCGACCTGACACCGCAGCTCATCCGTCCCATCCGGCCGCGACGCAAATGCTGACATCACAATCCGCTGTCCCACACGGCGGGCATACACTCCAACCGGCGCGTGACAGCCCGGATGCAGCCGCCGCAGCACAATCCGTTCCGCCTCCACCAGCGTACGAGTCTGCCTGTCATCTATCGCTTCCACAACCATACGCGTCGCCGCATCATCAGCCCGAACCTGCACCGCCAACGCACCCTGTGCCGGAGCGGGCAAAAAACGATCGGGCTCCAACATAAACGTAATGCGTTCCTGCAAGCCTAACCGCAACAGACCCGCCGCCGCCATAATCAGCAAATCATATTGTCCCTCATCCATTTTTCGCAGCCGCGTATTCACATTGCCGCGAATGGGCTTGATAGTCAAATCCGGACGCAGCCTGAGTAGCTGGGCCTGTCGCCGCAAGCTGGACGTCCCGACAAATGCCGACGGTGCAATCTGCATAAACGACCCAATCTTGAGCCGCGAGACTACACAATCAGCCGGATTTTCCCGAACGGGCACGGCAGCGATCATCAATCCCGCCGTATCCGCCGTCGGCAAATCCTTATAACTGTGCACCGCCACATCCGCCCTGCCGTCCAGCAAAGCCCGCTCCAGCTGCGTCGTGAAAAACCCCACCCCCTCCATCTTCCACAGCGGCTGCTCGACATCCTGATCCCCCCGCGTACTGACAATAACCAGTTCCGTGTGCAGGCCGGGGTGTTTATCCTCCAGCATCCGCGCAACCAGCTTTGTCTGAGCCAGCGCCAGCGCCGAACCGCGTGTGGCAATCCGCATAACCGTCATTGCCCCTTCCTCCGCCGTTTGGTATCCAGGAACAGCTTTCGGATCAGTTCAACTGCCTGGGCTTTATCGCCCCGGGCACGCGGTGAATCGGCTTCTTTGAGATATTGTATCGGCCCATGCAGCAGCTTTCGGGCCAGCCCTTCGGCAAACTGTTCCAGCCGCTGTTGATCGCTTTTGGCAAAATAACGGCGGTTCCGTTTGGCGTAGGAGCCTGCCTCACCCAAAATCCTGCCGGTCAACTCCGCAATCACCGCCGCCGTGTCCAGCGACTCCTGCCAGCGGATGAATCGCATGGTATGCTGACGAACAATCTTCTGGGCCGGCTCAATCCACACACTGCGATTGGCCCGGTTCTTTTCAACCTGCTCATTCAACTGATCAATGTTAATCAGTTCGACATGATCCAGACTGCCCACCGCCGGATCCACATCCCGCGGCACAGCCAGATCGATAATCAACAGCGGACTGCTCCGCTGAGAAAGATAATATCCCGCATCTTCGGCCGTCAAAACCGGATGCGGTGAAGCCGTGGAAAAGATCGCCACATCCGCATCCGCCAAATATTCCGGCAGGCATGCCAGTGCTGCGGCCTGAGCCCCTCGAATGGTCTGAGCAAGCTGCATAGCCGAATCCAGCGTACGATTGATAATCGTCAGGCGGCAGAGTGCTGACTTGGCCAGATACCTGGCCACTAATGCTGCATTTTCCCCTGCCCCAATCAAGAGTACCTTCGCCCCTTCCAGCCGGGATTTGGCCCGCACCGTCTCTACCGCCGCCATACTCAGCGACACCGCTCCGCAGCTAATCTCTGTGCCCTGCCTGACGGCTTTGGACGCCCGAAAGGCACAGTGCATCAGCTTATGAAAAAAAAACCGGCTGGTTCCCGCCTCAATCGACTGCGCATAGGCATCCTTGAGCTGATGCACAATCTGGTTTTCCCCCAGCATCTGCGATTCAAGACCTGCAGCCAGTGAAAATAGATGTTCTATGGCGACTTTGTCCTCAAATACGTCGCAATAACTTTGCCAGATTGCCACCGCCTCGGGCTTGACCACAGACAATGCCTTCTCGACAATGGCTTCAGGTTTGACTTTTTTGGGACAATTCAGATATAATTCAGTACGATTACAGGTGCAAAGCACCATCGCTTCGACTGCATCCTCGGCAGATCGAAGAACCTCCAGGAAATCCCGTTGCCGGGAAGAATCCAGCGAAACTGTCTCCCTTATTTCCAATGGCGCTGTATGAAAATTAATACTATAACAGATAAAATGCATCTGGATCGAAATCTTCTGTTGAGGCTATTCTTTACCGACCAGCTAAGACCACGCAAAGGGGTTACTCTACCATACAAACCCTGACGATGCAATGGACTGACCAAAGGTGCCCACTGATACAGATAAAAATAGATTCATTAAAGTTACAACCTGCCTGGAATACCCCGCTGATTTCTGATAATCATAATACAGATTATTTTGCTCCTCAATTGTACAAAGTCGGATTTTCCTGCCATTTTTTATCTTTTTCATGCCCATATTGCGTAACCCGCGGCTGGCGCTGGCGAAGCCGGACCGACTCTATCCCGCATTTGGCCGCTTCCGAGAAATGATTCTTGCCGACACACTCCAGCCGGAGAGTATAGTCTCCCGGCTCCGGCCAGAAATCCAGCAGGTGATATTCTTGGGAACGAATGTCCTTATGATAGAAATCCAGTCTGGGACCGATTTTCACACCATTGAGCGTGGCCTGATAAATCCCGTAATCCGGCGCCTGGGTCGCCACAATCAGCAGACGCACCGGTTGTTTCTTTTCCACCTTGAAAGGAATTTCAATCCAGCCATTATCCAGCGATGTGGGACTGTAGAATAACTGCGATTTAGGATATAAATCCGGCAGTTCCTGAGCACTTGCGGCTCCTGGGCCATGATATGTGTCAGCAGTGAATTCTGCAGCATAGATGATTTGCAGGTCCAGTGAGGGAAGCCATCGCTGCTGGGCCGTGGGCAGAGGGGGATTAAACGTGGGTTTGCCGGTCTGGTACCAGAATGCAACACTTGAATAATCATCCTGCCGCTCATTCCAGCTTGTGGTCTTGAAGTCGGGATTCTCATCCGGAGATATCCAGCCGTAATGCTCAAGCGTCACCCGGATGCCCTTCTGGAAGACAATCGGGTCCTGGATGTGCCAGCGATACGCGCTCGTATGGCCACCGACAATGCCCCACTGGTCAAAATAAGGCACGCCAAAATACGGCGTACTGGTGGTTTTTAACCCCCAGGCGCTCAAGAAATAATCCTCTGTCCCCGTGCCCCAGATGGAAGGACTTTTCTCGCCGTCGATATAAATCTTTTCGTCGCCTTCCCCAAACCACGATGGACTGCGAGTCCGCACGCTCAGTACGGTCCCCACATAATGCCCCTTGCCCTGTGTGTCGAGAATCACGTAATCCTTGCCACCCTCGACAGGGTATTCCTGGCGGTAGCGGGCATAGAAATACGGAGTATCCTTGTCGATGCGGTCTTTTTTAATCCAGTCGATATTGTGATACAGCAGGCTGATGGGCTTGTCAGGATTCTGATTCTCAATTTCAATCCGGGCCGACTTGCGGAACGGCATGTGCCAGAAACAGTTATACGAATCGCCGTCTTCAACAATCACCGGCAAACTGATGACCTCGCTGCGTTTGCCGAAGGCATTGGCAAAAAAATCGCCAACCGGCGCCTCGACGGCAGGCTCTTTGGCCCCGTCCCAGTACATGCGAATCACCATATCCTGATGGCTGGCCGAACCGTTTGGGGCCCAGGCCTGGGGTTCTGGCCCCAGAAACGTCAGCCAGATATGGGTAATTACGCCAGGCCCTTTCTCATCCATTAAAACTACGGTTTCGCCCGGTTTGACCTTCTGATTGTCATAGTTGTTTTCCTCGCCTTTGGCATACCGCCGCGTACTGGTCGTCCGCATACTCCGGCCATCCTTTGGCTCAGCAAGCTCGGCCAGCGACGCAACTGCCTGGCCGCTAATCCATACCATACTCAGGATGACCCCAACCGCATAATTCTTCGCACAAGTACCCATCCGAGACTCTCCTTAATACCCGCCGATCTATATCTTTTATTCAGGTTTTCATCCATAATTGCCAGGGAAAGAATAGAAAGCAGTCACATTATGCGGCCTTTCGGTATGGAAGTATGTTGTTGAAAAGAACCTGTGTTGCGAAAGACAAAACATAATGTTCCTTGTTTAATTCAAACTGAGCGATTAGACATCCAACATGTGCTTGGAGACACAAACATGGGGGTTCATCGTGATGCCTTCCTCAAAAACTGAGACATTTGAAAAATGTAAACCTCATGAAAAAATAGACTTGTCTCAATTTACAACACAAAATCGATCCGTTTGAGCACCTCAATATAACACAGTACCACCCCTTTGAGCGAATGAAAATTGTGGAAAAAGTACCAGGAAAATAGAGATGTGTTTTTCGGGCAAAAGAAAAAACGGAGAGGGCGGGATTCGAACCCGCGGTACCCAATGGGTACACTGGTTTTCGAAACCAGCTCGATCAGCCGCTCCGACACCTCTCCATAATCTAAAATCTTGCCAGCCAAGGTAATCTAACCCTAATTCCTGATATTTGCAAGCCCCTTTACGAGAGGTTTATTAAAAAGACCTGTTTTCCTGTATCAGGGTATATCACACCTTTATTATAGATTTATATTCAAACTCGTCCAAAGCTCATACAAGTTTGCATATTTTAGACACCTCCACCGGCCCAGCGATCGTGAAAAAAACTGTTTTTGAATCAAAAAAAGGGCATTCCTATTCCTGGCACAAAGGTTGCTACATTAAGAGCAGCTGATAGTATGTCAATGTGGAACCGTTTGCAGGACAGGACAAGCTATGATTCAAGACAATACCGTGATTCATCTGCTCGAATCAGCCATGCAGGCCGAGGGACTTCGCCAGCGGGCGATTGCCAGCAATGTTGCCAATATGAATACCGAGGGCTATCGGCGTATTGACGTCAATTTTGAGATGGAACTCAAAAAGGCGATGGCCAAAGGCGAAGATATAAATCCTGATAAAATCAAAATGGAATTCTATCAACCTCAAAATACCCCAATTAATGAACATGGATCCGATGTATCCCTGGATACCGAATTGGGGAAGATGGTTGAGAACTCTCTGCGGCACCGGGCTTATATGTCACTGCTGAAAAAGAAATACCAGCAAATGGATTCAGCGATCAAGCTGCAATATTAAGTTCTTGTATCAAAAGCCTTTGTGAGTGACCGATCGGAAAGGAATCCGTCCCGTGAAAATAGAAAGTAATATGTTTGACACAATTCATATTGCGGTATCGGGCATGAAAGCCACCAACCGCAAAATGGAAGTCATTGGGTCCAACATCGCCAATATGCAGACCACTGACACCGGCAACGGGCAGCCGTACCGTCGCCTTACGCTGGAATTCAAGGCCGAAGAAAGCAAAGACGGGGTTCATGGTGTGGAGGTTGGAGAGCTAAAACAGGACCCGAGTGATTTTCAGTATATTTTAGACCCGGGACATCCTCAGGCTGACGAAAATGGCTATGTCGCCATGCCCAATGTCAGTTGGCCCCGGGAAATGATCGACCTTAATATCGCCAGCAAAGCCTATCAGGCCAACGCCGCGATTTTAAAACGGTATCAGAAAATGATCGAAACCAGTCTTGAACTCCTTCGTTAAGGATTATCTTTATGTCCATACAATTTAATCCCAACCTGCAGTCTCCGGCCATTCAAAGCCCGTTATCGCAGCCGGGTATTCGGCAGGAAAACCCCGAGCAGACCACATTTGGTAACGCATTGCTCAATTCCTTTCGCCAGGTCAATCAGGACCAGACTGAATCCAACCAGTCCATTGTGGACCTGCTCAGCGGCAAACAGCAGGACATCAATACCGTCGTAGCATCCATGGCCAAGGCGGATATGAGTTTCAAACTTCTGGTAGGTGTTCGCAACAAACTGGTCGAAGCCTATAAAGAAACGATGCGAATGCAGATTTAGAATGGTCTCGGTGTAACGTTTTTTGACGGAATATCCCTTGTTTGACAAAATCAACGCAGTCTGGCAACGAATTGGATTGGTGCAGCGGGCGGTGCTTGCGGCAGCAATCATGGCCTGTATTATTACAGGCGGCTTGCTGACCAAGTGGGCCACTCGCCCTGAGATGCGTTTGCTCTATGGCAATCTCAGCGCCGAGCAGGCGGGAATCATTGCCGACAAAATCCAGGGGAAAAACATCGAATGCAAGATCGGCGCAGGCGGCTCCAGCATATATGTCCCTTCTGAAAAGGTTTATGAAGTCCGCGCGATGCTGGCCAAAGAGGGTCTTGGCCCCAAGGAGGGAGAACCTGGGTATGAAATATTCGATAACGAGAAACTCGGTGTCAGTCCCCTGGTTCAGAAACTCAATTACAACCGTGCGTTGCAAGGTGAACTGGCCAAGACCATCCAGTTCTTCGACGGCGTGGAATATGCCCGTGTTCATATCGTTCGCCCGGAACAAACGATGTTCACCGGCGATGGCCAAAAGGCCAGTGCTTCGGTCATGCTTAAGCTGCGTCCTGGCTGGCGACTCAGTCAGGCCTCTGCCGCCGCCATTACCAATCTGGTTTCCGGAGCTGTCGAAGGTCTCAAGCCCGAGAATGTTACCATTGCCGACAGTCAGGGAAATCTTTTGACCGGAACCACCCAGGCGGATACGGTTGCCGCGGGAGCCAATACATATAAAGATTACAAAGCCGCGGTTGAACAGCAAATGACTGAGCGTCTGATGCGTTCCCTGGATTTGATTCTTGGGCCGGGTAAGGCCACCGTTCTGGCCAGTGCCATGGTGGATCTGACCAGCGAATCGGAAGTCAAAACGACCTATGAAAAAGGGATTCCCGAAGAGGAAACCGTGGATGAATCCTCCAATATTCAGCAGGGTTCACCTTCTGCGGATGGAAATTCCCCCAGTCCAGGCACGACAGAAAAAACCGGCTCTACCCAGAGCAAATACAAAGTCCCCCAGACCGTTACCACGCGACAAAGCGCGCCAGGCAAAATTACAAGCTGGTCAGTATCCATTATTGCGGATTTAACCAAACCGCAGCCGCCGGCATCGCAAAGCTCTGAAGCACAGGGTGCACAGCCGTCGTCGGAATCTCCGGCAGCAGCTGCCACCAGTCTGCTGCTGACAGAAGAGGATGTAAAGGCCATCGTTCGAACAGCCATTGGCCCTGAGCTGTTAAAAGAAGAAAATCTCACTGTCAAACATGTCCCATTCAATCGTCCGATGAGTCCTGAAATCAACGATGCGATGAGTTTTGATAAATGGGACCGCTATATCGAAATTGCCCGTCAATCCTCCATGGGCATTCTGGCCCTGTGTGCGTTGCTGGCATTGAAAATCTTTACCAGTGCCGGAAAGAAAGCCGCCGCGGCCGCCCAGCAATCGGCCAATACACTGGCTGCCGGGACAGCTCCCCTGCTGACCGCCGGCAACGGAGCAGATGCTGCCAATGCCATTCGTCAGCACATCGCGGCACAATTGCGTCAGAACCCCGAACAGGTGCGTCAATTATTTGCCAACTGGCTTGCTGAGGATCGGTAAACAGCCATGCTTACAGGAATTCAAAAAGCCGCATTGCTGCTGACGACGCTGGATCCGGCGACTGCAACCGAACTGCTCAAAGGACAGCCGGCCGATGTAGTGCAGAAAATCGCCATGGAACTGGCCCAGCTGGATGCCAAGGGACTCTGCGGCTCGGAACAGGCCACCATGATTAGCCGGACCTTCTGCACTGAACTGCAACATCGCGGCGGCGGCTCCCTGCACGTTAAAAGCTTTATCAGCAATCTTCTCCAGAGTACCTCGGGCAAAGAAAAGGTCTCTGATATCCAGTCACGTCTTGAAAAGGCTGTGCGTGAGAAAGACCCTTTTATTTATATAGCCAACAGCCCTGCCGAGCAGATCGCCGCCGCTGTGGGGACTGAACCGGCCCAGGCGATTGCTCTGGTATTATCGGCTCTTCCGCCCAAGCTTAG
The DNA here is from genome assembly GCF_050689095.1 of Anaeroglomus insulsum. Taxonomy (NCBI): domain Bacteria; kingdom Pseudomonadati; phylum Planctomycetota; class Phycisphaerae; order Sedimentisphaerales; family Anaerohalosphaeraceae; genus Anaeroglomus; species Anaeroglomus insulsum. Next base: position 171,671 of record NZ_JBOGCL010000005.1, read on the forward strand.
CACGGAAGTCCTGGCCAAGCTCGACGAGTCATTAAGTACACAGGTCATCTGGCGTATGACTCTCCCGCAGGAGGTGTCCATCAAAACCCTGCGTCGCATCGGGGAGATCGTATGTAATCGGCTGATGGAAATGAACTCCGAACAGCAGGTCCCCGTCATCAAGGAAAACGCCAGCAAAGAAACGCTCCGCCGGGTCGCACTCGTATTAAGCGGACTTCCCAAGGATCGCCGCGATAGTCTGCTGGAGCAGATTCGTAAACGGGATGAAGCCACTGCCAACACGGTCAAGGCCCTGATGGTGACCTGGGAAGATATTGTGAAAATTGATGATAAGTGTCTGCAGGGTCTCCTGCGGAAAGTGGAGGCCGGTATACTGGCAAAAGCTCTGTTTGGTGCAGATGAGGCAATCGCCAAGAAAATCCGATCCAATATTTCAGAGCGTCTCTCACAAATGATTGACGATGAATTGTCGCTGATTGGAGAACCGCGAAAAAAAGATGTACAGGCCGCACGCGAAGAAGTGGCTAAACCGCTGCGTGAAGCCAATGAATCAGGAGACCTGTTGTTTATTGAAGAGGAAGAATAGAGATGAACGGCAAGGTATGTGTTCAGCTCGATTCCGCGATCGGTGCGGTCCGTGTTCTTGAGGCCGGTGCCATCACACCCGACAAAGCCGCTGCGGCGGCCAAGGAAACCGCCGCTTTGAAAAGCAGACTGGAATCGCTTTGCCAGGCCCTCCAGCAGGCCGTCCAGAGGGTAGAGGCTTATGGACGCAGTCTGTTTGTCTCGCACCGGGAGCAGCTGATTCATCTGTCCCTTCAGATTGCATCGCGAGTCCTGGCCCGCGAGATAGAACAAGGCCATTATGGAATCGACAAGATTCTGACCCAGGCTATCCAGCAGAATGCGTCCGGCCCGATTCTTGAAATCCGGCTCAATCCGGACGACCTGAAAACCTGTGAGGACATGATCAAAAATGGCCACGTCCTTGTGGGGCAGGATGTCAAACTGACACCAGACTGGTCGGTGGGACGTGCCGAGTGCGTCATCGAAACCGGCGAGGGAACGATGGAATGCACGATCCAGGAACATCTGCGCCAAATTGAAATGGCCCTGCATCAGGTATCATAACCTATGACTGAAGATAAAACATTATCGTTTGTGGATTTTGAACCGTTGATCCAGGCGGTACGACAGGCTCCCGTCGGATCACGCAAGGGGGCTGTAACCCACGTCTCCGGGCTGACCGTTGAAAGCAGCGGCCCGTCCGTGGGGCTTGGCCAACTGTGTCGGATACACCTTCAGAGCGGTGCTGTGGTTGAGGCCGAAGTGGTGGCGTTTCGCAAGGGCAACCTGGTCCTGCTGCCGCTGGATTCCATCGAAGGGATCCGGCCCGGCGATATGGTCAGTGCCACCGACAAACCCCGGATGGTGTACGTCGGCCCGGATCTGATGGGCCGGGTTCTGAATGGCCTGGGCGAACCCATTGACGGCAAAGGCCCCCTGACGGGCCAGCTTCGTCCGATTCATAATACCAGTCCCGCTCCCCTGCGGCGCGAGATGATTACCACCCCCCTGTCCATGGGTATTCGTGCCATCGACGGTATTCTGACCTGCGGCAAAGGACAGCGTATTGGCGTCTTCGCCGGCAGCGGCGTGGGCAAAAGTGTCCTGCTCGGCGAAATCGCCAACAGCAGTGCCGCCCATGTCAATGTCGTAGCCCTGGTCGGCGAGCGTGGCAGAGAGGTCCGTGAATATCTTGAAAAAGACCTCGGTCCTGAAGGTCTGTCCCGCAGTGTCATTATTGTAGCCACCTCGGATTCCGCAGCCATTCAGCGTGTCAAAGCGGGATTTGTCGCCGCCACCATCGCCGAGTATTTTCGGGAACAGGGCAAAGATGTATTGTTTATGATGGATTCCCTGACCCGGTTTGCCCAGGCCCAGCGTGAAATTGGTCTTGCCGCGGGAGAACCTCCGGCGACCAAAGGATATTGTCCCAGTGTATTTGCCCTGCTGCCCAAGCTGATCGAACGTCTTGGCTGTGATGAACATGGCAGCATTACCGGCATCCTGACGGTACTGGCGGAAGGCGATGATATGAACGACCCCGTTGCCGACAGTGCACGATCCCTGCTGGATGGCCATATTGTGCTCAGCCGAAAGCTTGCCGATCGCGGTCATTATCCGGCCATCGATATTCTCCAGAGTGTCAGCCGCTTAATGACAACCGTAGCCACCCCGGAACACCGTCAGGCTGCACAGAAACTCCGAGAAATGTATGCTACCTACATCGATGCCGAAGACCTCATCAGTATTGGAGCCTTTGCACCCGGCAGTAATCGCCGGATTGACGGTGCGGTCGCTCTGATTGACAAGATACAGCAGTTTCTGGTGCAGCCCATTCGTCAGCGAAGCCCGTTTGATGAGACGGTCGAACGCCTGCGAGCCATCGCTGCCGCCTGGGATCAATTGCTCAGTGAACCTGTGGTCAAAACCAGTAAATCCGCCCCACGCGGCAGGGTGTCCTAAGAGGAGATTCGGAGTGTTCATATGAAACGATTTGTATGGCGACTCCAGCGACTGCTGGACCTGAAGGTGCGACAGCATGAAATACTGCGTGCCGACCTGGCGGCATTGAGTGAACAGATCGCAACGATACAAGCCCAGATGATTACTCTCAAGGCCCAGATTCGTGGCCGACTGGCCGAGATGCGCACCCTGGCGGCTGAACAGCGACTGGAAAAACAGCAGATGTTCCTGCAGTTTGCCCATGTCCTGGATACGCGTATGAAGGCATTATCCGACAAACTGGCATCCCTCGAACAGCAGCGTAAAGAAAAAATCAACCAGCTTCTGGTGATTCGGAAAGAACGAAAGAGTCTGGAAAAACTGCGAGCCAGAGCCGTGGAAGAATATCGTCAGGAACAACATCGTCAGGAACAAATGATGACCGATGAATCCGGCGGCATCATGTATGCCAGGGCGTTACTGTCCGGTCAGCACCAAGCAGATCTTGAGGCAATTTCATCGCCCAGCGACGCTAACGGACAGAACATTCCAGGCCCACGTGTTGCTATCCAGATGTCTCATTCATCATAGGGAGATCAACCGATATGAAAAAAATACATATTCTCTTACTGCTGGCAGCGGGCCTGCTCAGTTTCGGATCAGCTTTTGGAGTCAGTTTCTGGCTCAAAAAGTCACGGTCCGTCCCCGCCGAACAAAACATCGCTCGAAGTCAGAATGCGTCCCATACGCCGTCGGAGGACGCCGCCCAAAACAGTATTCTGGAAAGCCTGATGGCTCGCTCGCAGGCCGCTGATGACCTGGGAATGTCCGAAACCCAGTTGAAGAATCTGATTTTCGACATCCGCCAGAAGATGCAGGAATATAACGATAAGCAGAAAGTGCTCGAGCAGGAAAAACAGCAGATCGAAATCACCCGTCAGACTCTGCAGGACGAGATCGAACAGCTCAATCAGCTTCAGGAGAAGCTGAATCTGGCCCTGATTTCGATCAAAGACAAGGAAAAAGCGATCCAGAACAGCATCGTGGAAATCGAAAGCCTTGAAAAAACCAATTTTCAGCGGATCGCCGGCACCTACGACAAAATGGACCCGGCTCAGGCGGGCAAGATTCTGGCCACGATGGTTACCAACAACCAGATGCCTGATGCCGTCAAAATCCTGTATTATATGAATGAACGCAGCGCCGGCAAATTGCTTGGCGAAGTCGGAACCAATGCCCCGGAAATCGCCGCGGCACTGAGTCTGCAGTTAAAACGCATTCGTGAACAAAAATAACCGGAGCCGGAGACAGCATAGATATGGATATCGGAACAATTGTTGGATTAATCGTTGGCCTGGGACTGATTGCATGGTCCATCCTGATGGGATGCAGTCTGGTGGTTTTCTGGGATCTGCCGTCAGCCATGATCGTCATCGGGGGCATGCTCTGCGCGGTGATTATCCACTTTTCGCTGCCGCAATTTCTGAGCATCTTTTCCATTATGAAAAAAGCCTTTCTGGTCAAAGTACACAAACCGGCCGACATCATTCAGCAAATGGTCAATTTTGCTGCGATCAGCCGCAGAGAAGGAGCCCTGGCCCTTGAGGAACAGATTCGCAAGGTCGATAACAGCTTTATGGCCAAAGCTTTGCAGATGCTGGTCGATGGTCAGGAAGAAAGCAACATTCGCGATATGCTGGAACTGGAGATCCAATATCTCCAGGAACGCCATGCCCAGGGCAAAAAGATTCTCGAGTTCATGGCATCTGCCGCCCCGGCTTTCGGCATGATTGGAACTCTTATAGGTCTGGTCCAGATGCTGCGTAATATGACCTCGCCGGAAAGCATCGGTGCCGGCATGGCGGTAGCCCTGATCACCACCTTTTACGGAGCTATACTGTCAAACCTGGTCTTTACGCCCCTGGCAGGAAAACTCGGCATCTACTCCAAGGCTGAGACACTGGCGATGGAGATGATTGTGGAGGGAATCTGTACCATCAGCAAGGGCGAAAACCCCACTGTCGTGCGAGAAAAACTTCAGGCATTCATCTCGCCGGGGCGAAGAATAGAAGTCAAGGCAACCGTATAATGGCCAGAATCAAGAAACCAATTGAAGACAGCGGCGGCGAGGGCGTCCCGGAATGGATGGTCACTTTCAGCGACTGCATGACGCTGCTGTTGACTTTTTTTGTGCTGCTGATGAGCTTTGCTTCCTTTGACAAGGATACGATCCCGACCCTGGGAGAGATTTTCTCCAGAGCGTTTCCCGGCGTGGGGTTGTTTGGCGGCTCCGTCAAAAAATCCATGATGGAAAAAAACCAGTCTCCCAACGCCCAGATATCCAAACAAGGCTCTGAAACCAGAACTCTGGCCCAGGCGATCAATTCCAATTTCATGAGGGAACAAAAACCGCTCGATTTCAGAAATCTGAAGGTCTTTACCATCGAGTCCGAAAAAGTCTTCTGGGGAAACGGTGTTGCATTGACGGAATCCGGAAAACAGGTGCTCAATGCACTCGAAAAATTTCTCCTGAATACCCCCGGCCGTATCGTTATCAGCGAAAATGGCCCGGATCAAGATTCCCAAAGCGGTCTGGATCGAGCACTGATGGTGATGGACTACCTGGCCGCCGGCGGAGTAGATAAAAAACGAATCAGCATCTGTGCATCCCCCACCACCAAAGACCCACTCCAAACCCGTCGGCTGGAAATCACCCTCCTGGAAAGGAGTGTGTACGAATAATGGCCAAACAACGAGCCGAAGAAAAAGCACCGGGTGCACCGGCTTATATTGTTACGTTTTCAGACATGATTACTCTACTACTGACCTTTTTCGTCATGCTCCAGAGTATGGCCAAGGTTCAGGTCGAACAACATAAATTTGAAGCTGGTCAGGCAGCACTCAAACGCACTTTTGATGGTTTGGGAGTTTCAGGGGATGAATCATCCAATAATGACGGCACCAAATTCGAACATCCCAAACCCGAATATGCCGCTGAAGAAGGCAAAGACGAGCCGCAGAATCGTTCGCTGGACGCCCATACCGAGATGATGCGTCGGGTTCTGTTGGATATTGAGAAAATGGCTAAGATTACGCCAAGTCCTATTTCGGGTATGAACAGAACTTTCCTGCCGACAGATATTCACTTTGCACCGGGCCAAATCACTCTCAACTCTCCGGCCCAGAGCTTTCTCAACGCATATTGCCAGCAGCTTATTACCAACCTGACCGGACAGGAAGTCACCCTGTATGTCCTTGGGATTGCTGCAGGCGAAAAAGGGGAAAAGCGGCAATGGACCCTTTCGGCCCAGCGGGCCCAGGCTGTCGCTGATTTCATTCGCTCAAAACAACCAGATAATGCCAATTGGTCGATTTACAGCTGGGGGGCCGGTCCCGGCGGCGACTGGGTTGGGCAAAAAGGCTTAGTCAGCTCCGAAACTGAAATCATGATTGCAGTCCTGACACAAAAAAACTAATTCGTCCAGTTCTGTCATTATATACGAAGTCTGTCGCCAATTATTCATAGCACCGTAAATTGAACATTACAGGTGTCTGATTTTATTGCGCAACACATAAATAAAGCCTTCCCTTTCATCATAGAATCAAGTTTTAGCCTCAAGGCACAATTTTTGCACATAAAAAGTCCAAGTTCTATTCTATCTGAATCAGGAATAAAATTATGGTAAAAAAGCGTCTGATATGCCTGGGTTTGCTGCTGGTTTTAAGCATCGTGGGGCAGGTCCTGTTGCGTCCTGCTCTCGGTGAAGCCAAGGCCTTGCCGCAAGAGGACAGTCGTCAGGGTGCCATGGGCCAATGGAATCTCAAAGACGACTCCGCCGGAAGTGGTTACAGCAACAGCAGATTAATGGGGCAATTCTTTCTCATGCTGCTGTTTGTGGCTGTGATTGGTGTCGGAGCGTGGTTTTTACTCAAAAAAATAAATACTCCCTGGCTCAAGGGAAGAGGAGGTCACTTGTCGGTTATCGAAACTCTCCCGCTGGGTGCCAGACGGTCAATCCATCTCATTCAGGCTGGCAACAAGCATCTGCTAATCAGCAATAGCCCTGAAGGTATCCGCCTTCTGACCGATATGACCGGAGCCATTGCTTCATTATCGGACGAGGATCATTAAATGAAGCGTATCCTGCCACTGGTATTGTTCTGTGTGTATGTGTCCTTGCCTGCCTGGGCTTATGCGGCCGCGGAACCAGCCGTTCCGACCCCGACCGCACCGAATACCCTGCCCCAGATTCCGGACATTGTGGATTTAATCGATAAAGCAACTACCGATAATCAGGAAAAACCCGCCGAGTGGAGCACGCCAGTCAAACTGGTTGCCATTTTCACTCTGCTGGCCCTGATCCCCAGCCTGTTGGCGATGATGACCTCGTTTACCCGCATCGTCATCGTGCTGGGCTTTGTCCGGCGGGCACTCGGAACCCAGAATATTCCCCCAAACACCGTTGTCATGGGCCTAGCCCTGTTTCTGACCCTGTTTACTATGGCACCAACGCTGGTGAAAATGAACGAGCAGGCCATTCAGCCCTATCTGAACGGCCAATTGGATTTTGAAAGCACCGCCGGGGTATCGTCTTCAATTATCAAGGAATTTATGCTGCGTCAGACCCGCAAAAGTGACCTGGCCCTGTTTGTCAATATGGCCAGAGTTACCCCGCCGTCCAATCCCGCAGAGCTGGGGCTGCATATCATTACGCCGGCGTTTGTAATCAGTGAATTCCGGACCTCCTTTGAAATTGGATGCCTGTTGTTTATTCCCTTCCTGCTGCTGGACCTGGTTATCGCCAGTATTCTGCTCAGTGCAGGTATGATGATGCTTCCGCCGGCCATGATTTCTCTGCCTCTGAAGCTGATTCTGTTTATCCTCGTGGATGGGTGGGGGATTCTGGCCCAGGGACTGAGTTTGAGTTTCAGATAAGGACAATACGATGACAATTGACTCTATTTTATATCTATCCCGGCATACCATGGAAACAGCCCTGCTGATTTCGGCACCGATCCTGCTGGCCTGTATGATCTCGGGCATTATTATCTCTTTGTTTCAGACGGTTACATCCATTCGCGATATGACCCTGACTATGGCACCCAAACTGATTGCCGCCGGCATTACGGCCCTGCTGTTCGGCAACTGGATGCTGCAGGTGCTGATGCGATTCACCACGGAAATATTCAATCAAATCCAGACCTATGGCCAGTAATCCATGGATACTTTTATCACCGGCAAAATACTGGGGTTTTTATTGATTGCCACACGAGTTGGTGCGTTTTTCACGGCCTCACCGGTGTTTAACTGGGCCTCCGTCCCTCCGCAGACCAAAACCGCCGTTGCTGTGGTGCTGGCAATCTTTTTTGCCGGCATCAGCCCCATGCCACAGCTTTCTGCGGCCCCGGATGTCCTGGAGATTGTCATCTGGACTGCTTTTGAGGCTATTTATGGGCTGGCACTCGGTCTGGTGGCATACGCTCTTTTCGGCGTGGTCCGAAACGCGGCCCGTATTGGGGAACAACAAATGGGCCTTAATGTCGCCAGTGAAATGGATCCGCTGACCGAAGAACAGGAAAATGCTCTGGCCATTCTGGTTGAAATTTTTTTTATTTTGCTGCTGTTTGCTTCCAACGGGCATCACATCCTGCTAAAAATCATTGCCCGCAGCTATGACCGATTCGGCATTGGCCAAATTCCTGATATTGGCAGACTGATGGAAAGCATCCTGCTGTCAGGTTCGGCCCTGCTGATGCTGTCGCTGCAGATGTCCGCTCCCGTTCTGGCCATCTTTCTGCTGCTGATGGTGGTTCTGGCCATCATGGCCCGCGTAGCCCCGGAATCCAATATCCTGTTTCTCAGCCTGCCGGTGCGGGTCGGGCTGGGATTGCTCATTTATGGCATCCTGATGCCGTTTGTCAACGAGTACCTCAAACAATTTGTCCTCTGGCTGGACAGATTACTGGTCGTTTAAAGAGACTCTCAAGCGATATGGCCGATACCAATAAAACTCATCTTCCAACCGCACGACGCCTGCAGAAAGCCCGTGAGGAGGGGCAAGTCCCCCAGAGCGCCGAGATGGTGTCCGCTGTGACCCTGGTCACCCTGCTGGCAGTCTGTGCCCTGCTGGGACCCTGGTTTATTTCCTGGGGGAAAACCGAGCTTGTTGAAGGCCTGAGCTGCCGTGCTGAGATGATGGATAACAGTCAGGTTTTTATCGCGTATATCAACTCCAAAATCATCAGCAGCATGCTGGTAATGACGCCGTTTCTGCTGGCCCTGGCAGTCTGCGGAATTGGTGCCAGCATTATGGTCAGCGGCCTGAATTACGCCCCCAAGAGCCTGGCCTGGAAAACGAATGAACTCAACCCGGTCCATGGTCTCAAGCAATTGTGCTCGCCTGAATCGCTGGTTAAGCTTGTGCTGTCTATCGTCAAGCTGGCGTTCATCGGATTTCTGGTCTATTTATATCTTCGCCAAAAAATCACTTACCTGGCAACACTGCAATGGGTTGACATCCAGAATGTTCTGTCGGCCATCGGCGGCGTTGTACTCGGGGCAGTGATCCGCATATGCATCGGTCTGCTGATAATCGGGGCGATTGACTGGTTCTATCGTCACTGGAAATATATCGAAAATCTGAAAATGAGCCGCCAGGAAGTCAAGGAAGAAAATCGCGACAGCGATGGTCCCCCGGAAATCAAATCCAAGCTGCGCCGCAAACAATACGAACTGGGCATGCGGCGAATGCTGAAAAAAGTCCCCCAGGCCAGCGTTGTCCTGGTCAACCCCACCCACGTGGCCGTGGCCCTGTATTACGAATCCGGCAAAACCTCGGCGCCCATTGTCGTAGCCAAAGGCGGCGACCATATGTGCGAAAAAATCAAGGAAATCGCCCGCTCCTATGGCGTCCCCATTATCCGCCGGCCTGCCCTGGCCCGCGAAATCTACGCGACGGTCAAACTGGACCAGCCCATTCCGGAAAAACTGTTCACCGCAGTTGCAGAGGTGCTGGCCGTAATTTATCGTCTCAAACACGCTTATTCCAAATAACGCTTGAACAATTCTGCCTAAAGACGCTATACTGCCTGAGTTATCAGAATGAAAGCGGCAAATGAGAAGACGACAAACAGACTCTAATTTACCAGAAGCAATCCATTACCGGCTGGATGCCGTATTTGCGGCAGCTGCGCTGACGGTATTGGCCGGCCTGCTGATCCCTATGCCCCTGCTGATGCTGGACATTGTCTGGGTATTCAGTGTGTTTCTGGCTGCCGCGGTAGTCGCCGTGTGTCTGGCGGCGGCAAACTGCCAAGAATTGGGAGGCTTTGGTTTTCTGGTGGGTGCTATGAATCTCCTGCGGATTTGCCTGATTGCCATGACCGTCCGGAAAATCCTTCTCGAACAGACTGCCGGGATGGTCATCGGTTTGATCGGCAGGGTTGTCCTTGGCACTGGCGTTATTACCGCCGCGATTCTGGCTGTTTTGATGGTACTATTGAGCTTCTGGATGATTCTGTTATTCGCGAGGCAAATCCGCCGCTCGGTACACAGGTATTCCCAGGAGATTCTGCCGGTCAAGCGTGCCGGACTTCAAGCCGACTTGAGTCTGAACGTCATCTCCCGCCAACAGGCCAAATCTGTTCTTGATAAGATCAAGACGGAGATGCGGTTCTTCGGATCCATGGGATCGATCTCAGTCCTGATGCAATGCGAAGCCGCCGCAGCGGTGGTCATGACTCTTCTGGCACTCGGAATCAAAGTATTCAGTGACGCCCTTGCAGGCGGCTACAACGTCCAATTGCTGGAAACGGTTGCATCCCAGGCGGCAGGACTGGCCATCATTTCTCTGCTGCCGGCCGTCAGCTCGGCCTGGAGCTGTGCGGGATTGCTTCAGAAAGAAGCCCTGTGCCTCAAAAAAGACCAGACTGAGCAGGACACCCATGGACACACCATCGCTTTGCCGGGAACCGATAAACAGACAGAACAAACCGAGCTGCTGAATCCGGATTTTATGGAACAGGCCCGCAAGGCCCCCCCGCTGCGGGAAAATATTGTCGATTTTGAACCGGCAGCCCCTGCGGAGGTATTAAAGACTATCGATTGCCCTGTTCGTCGTTTGACCTGGACAGATTCCCGCGATTATTACCGCCAATTGACCGATCTGGCTGCCGCACTAAAACCTCAACCGCAGCAGGCTATCCTGCTGACCAGTCTGCCGGGAACCAGTTTGGGCGTACAAGCGGCGGTCAATACTGCCATCGGGCTTGCCGAAAAGAACTTCAGGGTTCTTCTGATTGATGCCCAGCCCAAACGCAGGGCCGCGGCCAGGGCGTTCGATTTGAATGAGGCCAAAACCGTCATCAGCCCCCAGCCAACCTGCATCGCCAATATCAGCGTCTTTACCGCCGGCGATATGGAGATTCAGGCTGCCTGCCGTATTGAAACCGCCCTGCAGGAACTCGCGGGACAATATGACATATTTCTGATCTATGGCCCCCACATGATCGAGATTATGGCTGATCAAATCGGTGCCCGGCTGCATACTCTGCTGCTCGGTGATTTTTCAGGCACCACTGTGGCCATTCCCGAAAACGCTGCCAAACTGGCCTCTGTGACCGCTATTTCGATTCCCCACTAATCCCTGCGTGTTGGCCATCACCGCCTAACAGGGCACGGAGCCGTTAGAGTGAATTAATCCCGGAGAACTGCTGCTGAATCTGATTGAGCATTTTCTCAAGACGGGCATATTTCTGCCTCAAACGTGTTTCATAGGTTTCCAGGCGGTTCTGTTCTTGAGTAATCCGGTCTTCCTGTGAGGTAATCTGGCTTTTAATGCTGTTGAGGGCCAGCGGCACGCGCCCGCCGGTTTTCAGCGACGTATCTACCGTTTCATACATCGCGCCGGCAAATCCCTGTTTGATCTGAATGGTGGCATTCAGGGTTCCGGCTTTACTGGTATCTACAGTCAAATTAAGATCGAATTCAGGATATAACGGATTCTTGCTGCTATCCAGTGCCGAACTGCCGCTGATGTTTTTGCCGCTGATCGTCATTGAACGGGCTTTATCCCAGCTTTCGGAGGTCAGCTTAATCAAGGCCGACGTAATGTTCCCGGATGCATCCACCTCAACCTTGACATCATACGAGCCGGCATCGGTATATTTACTGGATGCATAAAAAGAGATATAGGCCGCATCAGCCCCTGTGGAAAGTCCGGTCTTCTGGGCACCAAACAGCGACAATACCCCCATATAGTCTTCCACGATAGCTTTGTCGAATACCTCTGTATCCAGTTCCAAGGTCCCATCGGCATCGATTTTAAGACCAATATCTTCGGGTCGTGTAAAGGAATCCGACGAGCCAAAGCCCGTTGCCACCGAACGCAGAGGATTTTTAATCAGGCTCAGAATACTGCTTAAACTGTAGTCCGAAGACAATATCCCTGATGTCTTGGTTTCGGTGTTATACGTCGTTTTTTCCTTGAAATAGGTCGCCAGCTCATTGTATTTGGTCACCATCGAGGTGATTTTCTTCTTGAGTTCCTCGGTGTTTCGCGTCAGGTTGACTTCCACCGTTTTGTATCCGGTCGAACTGTCCGTGGCTATGGTCGTATCATGCAGCTTGAGGGTCACCCCGGCAATCACATTATCAATGGTGTTGGAACTGCGGCTGATCCATTTTTCTTGGATGAGTTCGCCGGTTTCAGAATTGACCACATCCGGCGGATAATCATCCACTTTAATCAGGGCATTCTTGGCCGACTGCGTCTCGGTAAAAGTCCCCGCCGCCAGCGAGGCAATATTGGCTGTTTTGCTGCCCCCCTGTGTGCTTTGAGAAATCGTCGGCAGCGTCAGTGAGGCCGATGAACCGGTTCCCGCCTCAAAAGCCAGATTCACCTGCAATTGGCTGGTTCCGCTGGTCTTGTCGGTCACTTTGAGCAAACCATCTTTATAGGTCACCTCGACGGTATTACCAAATGCTGTTTCCATTTCGCGGACAAGGTCTTCGATGGTTGTGTACTGGGTCACATCAAAAGCATAGTCAACGGCGGTGCCATCGTGTCTTGTTCCGCTAACACGAATCTTATCGGGGGTCGTACCGCTTTCAATCGTGCCGGAAAACCCGTCGAGATTTTTGAGGCGGGTAGTGATATCGGCATTATTGCCACTTTTTTTCAGCGTGCTCTGGGCAGTATGAACCTCGGTATTGCTGGAATTGACGGTAATCTGATAATCTTCACCGCTGCTGTTACCCGACAAAACCAGATGCCATTCATTACCGTCGCCATTGTCATATTTCAGCAGGCTGGCCGTCACGCCGGGATTATCAGGGTCATTATTAATCAGTTTCACCAGGTCCTGAAGCGTTGTGGTATCGGTTGTCTGGATAACCCGTTCAGTGTTATTGTAGGAGTAAATAAAATTACCCTCGCCCACATACGAGGTGGCATATCGGAATCCGCTGTGCACCCAGCGTTCGGAGGTCGCCAATTGTTTAATCTTGATCGAATGGTTGCCTTCAGAGGCACTGGATGTCGCTTCGGCTGTAACCACATCGCTGTCACTGGTGGTTGTATTGAAAGCCTTCAATTTGCTCGTATCCGAAATACTGTAAAGGGCAGACTTGAAGGCGCTCAGCTTGCTCTGAAGCTCTGTAATTGCCGTTTGCTTTTCCTGATATTTGGACAGCTTGCTTTGGTATTTTGTCAGTCGCTGACTTTCCACCTTCATCAATTGCTCAATGATGGACGAGGTGTCAATACCCGTCGATAGTCCTGATAAACTGATACTTGCCATATGCCGCACTCCCGTCTTAATCATGAACACAAGACGACATTGTCCGCCTTGTTTTTTGTCTATCCTCTGTTTATTCCATTACTTATATTATCGTCCATCCGGTAAGGCTCTAAATCCGTTTCCTTATTCATTCTCCCACTGCGGCCATTTCTTGCGATTTTCGCCGCCTGCATTCCTCGATTTTTTGCAGAATCTCCGGATTATCGGGCGATAATTCCAGACAATGTTCCAATTGTTCAATCGCAAAATCGATAGCCACTTCGGCATAAAATCCGGGGGTACGATTCTGTATATAATTCCTCTCAATTGCCTGGAATACATGTGCCGACAAATAATGCCCCTGAAAGGCTCTGTGCACAGAGTCCAGTCCTTCCAAGCTGGCGTCGGGAAAGAGTTGTTCCCAGGCAAAGGTGTCAATGAACCGTCGGATCACGCCAAAGTGCATTTCGGCCTTGCTTCGGGTGTGATTTCGGGACAGGCTGTCGGTCCGGACGCACCGGATATAGAAATCACCCGCCAGATGTCTGGCAATCAGTCCGTGTGCAGCAAATCGACGCATCATGTCATAATCTTCAGCCACCCGCAGTGTCTCATCATACAAGCCGATCTTATCAAATACACTCCGCCGGATGCACGTCCGGAAGGGAATGAATGGGAAACCGCCCTGGAATAATCCGCTGATCAGCTGAGTCTGGTCGTGCACTTCCTTGCGCCGGATGACACGCAGCGACCGGCCGGCCTCATTAACCAGATGATCATCACAGTAAATCAGGTCTGCTTCCGGATGGCGTTCAAACGCCGCAACATGCTGGGCAATAAACTCTGGCGTCATCCGGTCATCATCATCCAGCGGGACAATAAACTGTCCGGTTGCCTGACGCACAGCAGTATTTCGGGTCGCAGCCAGTCCTGCATTGGCCTGTGAAAAATAACGGATCCGACTATCCTTATAATTTCGGATTACCTGTTCGGTGTGATCCGTAGAGCCATCATTGACAATAATCAGTTCAAAATCCGTATAGGTCTGAGCCAAAACACTTTGAATCGCAGCGTCGATATAGGCAGCGGAATTATAGGCCGGCATAATCACCGACACACGTGGTCTCTGAGTTGGGGCTTCAGTCAAAACCGAGACATGCTTTTCCTGCCGAGCCTGAACACTCTGATACAACACGTCCCATTGCACCTGTTGTTGTTGGTCCAGAACATTATTGGGATTGGCCTTAAGCCGCTCCAGCATCTGCCGACTTTTCTGGCTGTGCCCACGGTCCCGATAATATTCTGCCAGCTTCAGGGTGGTTGCCACATAACAGCGGAACACTTCAGACACTTTGGTGCGTTCTTCAGGGGCGAAGATTTCGGTTTCAATCTTCTGCATAAAGGGTATCGCCAACACCTGTTCATAGTATCGTGCCGCCTCATCCCTATTGCCCGCGTCCCATTCACAGTTGGCCAGGGCATATAATTCCGCAAGCCGGTCAGACCGAAGCCGATAAGCCAGCCTGGCCCACTGCAGCGCAATGGCCCGATGACGTCCGGCAAAAAGCTGGACCACCAGTCCAGCCTGGCCAGGGTCCCCCTGGCCGGAGACCTCATTGACCCAGAAACAGCGTTCCGCAAACACTACAAAGTCCCAGTATTTCTCAGGACAGGAGCGTCTCCAGAAAAGCTGATCGGCAGCCAGTTGCCGCAGGATATAATTCGTCGTGACCGGCACGTCGGGACGCCAGGTGCCTGCGAGATCGGGTACATACAGAATCGACCCCCACTCCGTATCCAAGCCGCTATAGATCGTCCAGCTCAGCGACAGCATATCGCGTCCCCACAGCCCTTCATCCAGGCCTCCAGCCCGTGTAAAGACATCCCGTTTCACAGCGCAGAGCAGGTCCTGGTCCAAACAACAGAATATTTTCTTGTCACCATAATCCAGATTGGTATTCCAGCTGCCCGCGGGCAAGATAATCCGTCCGCTGACGGCGCCGATGGCAGGTGTCTTCAGGGCCTCTTGTACCACGGCAACACAATCAGGCCTGACAGCAATATGCCAGGCAGCAAACACCAGAATATCCCCCCGGGCAACCGCAGCGGCCTGATTTTTGACCGCGGCACTGGAGATCCCTTCGGCAAAATTAAGGACAGCAGTCGGCAGCGGCAATGTCTGGCCGGCAAAATCCGCTGCGGAATTACCGGTGGTCAATATCAGCAATTCGAATCGCTGCCGGGTCTGGGCCATCCATTCCGCAAGGATTGTCTGTAAATCAACCGTACCGCGTCGGCAATCCAGAATCACCGACACTTGAGGAGTCACTGGGGTCCGATTGTCATAAATCACCTCCGCCTCAACCAGAGACTTGGGTGTGTCCATAAAGATAAAACGGTCCACGATTTCACGACGCTGGGGGCCGCCGGGACCATCGTTGGCCTGTGTCAAAAAGCGGTTTATGAACTCTCTGGCCTGAACCGTCCCGTGATCGGCATACTCCTGCTCCAGCGACCAGCGGGCAGATTGCTCTTCTGCTGCAATATACTGACATAGTCCGCGAAGCAGATTCAACCCCTGAATCTCTTTTTCCACCCCGTTGCAGACATCACAAAGCGAATTCAGCGAAATCAGACAATCCGAACAATAGCCGGAGACGAACTCATGAATCGCCTTGGACAGCAGATCGGCAATCAACTGCCGGCTCACGGCCCCGGATTCCCATTGCTCAAACAGATGTCCGAACCGCGGAATGAAATCATCGCAGTTGCAGTTGCGGATGGCCTGACCGACATCAAAACCGGGGTTTTCCCTGGCTTTTTGGGCAATCTCCATCAGTTTCTGCTGGCCATAACGCGACAGCACTTTACGCCGTCCGTTGGGATGATTCAGCAGAATCGTGCCGGTTTGAGATTTCTTGTGCTCTCGTTTATAAGTCAGAATTTCAGGGAGATTTTTGAATCGCACCGTTCCGGTCAGAATTCCATACAGCGCCGCCTTGGCCAGCCAGAACGTATCCGATCCCCACGGCTGGCAATCGTATAATCCCACCTGCTCAAACAGGGTCTTGCGGATAATTGCCGAGGCATGCCAGCAGACATAAAAGCTGCGGTGATAGCCTTTGACAATCTCGTCATGGCTAACCTTCAGGCGGATTCGGTCACAATACTCCGGCCCGCGGAAAGTGTCAATAAACCGCCCGAAAAACGAGCCCACCACACCCAGTGAATCATCGCGAAGGATTTCCTCCAGCAGCATCTCCAGCTTGTGCGGGGCAAGAATGTCATCGGCATCCTGAATGGAAATAAATGGTGCCCGGGCATGCTGAATGGCAAAGTTGCGGCGGACATAGGGGCCTTCACTCTTGTCAAAGAAAAACAGTCGGAAACGCTTATCCCGCTGCGCATATTGCTGCAGAATCTCTCGTGAGCCGTCCGTGCTGCCGTCATCCACAATCAGCGCCTCCCATTCTTGCAGTGTTTGGGCACAAATGCCATCCAGACACTGCGGCAGATACTCAGCCATATTCTGACAGGCGATCACAACGGCCACCTTCGGGGACGGCACCGTATCGAGCTTGTGAAGATTATCCTGATAACACAGCCCATACCAGCGATGGGCATCCGCCACAGCCTGCGGCTGCATAGACAAGGCATTGCCCTCGGCCAGAGGCAGAGTTTCCAGGTGCAAACGAATATCAGCGATACTTTGGTCATATTTATACAAGAGGTAATCCTGGTTGATGTCCTGCTGCCTGCGTTTCCGGCGGGTCTTGCCGCCGTCACCATAGTCATGATAAATCACGGTATCCGGCCAGTACATCACGACATCCTGTCGGCCAAAGGCGTGAATCAACCGCCAGGTCAGATCGGTCCCTTCATGACCGAACAACAGTGGATCCTGCCCACCGACCGCCCGCCAGGCCGACAGCAGAAATGCCGAGTTACCCTCCTGATTGCACAGCGTCGGGAAAGGCTTGTCACCGCGGTCACAAATCGAGATATGCTGATTGGGCACAGGTGTTTTCGGCAGTGTCCGGCCGCGAAGCCCAAGCACACGATATGTCTCAAAGGCCCGACGTACCGACGCCAGGTAATTGGCATCCACAAGCGCATCATCATCCACAAAAACCGCAATGCGGCCGCGTGCAAACCAGGCGCCAATGTTACGGCCCTCGCTGAGATTGAAATTGATTGGACACGGAATGATGCAATCGGCTTTGTCTGTCATGGCGGCAATATCTGTACCGCCGTTGTCCACCAGAATCGTTTCAAAATCGCTGTCGGTCTGGTGCTGGAAGCAATCCAGCAATTTGGCCACATCCGCGGAACGCTGATATGTCACAATAATCACCGACATCAGCGGGGTGGCGGATGGATCCCGACGGTCAATCCGCGGCAAATGGTCATAGTGCATCGCAGCCTGATAGTGTGCCATCAGCCTGCGGGCCGTCAGCATATTGCCGGCAGCAAAGGCCTGCTGAGCCTTCTGAAAAAGCTGAATTGCAGATTTTAGTTTATCCTCTTTTGTCTCTGAAGACATTGTTTTGTTCGGTGATGTTGTGGTTTCAGATTCGGCTTTGGCCTGCATCTTTTCCAAATGCTGGCGTTGTTTCTTTCGGGCATTGAACACCTCCACCCATGAGGAATCCTCCAGAATGCCGTGTTTTCTGAAGGCTGCCAGAATTCCTTTGATGTCTGCCTGCGTAGCGATCCAGAAGACTAATCGCTCTTTCTGAGCATTTTTCAAGGCCCAAGGAACAGGCAACTCACAAGATAAAATGGCTTCATATCGGATGACCATCTCAAAGAACAACTGAATATGCAAATCAGTCTTTATGGCTTCTGTTATGGATTGAGCAAACACGGTATCCGGGTCCAGCTTTTGCTGCACAGCGACCTTCCTGCTGCGTCTTTGATAGGCATTGATTTTTGACTTTGCCCAACATAAATAGGATAAGAGAGGCTGCTCCTTTCCGCGCGAAGCGGACTGAGGGACATGACGAATCAGATATAACGGCTGAGGAACAAAATGCAACTGTGTTACCTCTTCTATTTTATGAATCATATCTTTATCGACAGCACATTCCAGCAAGGGGTCATGTCCGGGGGTCCGGAGATACTCTTTAAGCTTATAGGTCCTGAAGGCACTGACCACATCCGCCTGAAGCGTTGTCTTGCCTTTTGGCAGCGCCTTGCAGAAACCGATTTTGACCGGATTTAACTGTTCATCGCAATAAATATTCTGAGAATAAATAAATCCGCATTCCGGATGCTCCCGATGTGCCTTGATCATCACCTCAATGGCGTTGGGAGTCAATGCATCATCGCTGTCCAGTTCACCATAGATTTCAGTCCGAACATGTGCAATTCCATCCATGACAGCACGGGCAATACCCTGATTGGTTTTATGCCGAATCAGTTTGATACGGGGATCATGGAGGTACCTCTGAATGACTTCCACAGAATTATCCGTTGAAGCATCATCCACAATGATTAATTCCCATTCCTTACAGGTCTGATTCAGCACCGACTCAATGGCTTCCCCTATATAGGCTCCTTTATTATAATTATGACAGACTATCGAAAACTGCCGCATTTTGGGTGGAAGCTGCAAAGATTTTTCCTTTTGCTGTTTTTGTTTTTGCCTCTTCAGTTTAAGATTTTCCACAAAGGATTTTATTTGCTCAAAGTCAAGCATCTGTCTGCCATTCCCATATAACGCTTCGACTCCATGTGTATTTAAAAAGTTTGCAATGGCTGCGGGATCATTTTCACTCGGTGGAAAATAAATAATATGGTAATCACAAAAACGTATCAATTTATCATTAATCTGGATATCAGGATTTTCTCGAAGACGTTGTCCTAACATTAGTTCCGGATACCTGTTGGCTTTCAAGTAATATTTATAAATCTCATTCATTGATTTAAATCGCCACAATGAAAAGAAGCTATTCAGTCGTCCAAAACAAATATGATCGCATAACGTCTCATCAGTAATATAATAATTTTTCCCTACGGTTAATGTATTTTCAGCGCCATCCAAAAGTGAAGGGAAATCCGGATGAATAATTACACAATCCGTCCTAAGTCGCAAAATATAACGGTATTTTGAAAAATCCGGCAACTGCTCCAAATAATGACATAACAGATTGACCGAAAAAAACATTCCCATCGTAGCATTAACGGAGGATTTCGAACCGCTTTGTGGCCCGATATATTCCGCAAAATCATCAACACAATAAGGTTCCTGACAGATTAATACTTTTGTACGTGGATTATTTTCTATCTCCTTGAGATCATAAACCTCGGATGTGCGAACCTTATTGCCCAGATCTTTTTTCCATAGATGATAAAAACAGTCGTAGCTGTACCCTTGAAAAATCCTGTCAATCATCCTGCAAACATAGACCGCATATCGGACCGGCCCGCAGATAAATATCGCTATTCGCCCATCTGATGGTTTCATAAACAACCTCCTGCAGCTTGTTCACAAAATACCGTTTCCTGAAAATACTCTATGCCCTGGACATTTCCAAGGTCATATTTGCTGCGTACAGCCACAGGATACAGCTCATATCCGTCCGCAATCAGCGTATTCATCGCAGGACCGACATAATATTCGCCATTCGTCATATCTTTTTTCTCAAACTGCTTTTCAATCGCACAGATCAGTGCTTTACCTGACGCAAGGCTATAAACGCCAGCGCTGGCCAGATTGGAAATATTCTGTTTTTCCACAATTCGAGTAATTCGCCCATCCCGGATATCCACATAGCTGGATCTATTGCCGAAATTGGCATACACCGGCAGAAATCCCTGTTTGACGGAAGTATAGTTAAACATATCAAAATCGATATACTGATCACAGTTGACCACAATCACCGGTGTTTCCCTGTCATAATAGGCCCTAGCTGTATATACGGAAGCCGCCGGGCCTGGAGGCGTTGTTGGGCAGGTGACCAGATGAACATCACAGTCAAGACCATTTCGAACCATGATTTTTTCAAGATTACTTTCCACCTCAAATTCGGAAGCATAGTGTTCGGTTGTAATAAATACTGTTTTATCACCAGCAGCAATCTTGCCGCGAAGAGAGCGCAAAAGCCACTCCACCATTCGTCGTCCTCGTATCTGGATAAACGGCTTAAATTGCCCCAGTGTTTGAGTCCGAACCCCATAGCCCGCCATTGGAAATATCCAAATCATATCCACTCACCTTATTCTATAGCAATGCATATTCTGCAGTATTTAATCGCGGTTTCACAAACGTCTCCGGACGAGCGAGAAATAGCAATTGTCCCTCCTCACTTGGTAACGTCACACAGGTGTTTCCAAGCAGCGGAACCGCATACTCCAGATATTCGTCCGACACATCAAAAGTACCGGCTTGAATCCAGTTTGGAGGCATAATTCGCGTATAATTCTGTGTCTGGGCAAAAGGCACGCAAATATAGTCCACATCTTCGGGATTATAAGGATGGCGGGCTATGGAGCCCAAAAAATCACGGGCTCCATCTAGCAGACTGCAGACGGTAAAAAATCCCACCTGGTATGCCCGCATTAAATCGAGTTCCGACACAAAATGAATATCGCTTCGCTGATCAATTGCCGGGATAAAGGAACGGGCCTGGATGCCTATATCGGCTAGATTATTAACCAAAAGCTGCGCAGCCGTTGTACGACTGGTTCCGTACATAATCTGACCGCTTAAATCATACCGTTCACCCAAATCGCCAACATCATACCCTTCGGACATGACTACCATCGCCCGGCCATATTTCGAAATGGTTTGCTGAATCGCATTCATCAACTCTGACAAAGGCTGCTGATCTTCCGGCAGCAGGATCAACAACGGCATTTGACGATCTAGATCAGCCAAACGGGCACAGGCAGCGAGAAAGCCGGTTTTTCTGCCAAATGTCTGGGCAATCAGCACTTTATCATGTTCACAAGCTCCCTGATTTTCCTGATCCATGATCCAAACTTTGTTACGCCAGTAATTGGCACAGCTGGGATATCCGGGCGTATAAAGCACTTTTTCAAAAGCTGCGTCTCCCAAATCATTATCCACCGTTTTCGCCACCGAAGCGATTTGAATTGCATCACCAAGACAAGCGGAGATGCACATGGATTGTTTAATGGTTCCATTACCACCAATATTAATAAAATAGCTTATATCATGAGCCTCCAACACTCTTGCCAGCAGGAGTAATTGCTCTCTTTCCAGCGGCTTAATGCGCGTGGTCCCAATAAAGCCCGAAGCGGGGGTATAATAAAGCAACTCCAGATCCGAATCCGTGATGTCGGTCAAATCCAGCATGGATTCTTTTAGTGCCCCCTGGATTCCAGGGCATCCCGCATAAATTCTGGAAACACGACCGGATTTTTTGGCGGCTTTTAATATGCCTGCTAAAGTTGCATTGATCACACAGGTCGTGCCTCCAGACATTGTAATTAACAAATTACCGGCCATTTTATACTCCTGCAGAATAGCTTGCAGCTATTTGAAAAGACGCTTTTTCTCATTTTTCTCACAGATTATACTATTCTCTCATTCCGGTGCGGGGAGAGGAGCCAGCTGCTAATAACCATTAACATTGTTGCCAACCATCCTTTTGTTTTATCATTTGACCCCTTTGTTCTATTTCAATATGTTACATTCATTACTTCTATTTCTAATATATATACATCCGTTATTTCACTATAACCCTCCGATGTTCAGTGAGCAAATTCCATACCATAAACCCAGGTACCCCCTTGACTCCAAAAACCACATATTCTGCTATTACAATAACTTACAACTATAGCTAAATCCTACAAAGCCTCCCTAAATTTTGGTAAGCCCAGGGAAATTCATCCCGGTAACACGGTTTTTATTTCCCCTCCCCATCCCGGCGTCCAAAACCTATACACCATCTCATTCCATCTTTGGTAAAATGGGCAACTCTACCCCCTCGTCCCAACCCCCAAATCTTATGTTTTCCACAACCAGGTCAGGATTTATCAGCCCGGCAGATTAAGCACTTGAAAACAGATGCCAGCGGGGATATAGTATGCGATAGAATATGCCCTGAAACTCTGCCGGAAAGCCCCCAGCGGCCCAAACACAAGGATGCAGACGATGACAAGATCATGGTTATGTATAATGTTTATTTTGTGCGGTCTTTTTTTCCCTCGCTGCCTGGCCAATTCCCCTGCCCCTTCGGTCACAACGCCCCCGGCCGAGCTGAATCTGGACCCTTTTTACGCCAAGTACCTCAACTGTGACGGCATCACCGTCATCAGTTCCAAAGCTGTCAGCGACCAGGCTTTTTACCGGCTCAAATTTCTGTTGGATAAAATGCTTGAAAACCGTCCTGACGTGCGTGAAGCCCTGGCCAAAAACGGCAACCGCTTTATCATCATCGGTCATAATGAGCAGGTCACAGATATTCCCGACTATGCGGAGATGAAACCCAAGGCATTCTGGAATGAACGGGCACGGGGTTTTGGCGGGCGGACGACCAGTGTGGGCGAGGAAAATCTCCTGTCGCTGCCGGAGGACCGCTACGAAGATGAAAGCATCTTTATCCATGAGCTGGCCCACTCGATTCACTTTGTCCTGCGGCGGCTGGAGCCGGACTTCCAGAAAACACTGGATACCCTCTACCACAAGGCCATGGCCAAAGGACTCTACAAAAATGATTATGCCTCAACCGATGCCGGGGAATACTGGGCTGAGGCAGTTCAGAGTTTTTTCGATGCCAACCGCGCCAATAACTGGAATCATAATCACATCAACACCCGCAAGCTCCTGACCGAATACGACCCGGATGTTGTCGAACTGGTCCGCACAACTTTCCGCATTACTCCGGCTAACGACTGGCGTTATGAGCCGCTGGTCAAACTGCCCAGGGTGATTCCAACCCCCCAGCGTTTCCAAGAAAGCACCGCCCTGCCCAAGTACATCTGGTGCCGTGGTTTCTCTATCTTCGGCACGGCAAAGGTATCTGACGAGGCAATGCTCTGTGTGGATCATACTATTCGAAACCTGTTCCGCTATCGCCATGATATCCTTAAGGCCATGATTAATGCTGACGTTGCGGTGGTGGTCTATGCCGACGACGAATTCCCGACGCTGCCATCCGTCCACAAGACACTGAATGTCCAGGCGTTTCTGGAAGACCGAGAAGGAATTGAATCGGCCAAACTGCCCCCTTCGCTGCGGCTTGGGGTTGCCCAATCCGAGATAGACAGCACCCACAATCAGCTCATCGGCACTATGGCTCTGGCCTGCTACCTCTATACTGGTCTGCGCCCTGTCGATCCAGACTTTGACAGTCAGGAACAAAAACTGCAATACGAAATCGGCCTGCAACGGATGGATGTCCGGTTTGACCAGCAGCTCAAAGCACTCTACAATGCTGCCATCCAGCAGGGGCTGTGGACAGACACCCCGGCAGCTCAAAATCGGTTTGTCTATTTTGCCGAAGGAGTAAAGGCCTTCTACGATGCCGCAAAAACAGTCGATGCCAAAGGCCGGACAATTCATACCCGTGACCAGTTAGCCAGCTATGATCCCAAACTGGCCGACCTGATCGGCGGTCTCTTCAAGCACCCCCAACGTTATGACTGGCGATCTATCCCGTGCAGCTCGAAACCGGCAGCTCCCTAAACGCCCTGAGTCAAACTCCCCCTCCCAATTAAGCCAAGGATGAGTATGGTTTATCTGGCAGCGATTTTCATCTATTTGTTTGTTCTGGTCGGCATCGGTGTTTATACCTCGCGCCGGGTCAAGACCGAATCGGATTTTGCCGTAGCCGGGCGAACACTTTCGCCGTGGGTGATGGTCTGCACCATGCTGGCTGTCTGGATTGGTACCGGCTCCATCGTGGGCAATGCCGAAGAAACCTACCGGACAGGCATGGCGGCCCTGATCATCCCGACAGGCACTTTTTTGGGCATGATTCTGCTGTCGTTTATCGCCTCCCGCGCCCGCAATATTGAGGCGTCCTCAGTGCCTGAAATTATCGGACGACGCTATGGGCGGGCAGCCCGACTGCTGTCGGTGGTGGCACTGGTGACAGCCTATATGGTCATCGTCAGCTATCAATTCAATGCCGGCGGCGCGGTGCTGGAAGTTATTGCCGGCACTAAAGATCCGGTTTTGCTGGGTCATGACGACACCCTCTCCGCCCGTCAATTAGTCAAAGGCCGAATGGTCTATACCCCACCACAGGACTGGACCGGAACGGTAGAGCTTGCCCTCGTTTCCACGCAGAATCCGGCCAAATCCATCCCTTTTGTCATTCATGTTGTTGAGAACAACACCACCCCGGCGTCTGCCGACAAAATCACGTTCACTATTCTTAAAAACCATCATGCCCCAATTCGCTTTCCGATTGACGACGATAATTCGGATTACCGCATTGCCACAGGTGCCGAGATTGGAACCTTCAGCCTGGTTGAGCCGCGGCTGGAGGCCAGCCATGCCACCATTATAGCCGCAGTATTCATCCTGACTTATACCATGCTGGCAGGCTTACTGAGCCTGGCTTATACCGATATCGTAACCGGCGTGCTAATTATGGGAGCGATGGTGGCGGCGCTGCCAGTGCTGCTGTATCAGGCCGGAGGGTTCTCCGGCATGGCTGAGGCCTTTGCCGCAATGCAGAAAACCCGGCATATGCAGTTCTGGGGGGTGTATTCGCCGGTGCAGTTGGTTAATTACCTGCTGCCGGTATTTCTGCTGATTCTGGGGGATGCCAATCAGTACCAGCGTATCTTTGCCGGACGCAATGCCCGCAGTGCCAAACAGGCCGTGACAACCATGATTTTTGTCGCCCTGGCCATTGAACTGCTGATTATCACCAATGCCTGGATTGCAGCCAGCATGACACCCGATCCTGAAAACGGCAAATATATTCTCATCTACGCGGCTAAACATTATATGCCGCCTGTGCTGGGAATCCTCTTTTTGGTGACCGTCGTCGGCATCATCGTGTCGACAGCCAACTCCTTTTTGCTGATTCCGGCGATTACCTTTATTAAAGATGTCTATCAGACCCACATCAATCCCAAAGCCACAGATAAGCATGTGGTGTTCCTGAACCGGATCCTGATTCTGGTGTTCGGCCTGATTGCCTATGGCGTATCGCTGGCTTTTTCCGAATCGACAGGCTTTTTTCATAAAGCTTTGTATGCATATACAATTTACGGAGCTGCCATCACACCCAGTCTCGTGGCAGCAATTATCTGGAAACGGGCCACCCGACAGGCAGCAATGGCATCAATCCTTGTCGGCATCGCCATTCCCCTGCTGTGGGGGGAACTCATCTGTCCGCATTTATCCGGATGGCTTCGGGAACTCGATGCAGTGCTGCCAGCTCTTATTGTCTCTGTCGCGGCACTGGTGGGGGTCAGCTATCTGACTCAGCCGCCTCTGATCCAATCCGAACCGAAACAACCCTCCATGTATTAAGGAAGCATAATCATGAAACAATCTCTAATCATGCTTGGCATCGTTCTGTTATCAATCCAGGCTTATAGTCAACCTGCTCTGAAAACCCGTCAGATTCAGTCTCTGGATAGAGGCTGGCAATTCCTTAAGGCCGATGCAGCGGGGGCCGAAGCCGCAGCATTCGATGATAGCTCATGGAAGACTGTTGATGTACCGCATGACTGGAGCATCGAAGGGCCATTTTCAAAAGATGCCCCATCCAAAGGCGATGGAGCTTTCTTACCTTCAGGCGTCAGTTGGTATCGCAAGAGCTTTACGCTGCCCAGGGGATGGGCCAGTAAACAGGTATTTGTGGAATTCGACGGAGTCATGGCCAACAGCCAGGTCTGGATTAACGGGTATCTGCTGGGCACGCGGCCCAGCGGTTATGTCAGCTTCCAGTATGAGCTGACACCTTACCTGAAGGAGGATGGATTGAATGTCCTGGCCGTGCGGACCGACACGACCCTGCAGCCGGCGTCGCGGTGGTATACGGGGGCCGGGATTTATCGGCATGTCCGGCTGATTGCAACGAATCCTATTCTGCTGGGGCCATGGCGAACGTTTGTCACCACCCCGCAGATTACGGATACCCAGGCCACGGTTCGTGTCCAGACCGCCGTCATCAATTCTTCCGACCGCAGAAAAAAGGTCTGTCTGGAGATTACGCTTTATAATCCACAAGGCGACGTTGCCGCCAAAGCTGTCTCGCCCGCCAAGAATGTCAATCCCGGAGCCATGGTGGAATTCCAGCAGGACTTGATTGTTCCGAACCCGGTCCGATGGGACCTGGATCGTCCTGCCCTTTATACCGCCCATACAGAGGTGGTTTCGGGCTGGTCCAGGCTGGATGATGAAATCACCTCTTTCGGCATTCGGGAGTTTGCCTTCGAACCGGATACCGGCTTCTGGCTCAATGGACGCAACTTCAAAATCAAGGGCGTCTGCGTCCATCACGACGGCGGGGCTTTTGGTGCAGCGGTGCCCCTGCAGGTCTGGCGGGATCGGCTGGCGGTCCTGAAGGAACTGGGTGTCAACGCCATCCGCACCGCCCATAATGCCGTGGCGCCGGAGTTTCTGGATGTCTGCGACCAGATGGGCTTTCTGGTCATGAACGAATTTCTGGATTGCTGGACTGTCGGCAAGCGGCCAGGCGATTTCCATCGCTACTTCAAAGACTGGGCTTTAATCGATACCCGCGACACGATTCGACGAGACCGCAATCACCCCTGTGTGGTCGTTTACAGTGCCGGCAATGAAATCCACGATACCCCCAAGGCAGAATTGGCCAAGCAGATTCTCGGCTCCCTGATTAACATCTATCATCAGGAAGACCCGACCCGTCCGGTATCTCAGGCTCTGTTTCGTCCCAACCAGAGCCGTGATTATGACAACGGGCTTGCGGATATGCTGGATGTGGTTGGACAGAACTACCGGGAAAATGAGATTCTGGCCGCATGGCGGCAGAATCCCAGGCGGAAAATCCTGGGCACGGAAAATGGCCATGACCTGAATGTCTGGCTTGCCCTGCGCGACAATCCCCCCTATGCAGGACAGTTCCTCTGGAGCGGGATTGATTATCTCGGCGAGTCGCGTCAATGGCCCGCGATCTCGACACCGTTTGGGGTCATTGACCGGGCCGGCGGTCTGCGTCCCCGCTCCTATCAGCGGCAAAGCTGGTGGTCGGACAAGCCCATGGTTCATCTGGTCCGTCGGGTCGGCAGAAACGAACCTTCGCCCATTGACCCCGGCTACGAACTCAGTACCGATGATCGGTTCCGTATCACGCAGTTTTCTGACTGGACACCGGTTAACCTCCAGCCACATATCGAAACCGTGGAAGTCTATAGCAATTGTGAGTCGGTGGAACTGTTTTTGAACGACAGGTCACTGGGGGCACAGAAAAAACCAGACAACGATTCCCCGCGGGTCTGGCAGGTGGAGTTTGAGCCGGGAACCATAAAAGCGGTGGCATCCAATGGCGGCAAAGTGGCTGCGACCCAGATTTACCAAACTGCCGGAAAGGCATCCAGCATCCGGCTTAACGCACCTCGCACGACCTTAAGTCCCTCGTGGGATGATGTGATTCGAGTGGAGGCTTCTGTCGTCGATGAACAGGGTGTGCTGGTTCCGACAGCAACCAATCAGATTACCTTTTCCATCACCGGCCCCGGAATGATTGCCGCAGTGGACAATGCCAGCGTGCTCAGCCATGAGCCGTTTGGGGCAGATTCCCGCAGTGCCTATCAGGGACGATGTTATGTCTGGATCAAGGCCAGCGATACAAAAGGACAAATCACATTAACCGCCCGTTCAGAGCAGCTTGAAAGTGATACACTATCCCTGACGGTCGGTCAATCAATGTGAGCATCCCTTAAGACATAGAAAGAAGCTTGATCTCATGGAGAAATTGAAAACAGGACTCATCGGATGCGGAAAAGTCGGACACCTGCATGCCAGGGCACTGGCGGACCTGCCCTGCTCGGTATTCTCGGCAGTATGCGGACGGAGCCTGGAGAAGGCCCGGCACTATGGGGCTCAATACGGCGTCAGGGGGTATGATAATGTAACCGAGATGGTCGAGAAGGAATCGCTGGACGCGGTGATTGTGTGCACACCCCACCCCAATCATGCCCAGCCTGCGATTGCGGCGATGGAAGCGGGAGCTCATGTGCTGGTGGAAAAGCCGCTGGCGATAACGCTGAAGGATTGCGATGCGATGATTGAGGCAGCTCGGCGGGCGTCCGTCAAGCTGGGGGTAGTCTCGCAGCGGCGGTTTTATGCCCCCTGCCAGCGGATACGGAAGGCCATCGATGCCGGCAAGATCGGCCGGCCAGTGCTGGGGACGGTGACACTGTACGGCTGGCGGGATGAGGCGTATTATCAGAGCGACCCGTGGCGCGGCACCTGGCAGGAGGAAGGCGGCGGTGTGCTGGTCAATCAGTCGCCGCATCAACTGGACCTGCTCCAGTGGTACATGGGGCCGATTGAGGAGGCGTTCGGCTATTGGGGCAATTTGAACCATCCCTATATCGAGGTGGAAGATACGGCGGTGGTCGTGGTGCGTTTTAAGCATGGCGGGCTGGGCAATATAGTCATCAGCAATTCGCAGAATCCGGCCCTCTACGGCAAGGTGCTGATTATGGGCAGCAACGGAGCTGCAGTCGGGGTTCAAACCGAGGGCGGAGCCATGTTTATCCCGGGCCGCTCAGAGATTGAACAGCCGCCGACCAACGACCACTGGACTGTGCCAGGGGAGCTGGAGCTGCTGGCCCAGTGGCAACAGGAGGATGCGGCGTTTTTCAAGACCATCAAGGCTACGGAATACTATCACAAACTGCAGGTTGAAGATTTTCTGCAGGCGATCCTTGAGGACCGCAATCCCCTGATTACAGGGCAAGAAGGTCGCATCACGGTCGAACTCTTCACGGCGGTCTATCGCAGCCAGCGGGAGAAAAAGCCGATTCGGTTCCCCGTGCAGGCAGATTGAATCAGGGACAACCTTCCGTTGGGCAAGTCTCTTGAGATGAAACCATGGCCAAGCAGAGCTTGACCATGCCACTCGAAACCTGTTCCAGCTGGCCGGGAAGTGTGGCAACCGAAGGGCCAGAACCCTTTGTTGGCTGCATCCTATTTTTGTTAAAATTGTAATCCATTATTTTCATCGCATAATTGTTCATTCTTTATCGGTAAATGTCCTCGATAATTTCTGAGTTAAAAATAAGGAGATATTTACAAATGCAAATGTTGATATTCC
>NZ_JBOGCL010000006.1:0-192921 GCF_050689095.1 Anaeroglomus insulsum
ACGGCTCTGAATAACACTGCGGGTTGGACAATCCGGACCCTGCCAGGCAACTGCAAGGTTGTCCCCGCCGGACGCTTCCTTTTGCAGGGCACGGATGTAATAGCGCTGACCGGCAGTCAGGCTCCGGGCTGCAGATTTCTGTGTGGAATACTTGGTCCACTGACGTGAGTTGGTATAAGCGGTAGAGTAGGCAATCCGTGAACTATAGGCGGGATTGTCTGAGGTGCTCAGCCACAATTCACAGGCATCATCCGCGGCAATCCAGAAGGTGTATGAGCCGCTGGTTTGCGGTGTCAGATACCCTTCGATCCGGGTGCCATAATTGTCCAGCCAGTCTGTTGCCGATTCAAAAGTGGTAACCGTATCATACCGGTCCGGACTGTTGGGATATTTGGATGCACTGGTCAGATTGGAAATGCTCGAACCGCTGATATCGGTATAAACCTGTCGGGTCAGTGAACCTGTGGTTGTGAAATTCCATACGGGGCCTGAGATGGTGGTACCATTCTCCAGGATGGAATCCACCCGCCAGTAATAAACCGTATGGGTATTTAATGTTCCGGGGTTAAGTTGATTGGATGAGCAATAACCCAGAAATTCAGGACTGGCCGGTGTTGCTGCGGCAAGGGCTGTCGCGTCCGTTCCCAGGTAGATTCCATACATGACTGCCGAGGTGGTTCCCTGCCAGCTCAGCAGGGACTGTGTCGAAACCAGGGTGGCGTGGTCTTTGGGAGATGGGGCCATGGCCCAGGTGCCGTTGATCAGTGTTTGAATCTGCTGTTGGGTCAGGACTGAGTTGAAAATCTGAACCTCGTCCATCACACCCTGATACAACTGGTCGGCACTCCAGTTGCTTTTTCCGATGTAGGAATTGATTCGAGCGATTTTCTTGAATATGCCTGTTGTGCCGGATTGAATCAGAATGCCGTTTTTGTAGAGTTTGGCATTGCCGGCAGAATCCAGGGTTGCGGCGAAATGCTGCCACTGATTCAATTCGATGGCATTGGCGGCCCGCACTATACCGCCGCTGGAAGAACCGTTGTACGCTTCAAGTACCAGGTCATTGGTCGTTGAATAGCGTGCCAGCAGGATGTTATCCGAAGCGGAACCGTTGCCGAAATCAATAAAGCGTGCCCAGGTCTTGACCGCAGTCGGATAGGCCCACAGGCATACCGTGAAGCCTGTGCCGGGCGTGGAAGTGCCGTTGGTGATCTGTACAAAATCATCGACTCCATCAAATGAAAGGGCTTGGCCGCGGACTCCCGCGACAGCATTTTTTTCGAAGGTCATTCCGCCGTTTAATGTGCCGCTGCTGGCCATGGCGCTGGTGTCGGATGCGGTTGGACCCGCTAAATCATCAAACTTCCAGTATCCGAGAGTTCCAAATTGTTCCTGAAATGCCAACCCCGGCATCGATTGAATCCGCAGATCGTTGAGACTGGTGGTATAAATCGTCAGTTCGTCCAATCGTCCCCGAAACGGCTGACCGAACACCACAGCATTGCTTTTGCCGATAGTCAGGAGTCCGGAAGAGGCCGGCGTGTAAGGTATTTCTGTGGCTTCGGCGACGGCTTGTCCGTTGATGAAAATAAGGGCTTTTCCTCTGGAGAATGTGCAGCCAATATGCCGCCACAGGCCCGGGACTGCTGCAGGCTGACCAGCGGCTAAATCCGTGGATGCCCCCTGAGAGCCGATGGTAAAGTGCAGTCGGCCTTCGCTGTCCAGCCAGATCCGCCAGCCGGATCCGCTCGAATCGGAAGGAAATTTATCCAGTAATACCATCTCACCCGGGGTATCGCAACGCAGCCAGAATGCGGCACTGATGGAAGCGGCTGAATCGGCAACATTTGCAACCTGGGCATAATCGTCAATGCCGTCGAACATCAGACAGCGATCAAGATTGGCCAGGCCGTTTTTCCAAGTGTCCGAAGACCATGCTGGATTGCCGAACAACGTCAGCGTTTTCCCGGCGCCGCTGCTGTCATTGCCATTGCCGTCGAATTTCCAGTATCCCTCGGGGGCGCTGGCGCCAACAACCAAGCTCATTTGTCCGGATACCGCACTGATTTGCGTCAGGCTTAAACCCGATACCGTACCATTCCACCAGCGACTATTCGGCGAGGTGTAATCATCAAACTGGTCTTTATATCCGGCACGAAAAGAGTCATTGCTGTCGCCGCTGTTATTATTTTTTTCCAGATGGAACGCACCGTCCGCCTGTTCGAGAGAGACTTTGTAGTGGGATGACGGTGTCATTTCCTGATTGTCATTGCTGCCGGCTTCGTCGATGTGCCAAATGAGAAGTCCTTCGGCGGGCAGGACTTCGCTTCGACCGGTTTTCAGGCGGCTTTCAACCATGAAGAATTCTTTGGCATTGTTCGGATTGGTGTATTTCAAGCTGACATTGGCGTTGGCTGTCAGCTGCCGCAGCGTCCCGGCCGGGTCATTGGTGATGTCAATCACGGTTTCCCATCCGGTGGTGGAACGCAGATAACCGCAGGGAGGTACTGGTTTTTTGTCGTTGGGCCGTCCGCACATCACACAGAAATTACCGACTCCGCTCGATTCTCCGCCATAATCGTACAAATCAGGGTAGCCGCACACCATATGTCCGTTCTCATGGCAAAACACATAAATGGATGGGCTGCTGCCGATATTGCTCATCTGATAGTCACCAAAGGTAACCCCTTCATCCGTGGTGTATCCCGACCACCAGCCTTTATGGGGCCAAAGCCCTTTGCTCCAGCCGCAGGAAGGATTGCCGGCATAGAAAATATTTAATGCCCGAACCCGAGTTCCATTAAGACTCAGAATGCGGAAATCAAAACCCTTGGCATCCAGATCCCGAACGGCTTCATTGATCAGTTCGCTGGTTTTACCCCAACTGCTGCAATCTCCTTCGTAGTAGGATTTCGGGTTTTTAGCTCTGTAATATGCAGTGACATAATTGGTATATTGGAGCTTGCCGTTGGACACATCGTAAAAATAATCATAAACCGAGCCTGCATTACTGAACCCGGTGTAGCCGGGCTGATTGCAGTACTTTTCAATTTCGGCCTGTGATATCGTTGCAGGCTGATCAGAAAAATCAATCAGAATAGTCAGTCCGATAACCGACCCGGTCACAGGGGCCGCTGAAATATCCCCGGCAGGGCTGATGGTCTGGAAGGTCTCTATGGAGCTGTCTGCGGTCAGGGCAACATATTTCCGCGGATCAATGTGTTTCATATTGTCCAGGGCTTTTTGTCTGGCGACCTCTTTGCGAAGACGTTTTCTTTTTTCAATAAAAGGTTTTTTGTTATCCGGATTGCCTTGTTTCCATTTGGCCCCGGTAGCCTGTCGTGCTGAAGGCTCAAATACGGGATGATATGGGTCTATATTCACTTTATCGTCGTAAACCACACCCGTTGCCACAAACTCACTGTTATCCTCATTGGTCTGGGCATATTCAATCCAGCCGGTTTGAGGATTGCGAATCAGGGTGTAGCCATCCAGGGATTCGACATATTGGTAGTACTCATCTCCATAAACTCTTACCTGGACAGTACTTCCGTCGGGCTGCGAAAGCTCGTATATCTCCCCCCCATGTGGTGCACAAACAGCGGTCGATGCCAAACAGACGGCGATTATGGCGCAATATGTTTTAATCCAATTCATGAATTCTCCGGCTTTTTATGACCATAGACGCGTTCTATGTCTGATTTATCTTGTTCGATGCCAACCCCATTGAAGATTTTAACGTCAAATGCAACACCATAATAATATAATACTCAATTAAGGTCTTTTTTTTTAGGTCAAAAATTTTAATTTTTCCAGAACGACTACAATAAAAATCAGGATTTTTTTGTCCACTATAAAACTGAATCCGCCATATCTGCTTTTATATCAAACGGTGAGGGTTTTTCTTATTCATGAACGGGTTCTTGTTTGCGTAAATATCGGTTTTTTCCGGACATTGTAGGATATTTACGGGTTGACACATGCGTCAGAGTGAGCTATATTTTGCAATCTTTACTATTGGATGAGAAGATATTATGCGCCCCGGCGGTCGGGGTCTATACCAGAAACGCCATATAAAAATTAACAAATTTCAGATATAGGAGAAACAGAACATGGCAAAGGCGAAAGCTAAAGCTGCGGCCAAAAAAGCCTCCCCGGCCAAGGCCAAAAAGACAGTGTTCTTCTTCGGCAACGGCAAGGCCGAAGGGATGTCTGTCGCCAAAACGGAAAGCGAACGAAAGATGATTCTTGGCGGTAAGGGTGCTGGTTTGGCAGATATGACTGCTGCCGGGCTGCCGGTTCCTCCCGGATTTACCATTTCGATTCCCAACTGTGAAGAATTCTACCGGCTTGGCCGAAAGATTTCCGATGCATTAAAGGCGGAAGTGCGTGAAAACATGGCCAAAGTCGAAAAAGCCATGGGCAAGAAATTCGGCGATGTCAACGATCCGCTGCTGGTTTCGGTTCGTTCCGGTGCCGCTCGGTCGATGCCCGGGATGATGGAAACCATTCTGAACCTGGGTCTCAATGATCAGTCGGTTGAAGGCCTGGCGAAGAAGACCAATAATCCGCGGTTTGCGTACGATGCGTATCGTCGGTTTATCCAGATGTACAGCACCACGGCGATGGGATTATCCAAAGAGCCGATGGAAGAAATGCTGGCTCATGCCAAGCAGAGGGCCGGCGTCAAGACCGACCCTGAATTGAGTGCCGAGGCGCTCAAGGCATTGTGTGCCGAGTTCAAGAAATTCTACTCGGATAATATGAAAGGCCAGCCGTTCCCTCAGGATCCGTATGAACAGCTTTGGGGTGCCATTGCGGCTGTGTTCGGAAGCTGGGAAGCTGATAAAGCCGTAACCTATCGCCGCGTCGAAAAAATCAGCGATCTCAAAGGAACTGCGGTGAATGTTCAGACCATGGTGTTCGGCAACATGGGAGATCACAGCGGTACTGGTGTGTGCTTTACCCGCGACCCCAACACCGGCGAAAATGTATTCTATGGGGACTGCCTGATCAATGCTCAGGGTGAAGACGTGGTGGCCGGTATCCGGACGCCGCTGAAACTCGCCGAACTTGCCAAGCTGCTGCCCAAGGCTTACAAACAGCTTTGCCAGGTGCGAGTCCAGCTGGAAAAGCATTATAAGGATATGCAGGACCTCGAATTCACCGTGCAGGAAGAGAAGCTGTATATGCTTCAGTGCCGTACCGGCAAACGTACTGCGGCGGCCGTGTTCAAGATTGCTGCCGACATGGTCAAGGAAAAACTGCTGACCAAGGAAGAAGCGGTTGCACGCATTACACCTGAAGACATCGAACGGTTGTTCTATCCGCAGCTGGATGCCAAGGTTGCAAAGACCGCGACCAAGATTGCTACCGGTATTAATGCAGTACCGGGTGCTGCCGCCGGCAAGGTTGTTTTCACCGCCGCAGAAGCCGAAGAAATGGCCGAGCTGGGCGAAAAGCTGATTCTGGTCAGAAAAGAAACCAGCCCCGAAGATGTCGGTGGGATGCATGCTGCAGTCGGTATTCTGACCGCAACCGGCGGCAAGACCAGCCATGCAGCCGTGGTGGCCCGCGGGTGGGGCAAGTGCTGCGTCGTTGGCTGCGAGGCGCTGGATATCGATTATGCATCCAAATCCATGAAGGTTGGCGACAAGGTCATCAAGCAGGGCGACTTTATCACCATCGACGGCAACACCGGCGATGTCTATATGGGCAAACTGCCGTTGCAGCTGCCCGAGCAGCCCGCTGCCTATCAGACCATCATGAAATATGCCGATGAAATCCGAACCCTGAAGGTTCGTACCAATGCTGATACGCCGGCGGATGCCACCAATGCCATCAAGATGGGGGCCGAAGGCATCGGTCTGTGCCGAACCGAGCATATGTTCTTCGAAACCGAAGAACGCCGGCTTGCCATGCAGGAAATGATTGTGGCCGAATCCGTCGAAGCCCGCAAGGCTGCTCTGGCCAAACTGCTGCCGTTCCAGCAGAGCGACTTCGAAGGGATCTTCACCGCGATGAACAATAAGCCCGTGACCATTCGTCTGATTGATCCGCCGCTGCATGAATTCACTCCCAAGGACGAAGAAGGCTTCCGTAAGCTGAGCAATGTAACGGGTATTCCCGTCGAGAAGATCAAACATCGTTGCGAACAGCTTCACGAATCCAACCCGATGCTCGGTCACCGCGGCTGCCGTCTGTGCATCACCTATCCGGAAATTCTGGAGATGCAGGTTACCGCAATCATCAAAGCGGCCATCAACTGCACCAAGAAGGGCATCAAGGTCCTGCCGGAAATTATGATTCCGCTGACGATTGATAAGAAAGAACTGGCCATTCAGGTTGCCCAGGCTCGAGCCCTGGCAGACAGCCTGCTCAAAGAAGCCAAAGTGAAGGTCAAATACATGATCGGCACGATGATCGAAATTCCGCGTGCTGCCCTGTTGGCTGATGAAATTGCCGAAGTGGCTGAATTCTTCTCCTGCGGTACCAATGACCTGACCCAGATGACCCTGGGCCTGTCCCGTGACGATGCCGGCCGTTTCCTGCCGATTTACGTTGCCAGCGAAAAGGACGGAGGCAAGGGCATCTTCAAGGCCGATCCATTCCAGAGCCTCGATCAGGCTGGTGTTGGTATGCTGGTCAAGATGGCGATCGAAAAAGGCCGTTCAACACGTCCCGACCTCAAGGTCGGTATCTGCGGCGAACACGGTGGCGAAGCAGCCAGCGTGAAGTTCTGTCACAAAGTCGGCATGAACTATGTGTCCTGCTCGCCGTTTAGAGTGCCGATTGCCCGTCTTGCCGCTGCCCAGGCTGTGATTGCTGAAGGCTGCAGCTGCAAAGGCAAGTGCAAAACCAAAAAGAAATAAGCAATAACCCTTGCTTGTTCCAAATATAAAAGGCCTGTCGGTGACCCCGGCAGGCCTTTTTATTTTCGGCATATCGGGTATAATAGACCGCCAACGGAGACCAGACGATGCAGGAAAAGATAAAACAAGGTCGTGATTTCCTGAAAGCGGAATTGTGGGGCAGCGCCGATGCGATTGTTCCTGACCAGCAGCTTGGCAAGCCCTGTCCGCCGGTGGAAAAGCCATTTGACCCGCAGGCAAATCGAATACAACTTGCTTTGCCAAAAGAGTTTACGTTCAAAACGGCGGTTGCCGAAGTCATTGGTCAGCGTCGAAGCCGCCGCAAATTCAGCACCACCCCGTTAACACTCGATGAAGTCGCCTATTTATGCTGGGCCGCACAGGGTGTCCAGAAAGTGTTTGGAAAGGGCGAAGCCTTATTCCGCACGGTTCCCTCGGCGGGCGCCCGCCATGCCCTGGAGCTGTATCTGGCCGTTGGCCATGTGGATGGATTAGCCGCGGGGCTCTATCGGTATTTAGGTGTCGAGCATGAACTCTTGTTAATCCGGCCGGATTCGAACATCATGTCCAGTGTTGCCGCGGCCTGCTGCGGGCAGACCTGGATGAGCCGGGCGGCGGTCAACTTTATCTTTACCGCCATCCCGTATCGGATGGAATGGCGATACAGCACCGCCGCGGGCAAGCTGATTGCTCTGGATGCCGGCCACGCCTGCCAGAATCTGTGCCTGGCCGCCGAATCCATCGATGTGGGTGCCTGTGCTGTTGCGGCCTATCTTCAGCAGCCGCTGGATGACCTGCTTGGCATTGACGGCCGGGAAGAATTTGCAATCTATCTGGCCTCAGTCGGAAAAAAATAATTGCATTAAAACCGAACATTGAAACTTGGATATAGCCAAATTCAGGAGAACTGATTATGTCAACGACCCATACCCCATGCAAAAACCACGACCAGCATCTATGCAAGCTGACCAGTGATGGCCTGCACAAGTCTGACCCGAAAAAATACCATCAGCTCGTGCAGAACCCCGAATATGTCTGCAAAAGCTGCGGTCGGGTCGCGGCCAGCAAGGAAAGCCTATGCACCCCGGTCAAACTCGGCACGTTTGAAGAGTGATATTCATATAAACCGCTTTGAATCCGAGGCATTGATTTTAGGGTTCCTCTAAAAATTCATTTTGGCGGACAAAAATCTTCTCTTTACCGCTCAAAAGCAATTTTTAGAGCCACCCTTTAAAAAATAGCGGCAAAAAACCGCGTTCGGGTCTATATCCTTTATATGCCGGTTATTATTGAAGTGCACATGGAGTGAGAATGAACCTATGAATACGGATAAGGTGCTGTGTGGTGGGGGCAAATGGGTAGGGCCTGCTCTTTGCGGGGTGATTTGTTTGGCTGCCGGGTCCCTGGCTGGCGACAGTACCAGGACCGAATGGAAATTTGATTTCGGTTCTGGTCCCGTAGCCGCCGGCTATGTGCAGGTCGTACCGACGACTGTCTATACGGCCGAGGCCGGCTATGGTTTCGAGGGCCAAACCCTGGTGGTCGGTTCTGATTCGAGCGGCAAGGATGCTCTGACGAGCGATTACTGCACCGCCGATAAGCCGTTCCTGTTTTCGGTGGCTGTGCCGGAGGGCAATTACCGTGTTACAGTGACACTGGGTGCCGAAGATACCGCTGCCGAGACCACCATCAAGGCTGAATCGCGCCGTCTGATGGTTGAAAAGGCCCAAACCAAACCCGGTGAATGGATCCGCCGGACATTTACAGTCAACGTTCGCAATAGTCAGATAGACGGTGGGGGACAGGTACGTATTAATGACCGAGAGAAGAGGGCTTTTCACTGGGATGATCGCTTGACGCTGGAATTCATTGGAAAGCGGCCCTGTGTCTGTGCCATCGAAATAAAAAAGGTTGATGATGCGATCACTGTGTTTCTGGCCGGCGATTCGACCGTCACCGACCAGCCCCAGGAACCCTGGGCCTCCTGGGGCCAGATGCTGACGCGATTTTTCAAACCCGAGGTTGCCGTTGCCAATCATGCTGAGTCCGGCCGGCGGCTCAATTCGTTTATGAGCGAAAAGCGGCTCGATAAAATCCTCAGCCAGATCAAAAAGGGCGACTACCTGTTCATCCAGTTTGCCCATAATGATATGAAGCAGGGCACACCGGAGGAAGTCAAGTATCAGGATTCACTCAAGCATTTCATCCATGAAGCCCGCCGTCGCGGTGCCCATCCGGTTCTGGTGACTTCCATGCACCGCCGCCGGTTCGATGAACAGGGAAAAGTCGTGGATACGCTGGCCGGTTTTCCAGAAGCCATGAGACAGGTTGGCAAATCCGAAAGTGTGCCGCTGATCGACCTTAATGCCATGAGCAAACTATTCTACGAGGCTTTGGGGCCGGAGGGGTCCGCAAAAGCCTTTCAGGATGGCACCCACCATAACAATTACGGCGCCTACGAACTGGCCAAATGCGTTGTCGAGGGCATCAAAGTCAATCTTCCAGAGCTGGCTAAGCATCTGACCAACGATAGTCCTGCATTTGATCCCGCCAAACCCGATCCGGTTGAGTTGATCAATATCCCCGCCAGCCTTGCTTTCGATCCTGTGACGCCGGAAGGCAGCTGAGCCTCTGTCTGAATCGCGGCTCTGGCAAAGAACCGTGAGACCGCGTCCTGATTTTATGGAAGGGTAATCACATAGCGGCCCGATCCCTTGAGTCCCAGTGTGAATGTCAGCAAGTCTCCTTTCATCGTATAATCTATCTTGCCCAGGTCGTTCTGCGTGCCGGCCGCAAGCGCCCGGACCTCGATTTTGTCTGCCACTGCCTTGGGAGCCAGTGCCTTGAGATTCAACCGGATGTTGAACGTCTTATCCCGCGGATAAGGAAATACGGTTAATGCATTTTTATCCTTCTGAATCTTGACCGAGCCATCCGTTGCCACAGTACCGAAATCGACCCATGTGCCCGCCGGATTCAGATGAGCTTTAAAATCCACTTGTGTCCTGTCTTTGGGTTGATATTCCGTGCTGCAATCAGTCACGATAACGTTTTTGATCTTGCCGTCTTCGCGATGGAATTGCAGCCGCCCCAGTACAATCCGCGTTCCATCCGCCGTCGGTCCCGACAGCATCAGCCGTCCGTCTTGATTGAACAGACCCATGGTCAGATCATAGGTATCATATCCATCCACAGGTAGTTTGATTTCATAAGGTCCGTCCAACACGGTTTCGCCGGGCTTCCATTGGCTGGTCGGCCGGGCCAGCCGGTGATCCTGCTGAAATTCAACATGTTCGCCACGATGGCTCTGTGCATGAATAAAATGTACAAAACAGGAATAATCTGCATCGACCGATTCCTCCACCTGCCACGCATACAGGACACGAATCCTGCCGTCACCCAAATACTCCATCTTTTCCAGCCGCGGCGTAATCGCTCTGGCCGTTCGCAG
Source organism: Anaeroglomus insulsum (assembly GCF_050689095.1). Taxonomy (NCBI): domain Bacteria; kingdom Pseudomonadati; phylum Planctomycetota; class Phycisphaerae; order Sedimentisphaerales; family Anaerohalosphaeraceae; genus Anaeroglomus; species Anaeroglomus insulsum. The sequence continues at coordinate 10,324 of NZ_JBOGCL010000006.1, forward strand.
ATACGGCATATTGAATGATGTCCGGGCATCGACAAACACATACTCCGGGCACGACACATAATCGGCATACTTGCCATCCTGCAGGACCATGCACGCTTCAGTATCAGGCCCCAGTGCCAGAAATCCCCATTGCGGCAGAACACGCCCCTCAACTGTCCACGGCGTCTGGTTCCAGTTGACCCACACTGTCAGTCCGCTGTCATACTTGATTCGCTGCCGTCCGCGCTGTCCCACTGCCAGTGCTACGGATGCCGAGACATACGTTCCGTCAATCTCATACCTGATTTCGGTCGGTTTGGCTGTCCCATATAATGCCTGCACCGCGTGCATGATGTGGTGCTCCTTGGCCACCCACTGGATATTCGCTGTCTGTGCATTGCCGATAAAACCGGCATGTCCGTAGGCAATTTCCTGCGCGCGGTACTGATCCACCTGTTTGACGGACCCTGCGTCCCTGCCCCATTGCATCCCATAGCCCGCATCGAACCACCGCTCATAATACCCCATACCGTGATTGACCATCTGGGGATGAATCTTGAGTAAATCAAAATCCAGACATGGCTGATGCCCCTGCCCGCCGGCCACCTGGGCCTCGACACCGTCACATCGTCCCGCCCAGTAGAAATGATTGGCCCCCTCACCGAACAGCGGTCCTTGGTGCGTATCCCGCATATACTGGAATAATTCCGTATCGTACTTGACCTTGGCCAGCGCCATCGCTGCCATCGGCTGTCCCGCCTCATGGTCCAGCTGATGCCACGGCGGCACACACGTATGCACATCCAGATACGCCGCGTTGGTTCTGAATCGCTTGTGAATTTCCGGTGTGTTCTGTTTGGCAAAATCCAAAGCCATATTGCACTTCAGGCCGAAGCTCTGCACCTTCGTTCCTTCGTTATACCATGCCGGCGATGGCGTCCCATCCGCACGAAGCACCCTCGCCGATTCCCGATACGATGGCGCATCGGGGTACAAGTCAATATAGTTCTCATGCAGCGACCACGTATAGCCGCAATCATGGGCCGCCTTGCCGAATTCTATCATCCCTTCATCGCCGCCAAAGTCCGGATTGGCCGGCAGATGGTCGGGCAGCTTGACATCATATCCGTACCGCTGCCAGACATGCGAGATAATCGCCAGATGATCCACGCCGTTGTCTTTGAGTGTTCGCAGCAATTCCGCATCACCCTGATATGTTCCCTGGTAATGTCCCCAGATATCCAGCATCACCAGCGGCCCAAGCTGCTGCAGATACGGTGACGGCGGATGCGGAATATTCGGCAGCACCTCGCCCACATCCGGCGACACAGCCACATACCCGCTTTCGAGCAGCGTATTATAGGTGCCGTCGGTCTTCGGCTCATAACGGGCCTCGCCTTCCGGACAGGCCGACGCGTGAGACACCGTCCAGTCCAGATACCGACAGACATATACCTGATTGGCTGGCAGATACGTCACCATTCCCCCTGTCGGATTGGCCGAAAGATACGGAATCCCAAACAGCTTTCGCAGTGGTGCCCCGCAGACCTGTCCCAGCGACAACCCTGCCAATACGGGCTGGTCACACTTGGCCTTGACTGTCATCGCCTTGCCGATGATGCCAAACTGCCATTGTACCTGAAATGAGACGTCCTCTATCGCATAAGCCCAAATCACTTCCAGTGTCCGTCCGCCATGGGTCAGTCTGATGCTCTCGGCCTTGCCGCCGCGGGCCGGGAGAACTTTCTTATTCACAATCACATGGACTCCGCCCGACCCCGCGGGCTGGAATGGCGGCTGGTTATCCATCTGGACGGTAAAATCATCGAGCGTTCCCGATTCCGGCACATAGTGATACACAATTCTGGCATCCTTGCCTTCGTAGATAAAATCATACCCTACTGCTGTCTTGTGGATGGCATTGGTCGCGGGCAGCAGGTTCGACGGTGTCACGCCCTGTCCCGGCCGGTTGGCCAGTGCCAGCAGGCTTGCCCCCTCTGTCGCCCGGTATGCCTGCGTAGCCGTCAGCCGCTTGACTGTATCCGACCGGGCCTCCCCGGCTGTTCCGGCTGTTATGCTCGCATCGCCAAAATATGAAAAGTCAAAGGCAGAATTGTTCTTTGGCCCCGGCTCCACTTGCAGCCGCACTGTGATGTCTTTTCCCGCATATTCGGACAAGTCAAAACGGAAGTCTTCCCACCTGCCCTCGTTATGATGTTTACGCATCAGCTCTTTTTCGCCCGCCCCGGCCAGCAGGGTGCAGCCAAACGTCACGCCATCGCTTTTATCCGGCGTTGCAATATCCGGCCGCATCGCAATCCCGAATGACAGCGTCACCGGCTTTGTCTCCGGCAGCCGCAGCCGGTAATCGACCCAGGTCTTTCCCGCCGGCACCCGCCAGGGGGAATGGATCAGGATGCCCTCCCGTCCCAGCAGATGTTCCCCCGGCCGGTACATTATTCCGCTGGCCTCATCGGTCCCCACCCACGACGCAGGCATCCCGACGGCCTCTTGACCGTAGGATTGATAACGAATCTGATAGACCCCCACGTCCGCCAGCGAAGTGTGGCCCGCAGGCAGTTCCACCGGCTCGCTTGCTGCTAAAACCCCCGCCGTGCAGCATGCTATCCACCCCCAAAACACCCGTCCTGCTGTCATCTTGTTCATCGTCATATCTCCGTATGGATTTGGATATTGCGGCCAAACCCTCTCTCTTTGACGCAAACAATGGATACAACGTTACTTAAATTTATGTTGTGTCATTGCATCGCAGGCGGCCAGTCCCCGTCGCTGGAAAATTTCCCTGCAAGGATAGAGCCGATAATCCAGTCGTTATGGCAAAGCAAAGAATGTTTTGCTGTTCGTGGTTAGGTGATTGGCGAAGGTATCAAGGTCCAGATGATGCAGTTCGGCCAGGCACTTGGCGGTGTGGATAATGAGTGCAGGTTCATTGGGCTGAATCCGCCGAACAGGTTCGGGGGAGATATACGGACAGTCGGATTCGAGCATCAGCCGGTCCAGCGGAATGGTTTTAGCAACTTCGCGGAGAGCATCGGATTTTTTAAACGTTACCGTGCCGGTAAAAGAGATGTAATAACCGCGGTCGAGCACAAATTTGGTCTGTGCAAAATCACCACCGTAGCAGTGGATGACAATATTGGGAATTTTGTCACGATATTCGGCCAGAATTGCCATCGAATCGTCAAAGGCCTGCCGCGTGTGGATGATAACGGGCTTGTGATAACGTGCCGCGATCTCCAGATGTGCCCGAAAGACACGTTCCTGATTAGCAGGCACGACATTGTCGTAGTGATAATCCAGCCCTGTCTCGCCGATGGCGACGACTTTTTCGGCTTGTACGGCCTGTTCGAGAAAAGCAATATCGTCGTCGGTGACTTCATTCGCATGGTGGGGATGAAAGCCCACCGCGGCAAACATGTTGTCGAACCGCTGAGCCAGTTGAACAGCTCGCTGATTGTGCATGCGGTCGGTGCCAATGGTAATCCATCCGGTAACGCCGGCTTTGCGGCTGCGGGACAGGACATCATCGATCTGGTTTTCCAGTTCGGGATAGGTCAGGTGGGCATGGGTATCAATCAGGTTCATAATCAAATCAAACATTCACTATCCAACTTAGGGTATGGCCTTCAGCAGTATTAATGGGATAACGCAGGTAATATATCGAGTTACGGTACAAAGGCATTCCGGTAATGTCGGATTTCCGGGCTTCCGGTTCTGCCGAGAACCACCGTAACAACGTCGAACCGCAAAGGCCTGTCTGAAAGATGGTATTGTCTCAGAAAGCACTTTGCGGTTCGATAGAGCAATTTCTTTTTGTGTGTGGTGATCGCACGAACTGCCGGAGTAAACTCTTCATCGCGTCGGCTTTTGACCTCGACAAAGACAATTGCCCGGCCGTCGGCCATCACCAGGTCCAGTTCGCCTTTTTCGGCACGCCAGTTACGGGCCAGGGGCTTATAGCCCAGCTTGACCAGAAACCGGCAGGCCCGGGTTTCACCCCATTGGCCCAGCTTTGCCGGATTCCGCAGCAGACGCGCCCTTGCGAACGGCCACAGCCACACAGCATCCTCCGTTTATTTGCCGGAGGTATGTTCGCTGTGCCGCTGGGACAGCTTGACGCCCTTGCCGGTACGCTTGCGGAGGTAATAGAGCTTTGCCCGACGGGCCTTGCCGCTGCGGATCGGGACGACTTTTTCAATATTGGGTGAGTTAATCGGGAAGATACGCTCGACACCCTGTTCACCGACCATGCGGCGGACGGTAAACATTTCATTCATCTTGCTGCCTTTTCGGGCGATGACGGTACCGCTGAAAATCTGGATGCGAGTTTTGTCGCCTTCCTGAATCTTGCAGTGGACTTCGACGGTGTCGCCGATTTCAAAATACGGCTTTTCCGCCTTGAGGCTCTTGGCTTCCACAGCCTGTATCAATTTGTCTTTCACGGATATACTCCTGTATCTTATTCGTTAGTATTGGTTTTCGTTGAGTTGCTCTGCTGCTGTTGCAGATATTTTGCCCACAGATCCGGCCGCTGTTTCTGCGTCCGTTCGATCCGCTGCTGCAATCGCCATTCGGCGATTTTGGCGTGGTTTCCTCCCAGCAGGATAGGCGGAACAGTCATTCCGCGGAAATTTTCCGGCCGGGTATAATGGGGATACTCGAGCAGACCGTCGGTAAACGATTCGTCATGGGCAGACTGATTGTCGCCCAGAGCGCCCGGCAGGAGCCGAACGACGGCATCAATGACGACCATAGCCGACAATTCACCTCCGCTGAGGACGTAATCGCCGATGGAAATCGCTTCGGCATCGAGGCCGGTGCGAATTCGCTCGTCGAATCCTTCATAGCGACCGGCGATCAGAATCAGCCGTTTTTGAGCGGCCAGTTCTATTGCCATCTGCTGATTGAAGGGTTTTCCCTGAGGACACATCAGCAGGACTTTTCCCGGTTCCGGGTCCAGGCTGCGGACGTGGTCCAGGCAGTCGAAGACGGGCTGGCACATCATGACCATACCCGGGCCGCCGCCATACGGGCTGTCGTCCACCTTGCGGTAGTTGTCGAGAGCAAAATCTCTGATATTTGAAAGAGCAATCTGAACGATATTCTGCTGCTGGGCCCGTTTGAGTATCGAGAAGCTCAGGGGCGATTCGAACATCTCGGGAAACAGCGTCAGGATATCGATACGCATTCGTTAAAGAACCTTATTCGCTTTCTTTCTTTTCGACCTTGAAGTAGCCTGCGGCGATTTTTTCGGCCTTGGTATAAGGCTGTTTGGCCTTACGGGCGATCTCGCGGGCTTTCTTGCGGCGAGCCTGCAAATCTTCGTACCAGGCGCACTTGACACCCTGCTTGACGATGATTTCAGCGACGGTTTCAGTGGGGATGGCCCCCTGTTCGAGCCAGAATTTGATCCGCTCGAGATTCAGGACCAGCTGTTTGGAGCTGTCCTTTTCGATCGGATCATAGTGGCCCAGCTTTTCGAGGATACGTCCGTCTCTGGGCGTCCGGCTTTCCACCGCATTGATGCGGAAGAACGGCCGATGACGGCGACCCATCCGGGTCATTCTGAGTTTTACTGCCATGTGTGTTACCTTTCTTACTCATATAGTTAATCATTGCGCCAGACACGGTGTCAGGCACAAGCACGTTACAACGTCAGCATTAAAAAGGTAAAAGGCTGTCTTATTTCAACAACACCAACCCAGTCTTGAATGACAAAATCGACTCATTTTGCCATTTTCCTTTTTACTTTTTCCTTAACTCTAACACAAAGCCGTTAAAAAATAATGCTGCCAGGGCCGCATCCGCCCCGGCATCCGCAGCCAGTTTCTGAATCTGCGAGTCGCTCAGGCGATCGGCAGCGGCTTTTTCCTGGGGCGTCATCACCGCGACCAGCCGGCACAACTGTTCATATTCCTCCCGACTGGGCGCCTGCAGCACAGCCAGTTCACTGGACCCGCGGCTGTCTTGAAACTGCTTTCGCAACTGTTTCGCGAACGGCTCATCCACAAAACGTCCCACGCCAGCCAGATATTGTTCGATTGTCAGCGGCATATAGCCCGCCCGTCTTATCGTCGTTTTCTTGGTGAGCGATGTCTGGGCTGCGGGCCTTTAATCTTGACTCCGCCGGACATGGCGCTGAAAATGTCCACCTTGCCGGACAGAAGGCTTTTGAAGGCACCCAGGCCGCCGCCCGAGAGGGCTTTCATCATATCGCGACTGCGTTTAAAGGTTTTAATCAGGCCGGCAACTTCCTGAACATCGCGACCGCATCCGCGGGCGATACGTCGCCGGCGAGAAGAATCGATCATATCCGGATTCTGCCGTTCCTGGGGGGTCATCGAATGAACAATCCCCTCGATTTTATTGATTTCACTGTCGTCGATATCCATCTGACTCAGCCCACCCATGCCGGGCATGAGTTTGAGCAGACTGGACATTCCGCCCATCTTGCGAACGGCCTGCATTTGTTTGAGAAAATCATCGAAGCCGAAAGTGCCCTTGGCCATCTTGGTCTGCATCTTCTGGGCTTCGGCGGCGTCGAACTGCTCCTGGGCCTTTTCCACCAGCGAGACGACATCACCCATGCCGAGAATCCGGCTGGCCATGCGGTCGGGGTGGAATTCCTCGAGCTTTTCCATCTTTTCACCGACGCCGATGAATTTGATCGGCTTGCCGGTGACGGCCTTGACGGACAACGCCGCACCACCGCGGGCATCACCATCGAGTTTGGTCAGGATGACACCATCCAGTTCAAGGGCTTCATTAAAGGCCTTGGCAGAATTGACTGCGTCCTGGCCGGTCATCGCATCGCATACCAGATAAATCTGGTGCGGGTTGACTGCTGCCGCGACGTCTTTGATCTGCCCCATCATTTCCGGGTCAATATGCAGCCGGCCCGCGGTATCAAGGATGACGACATCGCAGCCTTTGGTTTTGGCGTGTTGAATGCCGTTTCTGGCTACGCGGACAGCGTCCTTGGTATCGCGTTCGGTATACACTTCCACGCCAAGCTGTTCGCCGAGCGTGCAGAGCTGATCGATGGCAGCAGGACGCTGAAGATCATCGGCAACCAACAGGGGCTTTTTGCCTTTGGCTACCAGATATTTGGCCAGTTTGCCGCTGGTGGTGGTTTTGCCGCAGCCCTGAAGACCGGCCATCAGGATCACGGTTGGCCCTGGTGTAACAAAGTAAATGCGTGTGTCCACGGGACCCATCAGCTTAACCAGTTCGTCATAGACGATTTTGATCATGACCTGGTCCGGCCGGAGACTCTTAATCACCTCAGCCCCTAAAGCGGCTTCCTGGACATCTTTGCAGAACTGTTTGACAATGTGATAATTGACATCGGCCTCCAGCAGTGCCTTGCGGACCTCGCGCATCGCATCGGCGACATTGGACTCCGTAATGCGTCCGCGTCCCGATAGGGATCGGAATACCGAACTGAATTTTTGTGTTAAAGCGTCAAACATTTCAAATCACATACATCGTTTCAAGTCTTCTCTGCCGCCTCCAGAGGCGGCATCTGCGCAGGGATTGCCCGACAGAAACGTCGAATTGTAGTCAATCGGAAGGCTTTTTTCAAGATGAAAATACAGAAACCGCGGAATTATCCAGATAAAAGATAATAATGGTCTGTATAGTCAGGTGTGTAGCTATGATATAGCTGATTTGACGAAAAGAAGGTATGGAGGCCTAATACTGGTAAACTACGGTCTTTTTTAGCCCTCCGGCGGACCCCGACCGTCACAAAGGACGGCTATCAGAATGAATGGTGTATTTGGTTTCGTATTCATTGTTATCCCCAACTGATTAAGCTGGATTATAACAAAATACGAATTAAATATTAAGCATATTTTAAGTTTTTATAGAAAATACATGCCGGTTCCAACTTGTCGGATGCGCAAACGCGAGATTATCGGGCGTTGCTGTAAAATTTTTCATCGGAGTGCAGGGCATTTTGTATGGCTGCGGCCAGTTTTTCCGGTTCATCGGTGCCGATGCGGGCTTTTTTGCCATTTTTGAAGGTCAATTCCACCGAATCAAAGCCTGCGATATTGTACAGCCAGCCGTTGCCGACCCAGTGTATCCCCCAGCCCATCAGCCATGCGTTGCGGACGGCTGTAGCGGACTGGATCTGGTTGAGGGAGAATTTTTTCCGCCACATACCGAAACCAAACCGTATGCGAATCCATTCCTTGTCGATTGTGACTGTTAGTCGGCTCAGGAACAATCCGGCCCAGATTGTCGTCGGCATAGCAATCAGAAACCCCGGAGCCAGATTCCCCAAAACGCTCCAGGTCCAGATGGGCTTATCCCCCGCAGTTGCCTTGATGACTGTTGCAGCGAAGAGAAATGCACTGAGGGTAATCGCTGGAATTCCCCAATAAAAAAAGGGATTGCCTTTTTGTGTATGTTTGTATAACTCCATAACAGGGATCCTATTGGTGTAACTCTTTCACAAGCAGCCACAAGGCGGCCTTCGAGATGGCCTCCGCAACCAGCAGGCAGACGATAAATGACGCGATGGCTTTGGCTCCTTTGAGATTACAGGACACCGCATACGCCCGATACATCAGGACAATCATCCAGACGATGGTGATCAGAATGAGAATCATCGCCAGGGCAAAGACGATCACATCCAGCGGTTCCAGGGCCAGAACCGGGGGCTGATTGGGATTTTGCACGATTTTCATCAATTCTTCCGTGACTCGCTGATTGGCCGGCAGGATTCCCGCCGCCGCAGCCGGCAGCATAGGCCAGCGGGCCAGCGCCTGCGTCCCCAACACATCGATGATCCGAAATGCCGTTCCACGCACTATCAGGCCGGCAATGCATAAAACAATTGCCAGACTCAGCCAGTTGATGAATCCTTCAGCAATATACAACCACAGCGGTGCCTTCGCCCCTATGTGCATATCCAGCACGCCATCGAAATGGACATTGCCCACCGACCCCAGCAGAGCGGCTGCTATAAGAAGAATAATCCCCAGCATCAGTGCCTGCCAGCCGGCGATATAGGTAAATGGATTAAGCAGCCATACAGCCAGACGATTTGTTCTTCCAGACAAGGCTTCAGTATTCATGAATTCGGCTCCTTGGTTTCCGTTATCATGGATTGTTCGAGCTGTTTGATTTTCCCGATGATGTCGTCGAGGCGGTTGCGGACGGTGGGGTAGCTAAGCTTCATCAGGGCGGCCATTTCCTTCAGCGAGCCGCTGCATTTGAGGAAATCCAGTATGAATCTTTGTTCCTCCGGCTCCAGCCGCAACAGCAGGGGCAGGTCATAAAGGCCCTCCACCTGCGTCTGGCACTTCCCGCAGGTCAGCTTGTTGACATTCAACTGTTCCCGACAGGCCGGACAATATACAGGCAAGCGACTCATCGCCTTGGCTCCAAATAGAAAAAGTTTATATCGAGTGAAATGCCATTCATTACATATCTATGATCAAAATATAATACTAAAAGTTTATAAAATCAATGTAAATATTAATATTATTAAACCATATATTATATATTTTTAGATTATATTGAAGAAAGATTTCGCTTTTTTTCTTAATTTCTTATCCCTCAAGGAATTGCGTTTTGAGCTTTTCGCCGGTTGGATTTTGGGCTATAATTTGCGTCGAATTACTATATTGATATGGAGAGCCCATGGCGCATTTATTCATTAAAGACATAAAACCCGGCACGAACATCAATGATATTTACCTGGTCACCCAGCCGGTCCTTCGCCCTACGACCAAGGGCGATTTATACATTGCGATGTATCTGTCCGACAAAACCGGCAAGGTCAACTGCCGGATGTGGCAGGCAACCGAATCCCTCTATCAGCAGATTCCCTCGGAGGGTTTCGTCCAGATTCGCGGCAAAAGCGAACTCTATCAAAATGCCCTCCAGATTGTAGTCAATGATATACTGGTGGTTGGCCAGGACAAGGTCAATCTGGCTGATTACATGGCCCGGACGGAAAAAGATGTGCCGACGATGTACAATCGCCTCAAGGAAATTCTTGGCAAGATTACCCATCCGCAGATCAAGGCTATCGTCGAGGCTTTTTTATATGATAAGGATCTGATGATTTTGTTCTGCAATGCACCCGCGGCGATGCAGATGCATCACAATTTCCTCGGCGGCCTGTTGGAACACACTCTTAATATGCTGGAAGTGGGCGAGGCAATTTATCCGTTGTATCCCAAAATTCAGAAAGACCTCGTCCGTGCAGCCATTTTCCTGCATGATATCGCCAAAACCAAAGAATTGTCTTACAAAGCAGCTATTTCCTACACTGATACAGGCCAACTGCTGGGCCATATTATCCTCGGCACCCAGATGGTGGCCCAGGCCGCGGATAAGCTGGCCGCTGCTGGCAAGCCTGTCAACGGGCCTGTCTTGGATAACCTCCTGCATATTATAGTCAGCCATCACGGCTCCTACGAATTCGGCTCGCCAAAACTACCGGCCACGCCCGAGGCATTTATGGTCAACTATATCGACAATCTCGATGCCAAAATGAACCAGACTGCCTCCCTGATTGAAAACGACAACTCCGAAGGCAACTGGACCGGCTATCAGAAATCGCTGGAGACCAAGCTGTACCGGATGCGGGTACTGGAGCAGTAATAGATATATTTAATCGTTTATTGCGTGTGTATTTTTCCAAAATTTCAGTTTTTGGTTGAAAATCGTCAGGTTATCGCTATAATTTCCCCTCTGTTTTTAATGGATTCGGGATATTTTGAGTAGTTTATCGACTCGACTTGTTTAGTGTCAGGAGAATTAACCGTGGAAAATCATAGCAAAAGTCTTCGTAAACGAGCCCGCAGACAGGGTTTTCTGGTTCGCCAGAGCACCAAAAAGGGCCGCGCGATTCATTCCCGCAAACGTCGGGCCGGCCGCAGGGTCAATATTCGCAAGAGCTTCTCGTAACGCATTGAAATAAGCTGCCCATCGCTGCGGCTACCAGGTGTAACCGCAGTGGTGGCAGTAGTATGTCTTGTTTGTGGGGGCCTGTTCTGCCTGACGCAGAACGATTTTTTTAGTCTGAATCATCATTGCCAGCTCGTCATTCATCTCGACGGGACTGTATACAATCCATGCCACATTACATGAGCCGCATATTGGGCATCGCGGCGGCTGACCTTCAGGCAGTCTGGTTGCCATAGGCCCGACTCAGGCTTTCCCATAGCGGTTAAACCATGCCCGCTGATCAAACGGTTTTTTGGCCGGGGACTGATACTCTTCAGCGGGAATTCCAATCGGCAGAAGGATGCGGATATATTTGGTCGCGGGCAGCCCCAGCATTTGTCCGATTGTCTGGGCCCGTCCTTCCAGCCGAAGCCAGCCATCAATCCAGACGCTTGCATAACCCAGTGCTGTAATCGCCAGCAGCATATTTTCAACCGCCGCGGCACAATCTTCGACCTGAAAGGCAAACCCTTCATAGACTGCTTCGGGGTTTTTGTCCAGTACGCAGGCGATAAAGGCCTGTGCCTGCTGCATGGCCTTGTTGGCTGGGTGCAGTTTGGCGATCTGCCGAACCAGCGTTGGCTCATCGACAATTACAAATTCGGTTGTCTGAGCATTTTTGCCGGAGGGGGCGTCCAGTCCGGCCTGAACGATTTTACACAGGTCTTCCCGTGCGACCGGAACATCCTTGAATGCGGCACGATAGCAATGCCGTTTCTTGACTACATCGAAAAAATTCATTGTCATCTCTCCCTGAAAAACCGCAGACATTATACGACAGAGCATCCCCGGATTTCCAGTCTGAAAAACAACAAAAAACCGTCTTGACGAAGGGGAGAAAACAAACGCTGGATTATGAAGGCAGCCCTGCACCAAGGTGCAGGGCTGCGTGAAGGATTACGATAAGATGTTGCTGGTTTTTGGCTTAGTCGGCCTTTGATGCGGTGTTTTTACGGCGGATGCGGGCTCCCACCAGGTTAAGTTTTTCTTCAATTTTCTCATAGCCGCGGTCGATATGATAGACGCGGTTGATGATGGTGGTGCCATAGGCTGCCATCCCTGCCAGCACCAGTGCTGCTGAGGCACGCAGGTCGGAGGCCATCACGGGAGCGGCAATCAGGCGATCCACACCGGGGATAAAAACGCTGGGACCTTCCTTGCGGAGATTGGCTCCCATGCGATTGAGTTCCGCCACATGCAGGAAGCGGTCGGGATAGATTTTTTCCGTGACGACGCTGTTGCCGCGGGCCAGGGCCAGCATCGCCATGAACTGGGCCTGCAGGTCGGTGGGGAAGCCGGGATACGGCTGGGTCGTGATGTCCGCTGGGAGAATCGGACCTTCGCGGCTGACGACACAGCCATCGACAGCGGGTTCGATATCCACACCCATATTGTTCAACCGATCCGCCACAGCGACCATATCGTTGATATTGCAGTTACGGATATGGAGATTGCCGCCGGTGATGCCTGCTGCAACCATAAAGGTGCCTGCTTCAATGCGGTCGCCGATGACTTTGTAACGAATCGGCCGGAGTTCTTTAACGCCTTCGATCGTCAGACGCGGCGAGCCGATGCCGGTGATTTTGGCACCCATCTGGTTGAGAAAGTTCGCCAAATCGCTGACTTCCGGTTCACAGGCCGCCGACTCAATGACGGTGGTGCCCTTGGCTAAACAGGCAGCCATCATCACATTGTCGGTGCCCAGCACAGTCGAGCCGAACGGACCGCCCAGAAAGATTTGTTTGCCGCGGAGGCCGCCGGGCGGGGCGGACGCGACGATATAACCGTTTTCAAGGTGAATCTGAGCCCCCAGTTCCTTAAGGCCTCGTAGATGGATATCCACTGGCCTGTCGCCGATGGCGCAGCCGCCGGGCATGGAGACTTTCACCTGGCCACACCGGGTCAGCAGGGGCCCGAGAATACAGATGCTGGCTCGCATCTTGCGGACGAGGTCATATTCGCCGACTGGCCGCTCGATGGTAGTCGCATCGATGACCAGGCCGCCTTTTTCGTCCCGGCTGGTGGGTACGCCCAGGCTGTGCATGATGGTTTGAAAGCTGGCGATATCGGCCAGATTGGGGGCGTTTTCGATGACCGTCTTGCCTGCAGCCAGAAGCGCCCCGGCCATAATCGGCAGCGTGGCGTTCTTGGACCCGGCCACGTCAATCGTGCCGGACAGCCGAACCGGCCCGTCAATTTCAAAGATATCCATATCCTGTTTTTCCTTATTGTATAGTTAGGTCCTGTCTGTATAAAAAGGTATCGGCATTTTTTTCAGATTGCCGCAGGTCTCAGGCCAGTCCCAGCACATGCTGCATGGTGTACAGGCCGGGTTTCTGAGTCAGTATCCAGCTGGCTGCCCGCAGTGCACCGCCGACAAAGGTATCCCGACTGTGGGCGTTATGTGAGATGGTAATTGTTTCACCAATGGTGCTGTAGATGACCGAATGCTGGCCGACGATGTCGCCTGCACGGATGGCGTGCATGCCGATGGTGCCGCCCTGACGCAAGGCTTCTTTGCCTTCGCGGCCATGGACTAAGCAGCCGGGGAAGTCCCGGCCGGTGGCCTGGCAGATGCTTTTGGCCAGCGACAGGGCCGAGCCGCTTGGGGCATCTTTCTTAAACCGGTGATGGGCTTCGGTAATTTCGATATCGTAATTGGCCCCCAGCGTCTCCGCGACTTTGCCGACAATGCTGAACAGCAGGTTCATTCCGAGGCTCATATTCGTTGCCTGCACAATAGCAATCTTCTGGGCGGCCTTTTTGAGCAGATCCATATGGGTATTATCCAGACCTGTCGTACCCATAATTAAGGCGGTACCGGATTTCTCTGCCCAGCTTATGGTTTCTGGGGCTGCCTGGGGCAGGGAAAAGTCGATCACGACGGAAGCTTTTTGTGGGAAAGATTTATCCAGATTAACGCCAATCGGCGACACGCCAGCCAGAACGCCGGCATCTTTGCCTAATTCCGGATGGGAGGGGTGGTCAACGGCCCCAGTGATCTGAAAAACCTGCTCTTCAACTGCCAATGCTAATATGCGACGGCCCATGCGTCCGCCTGCTCCATGGATTACCAAAGTGGGTTTCATTGATTGTCTCCAATTTGAATTTTCAATCCTGTCCAGTAACGGTAAGTATAAGTGGTTCGGAGGCTTCTGACAAGGCAGAAACGGTGCGATTGCTCTTGACAGTAACAAAAGAAAGGGGATAATCGTCTTAATAGTGGGAACAAAAACAATTCTGGAGAGTTATGATGTTGAAAAATAGCGTAATGTATGTACTGGTTTTAAGCCTTGTCTTATCGTCTGTGCTGGTAAGTGGTTGTGAAAAGAAATGGCAGTCTGGAACGCTGATTGGTGCCGGTGCGGGTGCGGCTATCGGCCAGGTGGCCGGCGGCAATACCGAAGCGACCCTCATTGGCGCGGGTGTTGGGGCATTGGCTGGCGGAATCATCGGTGGCGTCATGGATAGCTCTGATGCGAAAAAGGCCGAGGAGGCCAAGAAGGCTCCTGCTGCATCAGCGGCTTCTGATCAGAATACCGTGACGATCTGGCTGACTAATCCCAATGGTTCGCAGACACCCGTGCGGCTGACCCGCAATGCGGATGGTTCTTATACCGGCCCCAAGGGCGAACGCTACCAGACAATGCCGACCGAGGAACAGCTCAAGCCGGTGTATGGCATTTAAATGTTGGTAAATCGATTCGACTGACAATCAAGGCAGGCTGTGACCTGCCTTTTTTAATGCGCTAAAGATTTTCAATGTGCCGGCGGGGAAGGCGTATTTGTCCAACTCTTTCGGGCTGACCCACTTGACGGCATCACAGGTAATAGCCCGAGCTTTTCCGCCAACAGGCTCGCAGGCATAGGTGTGTAGTGTCACCGAAAAATGCGAATAGGCATGTTTGACCACGCAGAGTTTTTTGCCTGCCTTGACGGTCAGGCCGGTTTCTTCGAGGACTTCCCGTTCGGCGGCGGCGGTGAAGGTCTCGCCTTGTTTTTTCTTGCCGCCGGGTAATTCCCACAGCCCGCCGAGAAAGCCTTCGGGCTTGCGTTTATCGATCAGGATTTTTCCTGCGTCATTAGTAATCAGGGCGACGACGACGGTATAATGCGGTGTCTTTTTTTCTTTCTTTCGCAGCGGCAGGACATCCTGCAGATTCTGCTTTCGGGCCTGGCAGAATTCCTGTACCGGACAGATCAGGCATTGCGGATTTTTCGGCGTGCAGATTTCCGACCCCAGTTCCATCAGGGCCTGATTCCAGTCGCCACAGTGGTCTTTGGGCAGAAGTTCTTCGGCGATCTGCCATAGGCGGTCGCGGGTCTTTGCGTCGGCGGGATTGTCTTGAATCGCATACAGCCGGCACAAGACACGAATGACGTTGCCATCCAGCACGGCTTTTCGCAGGCCAAAGGCAATACTGCCAATCGCCCCGGCGGTATATCGGCCGATGCCGGGCAGGGCGAGGATGGCTTCATACTCCTGCGGGAATTGGCCGTTGTATTGTTCGACAATCACCTGGGCTGCCTTATGCAGCGACTTGGCGCGGGTGTAGTAACCCAGCCCCTGCCAGAGTTTCAAAACGGTATCCAGTTTTGCCTCCGCCAGTGCCTGCACCGTCGGCAGCTTTTTGAGAAACCGCTCGTAATAGGGAATGACCGTCTTGACCTGGGTTTGCTGAAGCATAATTTCGCTCAGCCAGATGCAATACGGGTCCTTCGTCCGACGAAACGGCAAATCCCGTGCATGGCGTGAAAACCAGGAAAGAAGATGATGATGCAGAAGTCTGCTATCCTCTAATTGATGATTGCTGACTTCTGATTGCTGGTTCATCCTTTCTCCGGATTTTTCAGTTCTTCGATCTTGGGCAGGTCTTTGAGGCTGGCCAGGCCGAAGATGTCGAGGAATTTTTTGGTGGTGCCATACTGCATCGGCCGCCCGAGGATTTCCGCCCGCCCGACGATTTTGACCAGCCCTTTATACATCAGGTTGCGGAGGACTTCACCGGTAGCCACGCCGCGGATAGCCTCGATATCCGCCCGGATGATCGGCTGCTTATAGGCGACAATCGCCAGCGTCTCCAACTGGGCCGGCGACAGCTTGTTATCCGACCGCACCTTAATCAGCTTACTAAGCCATGGATTAAAGCACGACAGCGTCATCATCTGATAACCCCCGGCCAGTTCCTCAATCCGGAACGAAAACCGACCCAGCCGATACTTCTTGTTCAGTGCCTTGACAGCCTTGCGGATGGTCTTGACCGAGCCGGCCTCGGCAATTTCCACCAGCTTTTGTACGCTGACCGGCTCATCGCTGGCAAACAGAATCGCCTCCACCACCGACTCCAGCGTCGTATCAAATTCCCCCTCAATCAGCTCCGGCTCATCGTCCGGCTCGTCTTCTGCGGCTTCCTCCTCGGAGCCAGCCGCTTCGGGGGCGGTTTCCATGGCCGGGGCGGTAATATCCGGCTGGCTGGCGGAGGCTTCTTCCTGCTTGGCAGCGGATGGGGTCGTTTCCGGTGTTTCTAAGTCCTGAATCTGCACTTGCTCTGCGGATTCTGCTTCCGAAAATTGGCTTTGTTTGGTTAAATCTGTTTCGGCAATATCTGGGGTCAATTCTATATTTGGATTTGTTATATCCTGTTCTTGCGGATTGCAAGGCTGCTGTTTTGTTATATCTTCTTGCTGCTGCGTAGGTTGCTTTTGTTCCGTCATATCTTTTTCCATACAAATGGGTCGGCGTCTTTGGTACTTTGGCGTATTGTGACGCCTACGAGCTGTTTTTGCAATTGCTTTACCAATTTTTTCAGAGCAAAACGCTCGGACACGCTGTGCGACAAGCAGATACAGGTCAAGCCAGCCTCAGAGGCCGCCAGGGCCTGGTGATGTTTCAGTTCGCCGGTCAGGTACAGGTCGCAATCCGCGTTAATAACATCAAAAACCAGCTTGCTGCACGACCCGGCACAGACCGCGGCGGTCTTGACGAGTCTTTTTTGCGGGCCGATGATGCCTGCGGCTTTGGCGCCGGTGATGGTCTTGACCCGGCGGAGTATTTGTTCAATGGTCATAGGTTTACCCAGCTTACCAATCCGGCCCAGCCCCAGCTTGCCCTCGACATCGTAATGGCGGAAGACATCAAAGGCCGGGGTCTCGTAAGAATGGCTTTTTCGCAGGGCGGCGATGACCTGGCGGACCTTGCCGGCCGGGACGACGGATTCGAGGCGGACTTCGGCGACGCGTTCGATGTTGCCTATTTTACCAATGGCCGGATTGGCCCCTTTCAGGGGCTGGAATGTCCCGATACCGTTGGTCATAAAGCCGCAGTGGGAGTAGTTGCCGATGGCACCCGCCCCGGCGGCAAACATGGCGTCGGCGACTTTGTTGACGCTGTCGGCGGGGACGAAGGTGATGACTTTGTATTGCGGCCCGGCCGGGTCGTCCACAAAATCGCCCAGCGGCCGGGTGTCGGTCAGGCTCAGTATCTCGGCCAGGGCGTCGTTGACTCCACCGGCTGCGGTATCCAGCGAAGTATGGATAGAATAGACGCCGATATTATTGCGGATGAGCTGATAGATGGGGGCGGTGGCGCCGTCGGCGGTGATGCGTTTGAGGCCGTCCCAAATGACCGGGTGATAGGCCAGGATCAAATCCGCCCCGAAGCGGATTGCCTCATCAGCCACCGCCTGGGTGGTGTCGATGGTGACTAAGATCTTTTTGATGTTGCGTTTTGCATCGCCGACCAGAAAGCCGACATTGTCCCAGCTTTGCGCCAGCTTCCGCGGAGCGATGGTTTCGACGGCATCGATAATGTGTTGAAGTTTCATAAGTTTTGTCCTGATTTTTATATCACCCCGACGGGGCTGAAAACGATATTTTGATTCTATTTGGCGGCTGATACGATTACGGCTCAAATATTTCCGTGCCGTTCATGGGGGCGCCACAGAACAGGCACTGCGTGTAACCGGGGCCCACGGCCCGTCCGCAGTCGCTGCATTGGCGGCGTCCCTGGGTGATTTTCCCGTCCGCCACACCATCCCGCATGTCGATTTCGCTGATGCGTTCAGCAATCTGCATGTCCGTCAGTTGCGTTTGCTCTTTGACCAATTCCCACAATGCCTGGCACTTCAAGGCCAGATGATCGACCTTTTCTTCCAATCGAATCAAATGAAGAGTGGCATCATTCGCTTTGACCTTTGCATCCTCAGCAGCTTTCTCTGCTTTCATGGTAAGCCATCGCTGGTTCATGTTCCAGAAAATATCCATAGCTTACGCTCCTTATTTTAACAAGTCTTCATACGCTTGGGTGAGTTGTCGGGTGATGGGGCCGACTTTGCCTTCGGCGACGGTGTGCGATTCGACGGCGGTCACCGGCAGCACGGTCATGATGACATTGGTCAAAAAGACCTCTTCGGCGGCCAGCAGGTCGTGGATGCTCAAATCCCGCTCTTGAGTTTTAATCTTGAGCTTGTCCGCCAGTTCCAGCACGGTCCTGCGGGCGATGCCGGGCAGGACGGGTGTTTCCACACGCGGGGTCAGCAGGGTCTTGTCCCGCACGAGGAAGATGTTACTAATGGAGCCTTCGGCCAGCTTGTTTTCAGTGGTAAACCATACAGCCTCGGTGGCCAGTTTTTCGTGGGCTTGTTTTAGTGCCATCAGCCGTGGGGCATAGCAGGTTGTTTTATGGCCGCAGGTGGGGTCTTTGGGATTTTGGCGAAAGTCCGTCAGGATGACGCGAACCCCTTTTTCGTAATATGCTTTTGGATAAGGGGTAAAGGGAGCCGCTGTAATCAGCAGCGTTCCTTTGATGTTCTCCGTATCGGACACCGGCCCGCTGGACAGTGTCATCCGCATCCGGGCGTCTGTGAGTTCGTTGGCCTCCAAAAGCCGCGAAGTGGCTTCCTGAATGTAGTCCGCTGAATACCCGAACGGAATCGACAGGGCCGCGGCACTGGCCAGCATCCGGTTGATGTGGTCGTCGAGACGGAAGACTTTGCCGTTGACTGCCCGCATGGTCTCGAACAATCCCATACCGAACAAAAACGAACTGTCGGTGGTAGCAATTCCGGCTCGTTCAGCCGGCACGATGGTTCCATTGAGAAATATCTGATTCATATCCTAATCCTTAGAGCTGAATGGAATAAATATACTCAAATGACGACAAAAAACCAGCAAAAAGGTGACGTTATGTTAACAGGGTCCGTTGTGGCTGACGGCCCGGATACAGTCGAGCAAAGCCCCGGCCTTGACCAGCGTTTCATCCCATTCGGCCTGCGGGTCGGAGTCGGCGACGATGCCGCCGCCGGCCTGGGCATAAACCCGGCCGTCCTGAACGACCATGGTACGAATGGCAATATTCAGAGTCGCGTCGAAATTAATGCCGAGATGTCCGATGCAGCCGGTATAGACACCGCGACGGGTGGGCTCAAGTTCTTCGATAAGCTGCATGGCACGGATTTTTGGGGCGCCGGTGATGGAGCCGCCAGGAAACATGGCCCGCAAGATATCACAGAAAAGTGCCGGGTCATTTGTCCGCGGCAGCGTGCCTGCGACTTCCGAATACGCGTGGAAGACTGTGGGATAGGCTTCAATCTTGCGCGGATGTCGGACGTGGCGCGTGCCGGGGATGCAGATGCGGGCCAGGTCATTACGCTGAAGGTCGGTAATCATCATCAGTTCAGCCTTGTCTTTTTCGCTGTGCAGCAGTGCCTCGTAGTGTCTGCGATTGAATTCGACAGCATCCGGTCCGCATTCGCACATGTGACGTGGTCGGGTACCCTTGATGGGGCGAGTCAGGATATCCTGTCCGCGAATGCGCAAAAACAGCTCCGGTGAGGCACTCACAATAGCCCACTTGTTGGATGCCAGGTAAGCGGCGTAAGGACTGGGATTGTAGGTATTCTGCCACAGAAAAAGCGTTGCCGGGTCGGCCTGAAAAGGACATTCAAACCGCTGCGAAAAATTAATTTGATACACATCACCGTCCAGGATATGCCGGCCTATCCGCTCGAGCGACCGTATATAATCGGCCCGGCTCATATTGGTTTGAAATGCCAGTTCGGGTTTGCTGGTCCGCGGCAGCCGGGGCGGCAGCTCAAGTATCAGTTCCTGTGATTGGGCAATCCAGTGTTCCAGTCGGGCGAATTTCTGCTGGACGGATTCTTTCTGTCCTGTATATTCCAGCGCTGCGAGGTGGGCCTGTCCGGTATTGTGGTTATAAACAATGATCGCATCATAAAAGGCCAGATGAATGATTGGCATCCGAAGATCATCTTTGGCATGGCTGGGCAGAGATTCCAGATAACGTCCAAGGTCGTAGGAATAATATCCAATCCAGCCCGGCAGAGGAATGGACTCCGATAACGAGATATTGCTTTCAAGTTGATATTTTGCGAGGGTTGTTTGCAGTTGTTCCAGGGGATGCGAACCGTCACGAAATTCAAAGCAATCCACGGGACAGGCACAAAACAAACTGAAGTTTTCGACCGATAGATTGCCGCCAAGGATGGCGGGCTGGACTTGCCGAGATATGATTCGCCCCAGCGACAGCAGGGCGATATCCCCCGGCACCGGCCGGATATGAACACGACATAGAATCGGCTCGGACACAGCAGGGATCATGTCTGCGATGGTGTTGGCTCAAAGCCCTGAATGATGTCAATGGATTTGCTGGCTCCGATACGGGAAGCCCCGGCTTCGATCATCGCCAAGGCATCGGCGGCGGTTCGAATGCCGCCGGCGGCCTTGATTTTGCATTTTGGGGCGGACTGAGCCATGAGTTGTACATGTTCGACGGTTGCTCCGCCGGCTGGGTGCAGGCCGGTGCTGGTTTTGACATAATCTGCGCCGGCGGTCTGGGCGACCTTACAAGCAAATATAATCTGGTCGGTTGTGAGCGCTGCCGATTCAATGATCACTTTGAGTGTAACAAACGGCCGGACAGACTGACACGGACGCAGAACAGTCCGGATATCATTCAATAGATAGTTTTCATCTCCTGCAATGATGGCCGCTAAGTCTGCAACCATATCGATTTCATCTGCTCCGGCTGCAATGGCCAGGTCGGCCTGGAACGCCTTGACTCGCGAATAATCCGCTCCTATCGGAAATCCGGTCACAGTACAGACTTTTATGCCTGTTTCATGCAGTATATCGGCACACACCTCCACCCACCGCGGCATCACGCAGACACTGTAAAAGCCGTATTGGATGGCTTCGGCACAAAGCTGGCGTATGTGCTGCTCCGTGGCTGTGGGATTCAGCAGGGTATGGTCAATGCATTTAGCCAGCTGGGCTTTTGTTGCGGGTTTCTGTATCATCGAATGATTCCCTTAAAACAGCAGTTTTTCGGCGCTGCGATTTTCCCCAGAGAAGTATTCTATTGCCTCGTCGGCGGTTTTGAAGACCCGTGTGGCTGTCTGTGTGACAAAGACGCTCGGCTCCGATGGGGCTGTCCAGATGACATACACATCTTTAGCGGCTTCGTGGGCGTGCTGGAGTTCCCGTTCCACGCCGCTGGAAATTGCGGCCCGGCCATCCGGCAGGGCAGGAATAAAGCTGACAATCCGGTCGGCCTGGTCAATCAGGGCAAAATCACGGGCGTAAATCTGGCTGTTGATGTCACGGTGAATCTGACGGATTTCCTGAACTTCCAGGCAAATTTGTTTTCCCAGCACTTCCATTTCAATCCCTTTGCGTCCTTCTTTGGCCGCCTGCTCGGCATAATACGGCAGATATGCCTCTTCGAGGTCGCCGGGATCAAAACAAATGAATTGTTCCTTCATGGCCGCACGAAAGCGATTAATCTCGGACAGGGTTTGCTGCAGTCCGGCAACGTGCGTCATTGGAAAGCTCAGATAGACTTTTTTTCGCCACGGTTCAAAGGCCAGTCGATAAAAGGTCTCAATGGTGCCCTGTTCAGGGCCGCGGGCCAGACAATAACAGGGGGCATTCTCATTGGTGCCTTTCTGCATCATCTCGGTGGCCAGGATTTCCTCCTCGCGCCAGACCATCAGATCCTTGAGCGAATGGCGGATATGATGCTCAGCGGTTAGTCGTACATGCAACGGCTCGATGCTGTCAATCATGCAGATATATAAATCCGGATTGAGCTGGCGAATCTGATAAAAATCAAACGCCGGAAACAGGCCGTGCCGCCAGCGGAACGTCGCGTGGGTATTGACGATAATATGCTCGTGGTCCCCAGCTTTGGTGATAATATCCTTAAACACGCTGCGTCGAAGCGAATGCAGCCGCTGCAGCGAGATATCCAGAATCCGCCCCGGTGCGATATCCGGCGCCTCGGCATACATCATATCGCCGACATTGCACAGCAGGATATCCCTGCCGCGGCTTCGGGCCAGTTCGCAGACATCGGCCAGATACCGCTTCTTGTCAATTCCTACTACACCTGTAACCAGAATAATCATAAAAGAAAGTTGTTTCTGGGTTTTGGATGTCCGATTTTACAATGTGAAGTTTTCCAGACGCTGCTGCTTGTCGTAGTCCTTCAAGGCGGCAATCAGCTCATCAATTTCACCCATCATGATCTTATCGAGACTGTATAGCGACAAATTAATGCGGTGGTCCGTCAGCCGATTTTGCGGGAAATTATAGGTGCGAATGCGTTCGGAACGGTCGCCGGAGCCAATCATCGTTTTGCGCTGTTGCGAACGGTCGGCCTGGGCCTTTTTCTGATAGAATTCGAAAACGCGGCCGCGAAGGATACGCCAGGCCTTGGCCCGGTTTTTGTGCTGACTGCGTTCATCACGCATGCTGACGACGATTCCGGTCGGGATATGCTCCAGCCGGATGGCAGTGGCGACTTTATTGACGTTCTGTCCGCCCGGCCCGCCGGCACAACTGACATTTTCGATGACATCGTCCGGCTTGATGTCCACGTCCACCTCTTCGGGTTCGGGCAAGACGGCCACGGTAGCTGCTGACGTGTGTACGCGTCCCTGAGATTCTGTTTCCGGCACACGCTGGACGCGATGGCCGCCGCCTTCATATCCCAAATGCGCCCAAACGCCCGGTCCGCTGATGGTCATAATAATTTCACGAAAGCCGCCTTTGTCCGTGGTGGAGAAGTCCATGGTTTCGACCTTCCAGCCCATTTTGTCGGCGTATCGGGTATACATATTGTGCAGGTCGCGGGCAAATAACGCGGCCTCCTCGCCGCCGGTACCCGCTCGGATCTCAAAGATGACCGAATCGATCGCGTCGTCGTCGGCCATCACCAGTCTGTCCTTGATTTCTTCCAGCAGTTGGTCTGCTTTTTCTGTTAACTGCTTGACTTCTTCCCTGGCCAAATCCCGCAGTTCCGGGTCGGTGCTGCGATCTTCCGACATCGCCCGCGAATCCTCGGCCTGTCGCAATAAGTCCCGAAGCTGCCGGTACTTGTCCACCAGAGGACGCAGCTTGCCTTGTTCTTTGGTCAGCGGAATCAGCTTCTGAGCATTGGAGACCACATCCGGCTGGGTGATTTGATTTTCAATCTCGACATAACGTTTGTCAAGTTCCTCGAGTTTACCCAGTATAGCCTGATTGATTGGATCCATAGCATTTTACTCGTATTTGGATTTTAGGGGTTGGGGGGAAGACAAAAAAATTGCGCTGCCTTCCGTAATCTGTAAATTACGTTCGACAGCGCAAGAATTGTACGGAATAAGTCGCTACTTCTTGTCGGTTTTTTTGGTGAAGTAATTCTGTCCGAATTTCTTCTGGAACCGTTCGATACGGCCGGCGGTATCAACGAATTTCTGCTTGCCAGTGTAGAACGGGTGGCACATCGAGCAAATTTCAGCGTGAATCTCTTTGGCCGTACTGCGGGTCTCAAAGGTGTTGCCGCAACCACAACGAACCTTCACGACCTGATATGTCGGATGAATATCTTTTTTCATAATTTCAATCTCCGTTTTATTGTCTCAATAAGAAACCAAAAATTATAACAACCCGATGTGAGATTGCAAGGATTTTTTAAAAAAATTACACCTAAATAAGGCGTATCATGTCGTTTATTTGGAAAAGCACATAAGTGCTTGTTAATAAATGATATAAATGGTGAGTTGATGGGTTAAAACGAGGGATTCAAGAGAGAAACAGTCAGGTTATATAGACTATGAAGCACCATGGCAGTGGCAAAACAGGGATACGCCCCAGCCAGGTCAATGGCCCGGCCGTCAGTTTGCTGGCGTTTCCATAGTCGAATCAGTCCGATTGAGGCAATGAGCGAACAGACCACATGCAGCCCGGTACAGACTGTCCAGCGAAACAGGGCATAGTCTGCCGGATTATTCATATCTTTCTCTGCGGTGTAGAGATGGATATACATCAGATTCTCAATGCCGGCAAAAATCAGTGCGGAGATCGTCGCCCCAAACAGAAACTGCGTGGCCGAAAACAATCGATATGGTTTCTTTTCCAGCAGATAAATCATGCCCGACTGTTTGAGCAGTTCTTCAATGATCGGGGCAAAAAGCACGGTGTATAAAATGGCTGCCGAAGTTTGCCTGCCGGCCATAAAAGCCCCGACGACTGCAAATGGACCTCCAATCAGTGCCGCCAGCAGGGTAGCCCCAAGATTGCCGGCCAGGGAACAACGCTGCCTTTGTTCCTGTATCCAGTCGCCAATATACGGCTGTTCCAGTTTTCCGGTCAGCGCAGGCTCATACGCCACCGAATTCTGCCGGTCGGCCAGTTCGTCATCACCGCTGGCCGTGGGCGGTAGCTTTTGCTCGGATGGGTCGGTCTTGAACGGCCCATCCTTCAGCCACGGCTCGTTGCGAACATCAAAATAATCGTTGTTTTTCACCATACCAGCGCAGTGCCGTAAGCGATGATTTCCACGCCGCCGGCTTTCTGATTTTCCTGGCCCTGAATGGTGGCGGTTTCGTAACGGACGTTCCAGACGGCCCTGGCACCATAGCGCTTGGCGTCTTCCAGCATCCGCAGAGTGGCCTGCCGGCGGGCACGATTCTGCAGTGTAATAAACGATTTCATCTCGCCGCCGAACAGGTTGCGAAGTCCGGCTGCGAAAACCTTGAAATAATCGGTTGCAATGACCGCTTCACCGACTACAATCACCGCCCCGGCATGGGCTGCCTGTGGTGGAATCGTCTTGAGATTGGTCACCAGCATATACTCAAACTCGCGTTCCTGCTGAGCCAGCCTGCGAAAATGCAGGGCCTCAATGATATGGCCCACCACCAGCGACACCAGAATTAATACCGCCGCAAAAACAATCGGAAACAAAGATTCCATAACGCCTCCTTTTACATTTGCGGGTGCTGCTGCACCGGGGCGGACTGGACAGCCTGCTGAATGACCTGGCCGGGTATCTCGTCTTCGACGATGACGGCCGTGCCGTAAACATACAATTCGGCTGCCCCGGCGGTAATGGAACTGGTGGCAAACCGCACATTGACCACGGCATTGG
The DNA here is from genome assembly GCF_050689095.1 of Anaeroglomus insulsum. Classification (NCBI taxonomy): domain Bacteria; kingdom Pseudomonadati; phylum Planctomycetota; class Phycisphaerae; order Sedimentisphaerales; family Anaerohalosphaeraceae; genus Anaeroglomus; species Anaeroglomus insulsum. Next base: position 35,726 of record NZ_JBOGCL010000006.1, read on the forward strand.
CGCCGAGCTGCTGAGCCTGAGCCAGCATCCGGGCCATCGATTCTCGACGGGATTCCACCAGAAGCTCGGTGTAGCTTTTCAATTCGCCGCCGACGATGTTTTTCAGACCGGCCAGGATATCTTTGCCGATGTGCTTGGCCCGGACGGTATTGCCCTGCACAAGCCCTTTGATTTCCTTAATGCGTTTGCCCGGAATGGTTTCGGTGTTGACGACAATCATGATTTACCCTCTTTCTCTGAATCAAGTTTATATGTGGAGTTTTGGGTACTCCTTCAACTTCACCTCATTTATCCGAAATTGTAACCTGACCCTCTCAAAATACAATCTCAATTCCGAAAAAACAGGGTCTTTCTGTCCATCCAATAACAATTCCCGACGGTTTTATTCCGATATTGTATGCCGCACTTGACTTTGACTTTTGAACAAGGGTATAATGATGCTATTACTCATCTTGGTTACAAAAGATACCACCTCGTTTAAACTCTTGCAGACATGTAAATCAAAACATCGATTGACTTCACCGTTCTCTTGATAAATAGTGACATTCATTTCAGGAGGATTAAAAATGGACAAAAGGACTTTTTTTGCTTTTGTGATGGTGTTGATGCTGTCGGTGTTTGCCTTCGGAGACTGGATTCCAACCGATGGCCACAAAATGCACTATCCCCAGTTGCCCAATCCAAAGGGCTGGGATGTATGCCTTGATCCGATTGCTATCGCCGACGATTTTCAATGCAGTCGGACCGGCCCGATTACCGACATTCATTTCTGGATTTCATGGAAAGGCAATATCCTCGACAGGGTCACAGACTGGTATGTTGCCATCTATGAGGACGCCAACGGCACACCGGGCCAGCCATTGTGGAAACTGGGCAAGGCTCAAATCAACGTATTGGATCAGGAAGGTTCTTTGCAAGGCTGGCTTTGCCCCGCCAATGCCGATCCATCTGAATTCTTTCTGCCCGATAACCACACCCGGTTTTCCCAGGTCAACATCACCGGGATTGACAATCCATTTTATCAGGAACAGGGCAGACGCTATTGGCTGGTCTTGCACCTGCTTTGTCCGTATGCCCAGAGTAATACGATTCAGGCCCAGGCCGGCTGGAAAACCGCAATCCAGCGTTATGGCCAGAGTCCTCTGTGGACTCCCTGGCCGATTGCCCCCGCTCCGGTCTGGAGGCCGATACCCGACTCGACCGCAGTGCCGCCGGATATGGCGTTTGTTATCAACGGCCGTGATATTCCGCCGGCCCGGCCGATGGATTTTGGTGATGCCGATGAAACCAAATGCGATGTGCCCGGCGCCAAATGCAATACCTATCCAACCACCCTGGCCCGCGACGGCGCCCGGCATGTGATGGTTCCGGGTGTGTTTATGGGCTCGCCCTTGTTAACCGTCATCCAGATTGATGCGGAACCGGATGGCCAGCCGACCCTGCTGTGTGATGGTGATGACATCAACGATATAGATGATGAACAGGCCGTAAAATTGCCGGCGGTGTTGATTCCCGGCACCTTGGCAACAGTTGAAATCAGCGTATCGGTCGATGGTTTTATTGATGCCTGGATTGATTTTAATGCCGACGGCGACTGGGATGACCTGGGCGAACGGATCTTTACCAGTGCCCCAGTGACAACCGATTTGAATATCCTGACCTTCCATGTTCCCTTCAGTGATGGTGATTACTCGCCGCGGAATACCTATTCACGGTTTCGTTTCAGTACCACCGGCGGTTTGAATTATTATGGACTGGCTCAAGACGGTGAGGTGGAAGATTATCTGGTGAAGATTGATGCCGCCCCGCAGCCGAAATTGGATTTCGGCGATACGCCGGACGGGGATTTTGCCCCCAGCGGCTATCCGACCCTTCTGCTGACCAATGGTGCTCGCCATAAGATTAATCCGCAGATTCGCCTCGGGCGGTATATCGATGGCGAGCAAGACGGCCAGCCTTCCATGGGAGCCGACGGTGATGATTTGAATGATCTGGATGATGAAGATGGTGTCTTTTTCGCCGGCCCGCTGACTCCCGGCCAGAATGCCGAGATTAAAGTCATTGCATCCTGCGACGGCCTCTTGTATGGCTGGGCAGACTTCAATGCCGACAACGACTGGGAAGATGCAGGCGAACAGATCTTCCAGGCCAAAGCCCTTGCCGCCGGAGTCAATTATCTGAAATTTTATGTTTCGCCTATCCACACACAAATCGAGCCGTTTGCCACTTATATCCGATTCCGATTTACTTCTTTAAATGCTCCGGAAAAGGTGCTTGGCTATGCCGGTCTTGCCGAAGATGGTGAAGTGGAAGATTATCTGGTAAAAATCATCCCTGAGCCGCGTTTTGATTTCGGCGACGCCCCCGAACTTCGCTGCGACGATAACACTGTGGTCCGCTGCAACAGTTACCCGACCACAATTGCCCGCGATGGCGCCCGGCATTATATTGACCCGGCTGTCTTTCTGGGCAATCCGCTCCTCGATTGCGGCGGGGCGGCAGACTGTATCCAGATTGATGCTGAAAAGGATGGCCAGCCCACCCTTGCCGCCGATGGAGATGATATCAACGGGGCCGATGATGAAGGCGGTGTTGAATTTCTGAGTCCCCTGATACCCGGCATGCCTGCCAAACTCCGTGTGTGGGCCTCCGTCGATGGCTGCCTTGATGCCTGGATTGACTTTAATCACGATGGGGACTGGGACGATTTTGCCGAACAGATATTTGCCAGTGAAAAACTGGCGATGGGAGCCAATGAATTGATGATTCATGTTCCCCCGCATCCGCATACGGTTCTGACCAATACTCCGACGTATGCCCGTTTCCGCTTCAGTCTGGAAGGAGGCCTCAAATATGCCGGCCTGGCCCGAAATGGCGAGGTCGAAGATTATCTTGTAAACATTGAGCCGCCGCAGCGTACCGCTGAGCTGGGTGATGCCCCCGACAGCACCAATCATTTCAATGTCCATATGACTGCATATCGTTCACTGGGGCCGCTGGATGTCGTTGTTCCTGCCAGATTCCCGACAGTCTTCCGCGGTCTGCCGCCCTATGGTCCCATCCACTGGAATCCGATCCTCATTGCTCATTTGGGGCAGGCTCTCACCCGAGAAACCGATGCCGACTATGGTTATGACCAGGACCCGACCAACAACCTGATTCCGCCCAAAGATGCAGCAGATTGGGATAAGGCCGATGACGGTGTCCGAATCCCGCTGCGATTGCCGCATCGCAGGCCCGCACGGTTTGATTATCTGGTTCATCTGCTGCAGCCCATCGATCGACTGTATGTCAATGTCTGGTTCGACTGGAACCGCGATGGCGACTGGGACGACATCATCCCCTGCAATAATCCCGATGATGCTGCCGACAAGACGTTGCTGGCCCATGAATGGGCTGTACGCAATCAGATGCTGACCGGCTTGAAACCGGGCTTCCATCGCATCGCAACCCCACCGTTTATCTGCTGGCATCCGTTCTATCCAGCGTTTGAATGTCCGATATGGATGCGGATTACCCTGTCCGACAAACCCGCAATGTCGCCGCTGCCAATGACCGATACCCTGTCGGCACCGTTGCTTGAAGGGTATGGCGGCAGTGGTCCGCAGGATGGATACTGGATTGGCGAAACCGAAGATTATCTCTTTGTGCCGCTCATGCAGACGGCCGATTCTGCGGATTTGAATAATGATGGTCATGTGGATCTGACGGATTTTGCGATTTTTGCATCGCAGTGGCTGCTTGACCTGCCGCAGGAGTAATCCTGGCGGATGGCATAAAAAAACCGGGAAGAGTGTTAGTCCTTCCCGGTTTTTGTTTGTATCGTGTATGGATTATTTCTTATCCTGTCCTTTGTGCTGGACATTCACATAACCGCCTGAAGGTGCCGGCGTGGGTTCTTTCTCAGCGGCGTCTTTATTGTCCACCATTTTGCCCAGATACTCCGGCAACTGCACGCCGGCCATCTGTGCCAGATCCTGCAGCGGCGGAATTGCCTTGATCATGCTGGACAAAAACTGCGAGGTACTGCTGCCTTTATCCGAGCCGCTGTCCCAGACGGTAATCTTATCGATCTTGAGATTCTTGATCGCTTCCACCTGCTTGCCGACAATTTCTTCCAGTTTTTCAATCATCAGCAGGGTGGACGCTGCCCGTGCATCGCCATTACAGCTTCGGATGAGCGATTCATACCCGGCGGCCTTGCTGTCCAGCACCTGCCGGATACCCTTGGCCTCGGCTTCGTATTTGGCCAGAATCGCATCGGCCTGACCTTTGGCCTCGCGGCGGATTTTTTCGGCAATGGCTTCAGCCTCAATTTCAATTTTCTTTTTGTCGATTTCCTGCCGGACCACTTCCACCGCATTCAACCGCTGCTGTTCGGCCAGGTACTGAGCTTTCTGGATTTCCACTTCGGCCTGACGCTTGGCGACTTCACCTTTTTGTAAAGCTTCAGCCTGCCGTATGGCCAGCAAGGCCTCTGCGGCGGCAATGTCGGCCTTGGCCTTGTTTTCGCCGGCGACGGCAAGGGCCTCCTGTTCCTGTACATAAATTCGCTGCTCGGCCTGAGCTTTCTTTTCACCCTTGACAGCTTCTGCTTCCTGCTGCTGAATGAAAATACGTTTGTCGGCTTCGGCCTTTTTCTGTCCTTTTTCGGCGGCAGCCTCATTTTCGGCAGTGCGAATGGTCTTTTCCCGGTCTGCTTCGACTTCGCCGATGGACGCCAGTGTTTCCTGCTGACGCAGGTAGATACGCATGTCGGCTTCGGCCTTTTTCTGGCCTTTTTTGGCCTCGGCCATGTTCTCGGCCACCCGAATGGCCTTTTCCTTGCCGGCCTGAGCTTCACCAATAGCCCCGTTTTTATCCTGTTCGGCCACATCCACCTTGGCGGTATTAACGGCCTCGGCGGCAGCCTTCTTCCCGATGCTTTCGATATATAGGCTGCTGTCGGTAATGTCGGTGATATTGACATTGATCAGGTACAGGCCGATTTTGTTCAGTTCCGGCTCGACATTTTTGCGGATGGCATCCAGAAACCGCTCGCGGTCCTGGTTAATCTGTTCGATCGTCAGCGATGCCACCGTCAGACGCAACTGGCCGAAGATGATCTCCTGGGCCATCTGTTCAATTTGTTTGGGCATCAGCCGCAGCAGACGTTCAGCAGCATTGTGCATAATCGTCGGATCGGTGCTGATACCCACCGTAAACGTACTGGGTACGTTGATGCGGATGTTTTGTAACGACAGGGCGTTTTCCAGTGGAATGGTAATCGTCATCGGCGTCAGGCTCATGTAGCAGTAATCCTGAATCAGCGGCCAGACGAATGTACCACCGCCATGAATACAGCGAGAGGTCTGGTCTCTGCCTACTCGACCAAACACGACAAGAATCTGGTCCGAAGGACACCGGCGATATCGTGATGCCAGAAACAGAAAGAACGATGTGATCAGAATAACAAACGCGATGATGACAATAATCCAAAGAAAATCAGCAGGCATAAGTCCCTCCTCAAATAAATCTCGTTAGTTATAGTTATATCTTTTCTACAATGAGAATGTTGTTGCTGACGCCAACGACCCGGATACTTTCGCCGGTTTTAATTTCCTGATCCGATTGGCTTCGTGCTTCCAACTCCACCAGACGCTCCTGAATCGTAACCTGAACCTTGCCTGTCTGGCCGGGTTTGATGGTTAAATACACGGTGCCTCCGCTGCCGATGGCGTTATGGAGATTCAGGGTCCCGCTGGATTGGAATTTTCCTGCCCATTGAAATATATGTTTAATTAACCAGACGGTCCCCGCCCCGGCCGCTGCTGCTCCAATCAGCGATATGCCGGGCGGCATTTTGCTTTGCCGCAACATCGCCCAGCCAACCAGCCCGAACATCATAAAAAACGCGGTAAGACCTTGCAGCGACAGGGACTTAAAGCTTAAATCCGAAGACTCGGACATGTCATGATGAAAGTCTGTGCCTCCAGCCTCCGGGGAATCGGCCATCCCGGCGTCCGTGTCGCCGTGCATACCCCCCACAAACATCAGAATCAGCCGGATGACAAACAGCCCACCGCCCAGAATTGCACACGACACAAAAACGAGTTCAAGACCTGTTATGGCTGACAGGATTGTAAACATAATCGATACTCCTTCGCCAGTTTGTTCTCTATAGCTGGATTCTATCTTAATAGAGGGGAAAAACAACAATGATGTTTCATTTTTCCGACAATTCATCCAAGATAATAGAGACAGGGTTTAAACCGAGATGGTGGAATATTTTAAAGTCAATTTGCCTGAGATTGCAGTGGGCTTTCTGTAACCTCATTATTGACAGGCAGATAAGGCAGGCGGACCGTAAAGATGGACCCCTCACCCGGAATGCTCTGGGCATCGACGGTACCTTTATGATGGAGGACCACTTTGCGGACAATAGCCAGCCCCAAACCCACACCGGTGTTGCCTTTGGTGGTATGAAATGGCTCAAACAGGCTGCTCAGGTCGTTGATCCCCGGCCCATTATCTGCCACCCGCAGAATCATCTGGTGTCGTTCCGTATCGAGTTCGGTTGACACGGTAACCTGTCCTTTTTGCGGCTCCACGGCCTCAATCGCATTCAAGAGCAGATTCATAATCACATCCTGCATGCGGTCCGGGTCCACATTGACCATTCCGATTTGTTCATCCAGTTGAGCAGCCACCGTTACCGATCGCATCTGAGCCTGGGGAGATACCATCTGAATGACAGTCTCGATGAGTCGGTTGAACAGGCAGGGTTGGAGTCGTAATTCAATTTCTTTGCTGAATTTAAGCATGTCCAGGACCAGCTTTTGAATCTGTTCGAGATTCCGTTTGAGGATATTCCAGCCCTTTTTGGCCTGGTCGATTTCATTGCGAGAAAACGCCGAATCGATCACGTCTCGGCCCGTGCTGACTGCCTGCAGGATATTCTTGATCCCATGCGACAAATTCAGTGCTGCCTGTCCGGCCTGCATCAGCCGCTGACGCTGCTGAGCGGATTGCTTGGTTTGCAAATTATCGAAGGCAATCGCCACCATCGTGTCGCCAGGATTATACTCCAGTTCAATCGTGGGACTGTCTTTGGCAGGTTTGTCGAGAATCCAGGAGTCCTGATCGGATTCAAAAAGCAGGACAGTTGCTCCGCAGCGAATCTGATCATTGTTTTTTAGCGGGATGGGCTCTGTAATCCGCTGTTCATTAATGAATGTTCCGTTGGATGAACCCAGATCACGGATAAACCACTGGCTGTCGCGATAAAACACCTCGGCGTGCTTGCGAGAGATGGCTTTGTCGGACAGCACAATATCCATGCCATCTATCCGGCCAATCGACTTGGCCCATCCGCCTTTTTCCAGCTCAAAACGAGTGCCACGCAGCGGACCTGTTATGATGCGAAGTTCAGCCATGAATTCCTGAGTTTACTATTCCTGTTGATCATCGCCAATACCTGCAGACAATGACCTGTCTTTCTTTTATTTTCCAATGCAGAATCGCGAAAATATCACATCCAGAATCCGCTCATCGATATGCTCATGCTCCAGTCCACCCAGTTCCTGATGGACTGTTCGCAGCAGCATGGCGGCGATTTCCGTTCTGCCGGTATTCATTTCTTCGGCTGCCTCGGCCAGATGCTTAAGGGCCGATTGCAGTTTTTGCCGATGCCGCAGATTGATGGCCATGCCGCGGTCCGTTTCGGCTTGTCCGGCCTGGGCCGATAATAATGCACGCGACAGGGTTGTTTTCAGTGCCTCTATCCCTGTTCTCAACGTGCTGCTGACGGCCAGAAAGTCGATGCCGAACCTCTGTCTTAAAGCTGTGAGCCGTGATGACAGTGCTTCTGAGGGGATTAAATCGGACTTGGTGGCAATCCCGATCAGAGGATAGCCGGACAAAAGACTGAAGACCGCCTCTGATGCGTCCGGAGGGGTGGCAGTTAAATCCACACAAAACAGCAGTACCGTAGCCGATTGAATCGCCTGAATTGCCGATTGCCCAGCCAGTTCATCCAGCATATCCTCCGGTCTGGTTTTAAGCCCCGCACAGTCGAATAGCACACATGTTCCGCCAGGCAGTTCCAACAGGGCTGTTAATACATCCCGTGTTGTCCCCTCATACTCCGAGACAATACTGCGACGGGTTCCCGTCAGGGCGTTCATCAGGCTGCTTTTGCCTGCATTGGGCGCCCCAACCAGCCCCACGGATGGCAGTTCTATCAATTCCTCACACCGTACCGCTCCGTCCAGGAGCCGCTGAACCGTCTCCGACAGCCGACCTATCCGTTCACAGGCCTGTTGTGGTCCGATGAATTCGATATCCTCTTCCGCAAAATCCAATCCCGCTTCCAAAAGCGACAGCAGCTCCAGCGTCTGTTCCTGAAGTCGCTGAATGGTGGCGGCCAGGCCTCCTTGCAGAAGTCGCTGGGCGGCGGAGAGTTGCCCTGCATTCCCGGCCGAGACAAGATGCATCACCGCCTCGGCCTGCGATAAATCCATCTTGCCGTTCAGATAGGCCCGCTGGGTGAATTCCCCCGGCCCGGCCTGACGGATACCCGTCTGCAATACAGCCTGATAAATCGCATCCGCCACCGGCTGAGCCGCCCATACATGCAGCTCTACCAAATCCTGTCCGGTGTAGGATGACGGTGCGGTAAAACAATATGCCATGCCATCTGCCCAAACGCCGCAGGCAAGCGTTGCCCGAAAGGCCGTCAGGCCCCGCGGATTCGGGACCAGACCAGTTGTGCTGCCGAACTGGAACTGCAAAGGCGAATGGGTAAAAATGGAAAATGCACAAGCCCCGCTGATGCGGATAATAATCCGTCCCGGCCGACCTGGCAGCAGGGACGGCGAACTAACCGCAGCAATGGTGTCATCCAGTGAATACATACAAGGTACAGTGCCGGATTCACGGAAGACCTGTTAAGCGATCCGTGAATCCGCAGAATACGGCTCATTTATCCAAACGGAAAAAAGGCTTGGGCTTTTTCTTTTTGAATTTGGCCAGTTTGATTGTTGTCGGTACCAGGGTTGCTTCTTCCTGCTCCTGTTTTTCCCTGAGGTGTTTGCGAATAACCATCTGCTCGACCACCCCGGCGGCAATGCTGGACATAATATACAGGTTCACCCCCGATGCCCCGTTATACAGGAAAATCGGGAACATCGCGACCATCATAATCGACATGATTTTCTGCTGCTGGGCCATCTCGGGATTGGCCTGTGCCGTCTGGGCCTGCGGAGTCAGCTTCATCTGCAGATACATCACCGCTCCCATCAGCAGCGGCAACAGGTTAAAGGAGCTTAATTCACCAATCAGCGGTACATCAATCGGCGGGAAGCGGAACAGGGCATCCGGCCCCGACAAGTCGGTAATCCAGAACGGCAGAAAACCCTGCCCTCGCAAATCAACATTCATATACACCGCCGTCCACAACGCTATCCAGATCGGCATTTGTATCATCATCGGTACCATGAACATAAACTGTGAAACGCCACCCTCGCGGTACACCAGCATCATCTGCCGCTGCATTTCCTGCTTGTTGCTGGCATATTTTTTCTGGATTTCCTGAATCTTGGGCTGCATCTTCTGCATCTTCATCATCTGCACCTGTCCGCTTTTGGTCAATGGATGCAGTGCCAGCCGAATGACAAATACAAAAATCATAATCACGATGCCGTAGTTGCCCAGCGGCCCCATGGCATGGTACAGCGTATTCATCAGCCAGACAATGCCGAAAGCCAGAGGCCCGATGATGGCTTTGGGACAGCAGCACGAGCTGAAATCGATTGTCTGGAAGAATGACAGGGCCTGATAGACTGGGTTGTTTTCAAAGACCTTCTTGTCCTTGGGACCCAGATACAGGTTGATTCCCATTTCGACCGCCGATCTGCTGTCGCCGGCTGCGGCCAGTTCAAAGGTGCCGGTTTTCAGCACAAACGAGCAGTTCTCGCTATGCCGCACGCTGGGGTTTTCGGGATAATAACGGGCCGTCAGAAAGCCTGTCATTGATTTGGACAGGGCCGTAGAGGGATAAGCGATGGCGGTAAAATATTTGTTGGTGATTGCCGCCCACAAAAACGGCAGTGTTTGTTTGGCAGCAAATGTCAGGTCTTCGGGTTTGTTTTTGTCCACGGCCTTTTTCATTTTTGCCGTATCCATAAATTGCGATTCGACCTGCGTGCCGGACTGGAAGGCTGCAAATACCTTAAGCGTATCCCGCTGCTGACCTTCATGAGGAATGCCTGTCGGGCCAGCGATATTCAACTGGGCCTTGAGGGGTTCCGGCGACAGATTTTCAATCCGAAGATGGCTGATCAGGTCATAGCTGCCGGGCTGTACCTGGTAGGTGCGGGTGATGCGCAGCTTCGGCTCGGTCATCTGCTGCTGGCCGGCAACGGTCTGGACCGTGCCCAGTTCAGCGACGAAGACCGCTTGACTGTGGTTGTGCTCAGCGAGTGTCCAGTTGAGCTTTTCCAGCGGAAACGCCAGTCCGCTGAACGGCTGGCCATGCCGTGCCACGTACAGCGATTCACAGGCCATCGAATAGTGTGTTTTACCGCTGGTGACCGGGCTTAAAATGGCCATCGCTTTGGGGTCTTTACGGTCAAGGTTGCTGAATTCCGAAAGCCGGGCCGTCCGCACTGCGGCACCCCGTGAGGTCAATTCCGCCTGGAATTTATACTGGCTCGAATCATCCGTCCGGGCAATCTTGTCCATCAGGCCGCCCAGCATGACGGTCTGCTCACTGCCGCTAATAGCCGACAGTTCGATAGGGGCGTCCGTCGGCAGCAATGCTGTTTGGGCGGGCTGGACCGGCATCGCCGGCGGCTGTGATGGGATTTCCGCAGCCAGCCGAATCGCTCCTGCCGAGTGGCCGACTGTGACACTGTGCCAGATCAGGGCCCCGCAGGCAGCCGTAAATACAATTAAAAAACCTAAAGCGATACGTTTTATTGTCATTGAAATTATCCTTTTATTCTGCTGTTTTGAAAATCAGAGATTGCAGCCGCATCTGGGATGCAGTCTCTGATCGATGAGTTGTATTCCGAACTATGCCGCCAGGCTATCGGCCGTCGGCCAGCCGTTCTCCTTCGAAGCGGTCCAGCTCCGGAATCGAATAAATTTTCTGGGCTGTGGCTTTATAGTCATATTCCAGTCGTACAAAATGCACTTCATTGTCCGCCACAAAAACATAGCTGGCTCGGTTATCGCGGTCACGCGGCTGACCGACTGAACCGACATTGATAATCGCCTTTTCATCCGGGATAATCGGGTATTTGCCGCCCAGTTCATCGGGCGGATAAAAGTCCGGATCTTCCAGAAACACCCCGGGTAAATGCGTATGGCCGATAAAGCAGATATGCTTGACCCGTTCAAACAGGGCATCCATCTTCCCGGCGGTGGTGAACACATCATCTGGAAAGATATATTCATTGATGGGCCGACGCGGCGAGCCATGCACAAAATCCAGGTGGGCATCCACTTCGCCCAGTTTGGTCTGCAGGGTCCAACGCATCTTCTGGGTGCCCAGATAATTCCAGCGTTTTTGGACTTTCTCCCGGTCGGTTTCCTGTTCCAGCATCTTGCGAGTCCAGTAAGCGGCCGACTCCGCCCCGGAATTGAAGTTGGTCGGCTCGTATAAAACGGCATAGTCGTGGTTGCCCATGATGCAGTTTTCAGTCTTGGCGATAACCAGGTCCAGGCATTCCTTGGGATTGCCGGCATACCCGACGATATCCCCCAGACAGTAAATGGTTTTGATGCCACGCTGTTCAATGTCGTTTAAGACCGCAGTCAGGGCTTCCAGATTCGAATGTATATCACTGATTATGGCAAACATACTGTCATTAAGTCCCTATTATTAACCTAAAAAAGGCATTTTCTTATAACATAAGCCTGCACAAATTGCTATAAAAACCAGTCCGATGTGGGTAAGTTCTGTTACAAATCTGGAACATCTCAAAGTCTGTATAAATTACAGACAATGTCTCTATTTTCCCATGGCCGTCATCAGGCATTCCATTCCTGCCGGCGTGATATTGTATTTCTGCCGATACTTGGCGATTGAACCGCCAACAAGGCCTGCGGCTGACACCGGACAAAACAGCTCCAGACCATCGCCGTTAAGCCAGCTGCCCCGAAGCAAGATAAAAGTCATCATAAAAAACGATACGGGCATTGCAGAACCAATCGTAAGTTCATCAATTTCAAAAGGTAACAGTTTGCCTATCGACTCAAAGGCGCCGGGTCCATACAATCCCAAAAAAGCTGTTTTTTCCGACAAGTCCGTTACGGTCGCGTCCACATTTTGAGTTTGAATGATGTCGCGGACCTGCCCAAATAAGGAATATCCGGGCTTGCTAATCACGATATACTCGTTCCGCAATGCCGCAATACGATGAACTTGTTCCGCTCCGTTGCCGGCCCAAATCCATTGTTGACTGGAACGATCCGGAAGATGTGGCAGTCCTGCCTGAGTCAGCACCGCCTCTGCATCCTGTCCTTTAACACTGATACGCCCGAATCCGCATAAATCAAACGCTGCACAGTGGGTGTCTAAAGCATACTTTTCTGCCTCCACGGTGCTATATCGGCTCGGCAGACGCCAGCCGTGATAATCCCCCATTTGGGCTCCCATCTGAAGGTGTACCTGTTCAAAAGGACTTGATTTTGTCATACACTTCCTATACTGAATGATTCCGTTTCCAAAACCGTTACCATACCACAAATCTCCATGTGCGCCAAACAAAACAGGCTTCAACTCCAAAAAAGGGGTTTGGCACGACGGCGTTCGATGGTATAATACCCCGCTGTTTTGTTAAAGGAGATATTATTTTGGTACAAATGACATTACTCCAGACACATGGACTGGTGAAAAAATTTACCGGACGAACGGTGGTCAATCAGGTGAATATCTCGGTGGGCCAGCGCAGCATCGTGGGCTTGCTGGGCCGCAACGGGGCGGGCAAAACCACCACATTCCGGATGGTGATGGGCATGATTGTCCCCGACGAAGGTTCAGTAGTCTTTGAGGGGACTGAGGTTACGAAATTGCCCATGTACAAACGTGCCCGGCTGGGCATGGGGTATCTGTCTCAGGAACCCAGTGTCTTTCAGCGACTGACGGTCCGGGAGAATCTGATTGCGATTCTGGAGACGATGTCGATGACCGGTGCCCAGCGTAAGCAAAAGGCCGAGGAACTCATTGAGCGTTTCAGTCTGACTGAAGTGGCTCAAAGTCAGGCCCGCTTTCTGTCCGGCGGCGAACGTCGTAAACTCGAAATTGCCCGGGCCATGGTGACGAATCCGTCGCTGATTCTGCTGGATGAACCCTTCAGCGGCGTGGACCCGATTGCCGTGGAAGAATTACAGACCGAAATCCGCAGACTGGTTGCCGGCGGTGTCAGCATCCTGATTACCGACCACAATGTGGAGCGGACACTGGAAGTCTCCGACAAGGCTTATATTATCGATCATGGCAAGGTGATTGCTGAGGGCACACCCCGGGATATCATCCAGAACGAAATGGTGCAGAAAAGCTACCTGGGCAATACCTTCAAAGGTGATGAATTCGATAATTAATACCCAATGGGTAATACTATTCCGCGGCGGCTGCGAGCCGTTTTATGCTGCAGGTATTCACAGGGTCAGGTTCCCCTATGCGGCCGCGGAAAAAAGATGGTACTGGAAGCTGATGGCTGGAAGCTCTCAAGCCTGGCCAAAACGGTAAATTTAAGTGAAGATTCAGTCTGGTATGGTTGATTATATGAATTGCAAAATTACGCATTTTCCAGAGCCGGTTCTGCTCAAGGCCGCAAAGCCGATTCAGACAATAGACGAGTCAATTTGTCAGCTGGCTGAACGGATGAAAGAGATTATGGTCGAGCAAAAGGGTATCGGTCTGGCTGGCCCACAGGCAGGTGTTGACTTGCAGATTTTTGTCATCTCGCTGGATGGCACCAAAGAAAACGCCAAAGTCTATATCAATCCGAAGATTGAACCGTCCGGCCCGATGACCACGATGGAAGAAGGCTGCTTGTCACTGCCCGGCATCTATGCGAAAATTCCGCGTTACAGCCAATGCACGGTTCATGCCCTCGGTCTCGATGGCAAACCCTTCAGTGAGGCTGGGGAGGGGTTGTTTGCCCGGGCCATGCAGCATGAATACGACCATCTCCAGGGCGTGATGATTAAGGACCGCATGAGTGAAGCGTCCAAACTGCGTGCCCGCCGTATCCTGAAGCGGCTCCAGGAAGAGTACCAGAAGAATCACTCTTCACAACAAGGGCCTAAATAAGCTATGCGGATACTCTATTTCGGTTCCGGGCGATTCGGTATTCCCTGTCTGGAGGCAATTCGCTGTTCCGGCCATACCCTGGCGGCTGTATTTACTCAGCCTGCTCGACCGGCCGGACGTCATCGTGATCTCAAGCCCACCGAGGTGGCCCAATGGTGCCATGAAAAAGCCATTCCCTGCTTTGAGTCCGAGGATATCAACAGGCCAGACCAGTACCGGCAGATAGCCGATTACAAGGCCGATTTGCTGGTGGTCATTGCCTTTGGGCAGAAAATTTCCCAGTCGTTGGTGCAGCTGTTTCCCAAGGGCGCCATCAATGTTCATGGTTCTCTGCTGCCCAAATATCGCGGAGCTGCTCCCATCAACTGGGCGATTATTCGAGGGGAATCCCAAACCGGCGTCAGTGTCATCACACTGGCAGACCGAATGGATGCCGGACTGATTCTCGGGCAGGCTTGTACGCCGATTTTTCCTGAGGATGATTTTCAGACTCTCCATGACCGTCTATCCGAGCTTTCGGCGCCGCTGTTGATGGATACCATCAATGCCATTGAAAAAGGAACAGCGGTTTATCGGCCCCAGGATGAACAATTCGTCACCAAAGCCCCCAAGCTGAAAAAAGAGCATGGATTTATTGACTGGTCAAAACCGGCATCGGATGTTGCGAATCTCGTTCGCGGCCTGTGGCCCTGGCCGGGGGCTGCGGCGGTCTATGTCTCCGCCAAAACGGGTAAGTCCTGGAGAGTGACCATTGCTTCCTGCCAGGTGGTTGCCGAAAGCCATTCCGGACAGGTTTGCGGCATGATGGATGAACATTTTCATGTCATCTGCGGTCGGGACAAGCTGAGGATTCACAAAGTCAAGCCTGCCGGCTCCGCTCTGATGGATTTTCAATCTTTTATTAATGGCCGGCAGGGCGGCAAAGAGGACCTGTTTCTTCCGCTGGACCTGGTCCTGCGGGATTTTTCACAATCCAATCTGTAGAAAACCCCTGCAGGCCTATGCCGGATAGCCGACGGTTTGGGCATAAACCACATGCTGGTCAGTCCCCAGCTTCAGCAGGTCGGCCAGGGCGGTCTTGTTGCAGTTATGAAACCACGCGGCCAAACCCTGTGATGCGGCGAATAAATACACATTGCCTGCAATCAGACCGATTGCCACATTATAATAGGATTTCTGAATGTCGGGGTCTTTCAGGCCCGGTTCCTGCATCCGGGACAGTTTGTATTTGGCAAGATCGGCCACGAATACCAGGATCACCGGCGCTGTGGCCATGGCTCCGCCGCGCCGGCGTCCCACTGTTGCACGATAGTCTCCTGCAACCACAGGGATAAGACGATGTTCCAGAGCATCATAGAGATAAATTCCCTCGGCCAACACCACATACAAATCAATTTCCTGCGAGTTGCTGGCACTGGCGGCGGTTCTGCCGACCTGCCCCCGCGGCCCCTCCTGACGGTTGACCCCGAAGGCCGCCCAGAGCAGATTCGACAATTCCTGCCCTGTCAGCTTCCGATCGCTGATATTGCGGATGGTTTTTCTCTCCCATAGCGCCGCCAGGACAGACTTGCCGCCGTCGGTCTGGGGTCGGACTAAGGAGATCGGTTTCAGATTCGTCACCGGTGCGGGTGCTGCCGGGGTTCCGGGTGTGACAGGGGGGACGGGCCTGGCTTCCTCGGCCAGGGAGGATTCTGCGGCACTCAATACCGCCAGGGCCGGCACGCTCTTCAAAAATACTCTGCGATCCATATAATAGATTCCTCCAATCATATTATTGTTGCTTGTCGATATATCGTAGATTGTTCGATGTAAGTCTCAAGCAAAAACCGCCTTTCCAAACACATTATTTATGGAATCTGACCCAAAACAGGACTTCGTGGATAGATTTTAGTGATTTGCCAAAATTACTCCAATTCTGCATCGTTCTGCCATAATGGCATAACCGGTCTTTGGGTTGTTTTTGTAAATTCCTTATAATAAATGACTTATGGCTGCGTCGAAAATGTGGCACATTGTTTGCACCATAGTGTGGAGGTCAGGTCGGCTGTTTCGGCCTGATTGAAAACTGAATACGATCAATACTGTAATCAATAGGATACAGGAGCAGACAATGGCAAAAATCATAGGCATCGATTTAGGAACAACCAACTCGGTGGTTGCCGTCATGGAAGGCTCGGCACCCAAGGTGCTCATCAATGCCAGCGGTTCGCGGCTGACGCCGTCGGTGGTCGGCTTTACCGACAAAGGCGAACGGCTTGTCGGCCAGACCGCCAAGCACCAGCAGGTGACCAACCCAACCAACACGATCTTCTCGATTAAGCGATTTATGGGGCGTCGCCATCGTGAAGTGGCCACTGAAGAAAAGATGGTTCCCTATACTATCACGGGGGGGCCTGACGAGCTGGTCAAAGTCAGCGTTCGCGGTAAAGAATATACGCCCCCGGAAATCTCGGCGATGATTCTGCAAGATCTGAAAAAGACTGCCGAAGATTATCTCGGAGAAAAAGTCGAAAAGGCAGTAATTACCGTACCTGCCTACTTTAACGACTCTCAGCGTCAGGCAACCAAAGACGCCGGTACCATTGCCGGACTGGACGTGGTGCGTATCATCAATGAACCCACTGCCGCAGCCCTGGCCTATGGCACTGAAAAGAAAAAGAATGAAAAAGTGGCCGTCTTTGATTTCGGCGGCGGCACCTTTGATATCTCGATTCTGGATATCGGCGATAACGTCTTTGAAGTGCTCAGCACCAACGGCGATACCCACCTGGGCGGCGACGACCTCGACGAAGTGCTGATTCACTATCTGGCCGATGAATTCAAGAAGCAGCAGGGTATTGATCTGCGGCAGGATCCGATGGCTCTCCAGCGGCTCAAAGAAGCGGCCGAAAAATGCAAGTGCGAACTCAGCCAGCAGGTCGAGTCCACGGTCAATCTGCCGTTTATTACCGCGGATGCCTCCGGGCCCAAGCATTTGAATATCACCATTACCCGCAGTAAATTCGAAGCCCTGGCCGAGTCGGTTTTCGAACGACTCAAAAATCCGTGTTACCAGGCCCTTAAAGATGCCAAATTGTCGCCCAAAGACATCGATGAAGTGCTGATGGTTGGCGGTTCGACCCGCATTCCGCTGGTGCAGAAAATCGCCCAGGATATCTTTGGCAAGACACCCAACAAGAGCCTCAATCCAGATGAAGTGGTGGCTATTGGTGCTGCGATTCAGGGTGCCATTCTGTCCGGCGATTCGGGCGTCAAAGACATCCTGCTGCTGGACGTAACGCCGCTGTCGCTGGGTGTGGAGACTTATGGTGGCGTAATGACCAAATTGATCGAGAAAAACACAACGAT
The DNA here is from genome assembly GCF_050689095.1 of Anaeroglomus insulsum. Lineage (NCBI taxonomy): Bacteria > Pseudomonadati > Planctomycetota > Phycisphaerae > Sedimentisphaerales > Anaerohalosphaeraceae > Anaeroglomus > Anaeroglomus insulsum. The sequence continues at coordinate 53,376 of NZ_JBOGCL010000006.1, forward strand.
TCCCACCAGCAAGAAAGAAGTGTTCTCAACAGCCAGTGACAATCAGCCCAGCGTTGAGATTCATGTTTTGCAGGGGGAACGCGAGTTTGCCCGTGACAACCGTACTCTGGGCCGGTTCCATCTGGACGGCATTGCTCCGGCCCCGCGCGGTGTGCCCCAGATCGAAGTCACCTTTGACATCGACGCCAACGGCATTCTGAACGTCTCGGCCAAGGACCTGGGTACCGGCAAGGAGCAGTCCATCAAGATTCAGTCTTCCTCCGGCCTGAGCAAAGAAGAAGTCGAAAAGATGAAACGGGATGCTGAGGCCCATGCTGCCGAAGACAAGAAACGCCGCGAGGTGGTGGATCTGAAAAACCAGGCCGACCAGCTTGTCTATCAGACTGAAAAGACACTCAAGGAATATGGTGAAAAGGTCGATGCCAAAGTCCGCGGTGATATCGAAAGTGCCGTCAACCGGCTCAAGGAAGCCGCCAAGGGCGAAGATGGCGAGGCCATCCGAAAAGCGATGGAAAACCTCAATACGACCGCTCAGGAACTGGGCAAGATTCTGTATGAGGAAGCCGCCAGGAAACAGGCCAAGACACAGCCTGCCGGCGAGGCCCCCAAGGGCAAGCCTGCCGGGGCTCCCGAAGAAGGCGAAGTCCGTCGCAAAGGCGGCGATGACGTCATCGATGCGGAATTTGAAGCCAAATAATTCACAGCTCAGACGACAGCAATCCTTCACAAGGCCCGTCCCTCAGACGGGCCTTTTTATTTTGCCTGCATCGGAAGCGACCGAGCAGGCCTTATTCATGCGTAAGACGGCTATGCAGCGTGATGTTTAACGGGTGGTGCAATCCAGCCAGCGGCGAGCCAGCAGGTTGAAGTCTTCCAGGTCCACACAGCAGTCTTTGTTGAGGTCTTCGTCAAAGAATACGGTGCATTTGGGCGGTTCAAACTCGCCTTTGTAAATTTCGCCTTCCGGATACGGCAACAGACCCGTCCAGTCGATCTGGACGGCGGGCAATTGCTGGATGGGATACTGGCCGGGCAGGCGCGTCATCCAGTCTTTAAAGGACCATAGCTCCTCGGTATCAAGGTGGCCGTAGCTATGGCCGAATCGCAGGTTGCCGATGAAAATCATTTCCGGTTCATTGCTTTGCAGGATGAACTCATGCCGCTCGGGATTCTGCATGAAATCATACTCGTGGAGGAAACGATACTCCGCGATGACTTCCTGCGGCCCTCCGGTCATGCTCTGCCAGATCAGGTCAAAGCCGCCGACGACATAGCCGCCGGTGGCGTTGGGATATTTCGGGGCGATATCGGATATGGGGGTGTTGATGAGCCAGTAAAATTCAGGGAAGCGGATCGACAGTTCGGGATAGGTGAAATAGACATCCCGATACGAAATGGCATTCCAGTGCGGCACGACAAATTCAGTGGTGATGGTGACCCAGGTGCAATAGGGGACAGGGTGATCTTTCAGATCCCAGTCCACCGTCAGTTCGCGGGGGGGATTGGCATTTTCTTTTATCGACGGTGTATTGCCGGTTGACCAGTCAAGCCAGGTGCTGTAGCTGAGGATGTCCACGTCGGTGCCGACTTTGTAATGCAGATCGTTGGCCCGCAGAATTCGCGAACGCTGATGGATGCGGTAGCTGCCGGTGACTTTCTGAGTTTGGGTGTGGTCGCCGGGATTGTCTGTCGGGCACAGGGTTACGATATGCTTGATAAACGGATGGTTGGTACTGTAGTTGATGTACCAGCCGTTGCCTTCATCGAAACCGGCGGGGTTGGGATTGACGTAATTATCGTAGGTATAGGTCTGGACATCACCGCCGGTGTCCCGGTCGGAATCGACAACAATGACCTGGGCCGGATTAGCGGCCAGGGTGCCACGTCCGCCGCTGTCGCCCCAGCAGGCAATGGCGTGTCCGCCGGAGGCGCTGCCGCCGGCGGTGGTACGCGGCCAACTGATGCTTAAGCCCAGCATCTGGCAGCGTCGCAGTTCATTGCCGATGAACATGGCCCCGTTGGCGTTATTCCAGGGGACGCGGGTTTTGTTGCCGTACACCGTAACGACGTCGTAGGGATTTCCGGGCCAGAGGTTGTGTGCCGAGCCGAGCCACCAGCTAATAGCCGTGTCGGCCCAGCCGCCATTGGCTACGCCGTAATGGGCTGCCAATTGATTGTAGATGTTGTCGGCCCGCTGCTGAACGGTGACTCCGACGCCATAACCGGCACCGGCCAGCATATTGGCCGCAGTCGCCAGCCAGCAGCTATTGGAGCCGGCATGTCCGTGAGCGGCTTTGTCCACGTCCGGCGGGGGATCCATTTTCATGTACTCCGCGACCACCGGCATGGACAGAGTACAGAAGCACAATACTAGTGCAGTGAATATAAGGGATGTTCTTTGCATGGTTTTGCCCTCCGAAAAAGTTTTGGCTTAAACAATTGTTTATTCCTTAAGTTTTGCACAAAAGATGTAAACTAATTTGTTTTATATCAATGTGAATTTGCGTGATATTACGGAGGCAAAAATGATACAAAGAAATGCCTACTATATATCTGGTCATTTGACATGATACCCTCTTCTTAAGGTACTCTTGTAATTAGAAAAGGTTCGTGCCAATCCTGAATAAAAGAGGTGTTGTTCCCTGGCGTGAATGGATTATAATGATATTGCCATAGCAGAATCAGGACAATCGAAAGGGTGTGATGATGCGAGGCTATACCAAATACATCAAGCGGGCCAGGGAACTGGGGGCAGTCGAGGCCAAAATCATTCCGGCCAAGAGTATTGTTGCTGCAGAATGGGTTCGGCTCAAGTGTCAGTTCGGCTGCGATGGATATGGGCAGTGTCTGACGTGTCCACCGCATTCACCGACGCCTGAACAGACCCGCCGGATGCTGGGCTTTTACACGTCAGCGCTGCTGATTCACGGCGATGCCTATACGGATATTCACTCGATGGTGCCGGTGCTGGAACGGGAGATTTTTCTGGATGGCTTTTACAAGGCCTTTGGGATGGGGGCCGGTCCCTGTAATCTGTGTAAAACCTGCGGCAAGACGTGCCGGCACACCGAAAAGACTCGCCCGTCGATGGAGGCGTGCGGGATTGATGTCTATGCGACAGTCCGAGCGAACGGATACCCCATCAAGGTGGTCAAAACACCCGACTGCAAGGGGAATTATTACGGCGTGGTGCTGATTGAGTAATGGCCTTATTGCGGGGGCTATGGGTCGGGATTTGATGAAAATTGGGGAATTGATTGCAATTCGGGGGGCTGGTGTTATAATTCCGGGGCGTGAGAAGTAGCCGTCTGTGGGGTGAAGTCTGTGGCCCCGGGGACGGATGAAGCGGGAAAACAATAACTCAAGAATTGAGGGACAGTTGCGTTTTTTAGTCTATCAAAACGGTCGGTTGGCTGACCAGTTTGTACTGTCTGCGGCGTATATGTTCGGGATGGATATGGTTCCGCTGCGTTATGTGGAATCGATAACATTCAAGAACGGGGTGATTGAATGCCGCCGCAAAGGTGATGATGCGGCAGGACTGGCTCTGCTGTGGCCGGTTAAAGACTGTGGCACATTTCTGTTGCCGACAACCCGTTTGCCGGAACGGGAAGAGCCGTATATTTTGAATGTGGAACTGGCCCGTGCCCGCCTGATGCAGGTGACGCTCAAGCGTGAAGACTGGGCTTTGTTTGAGGAAACCGACAAGTTTGCCGACCTGGCGCATGAGGCCCAGCATCTGTTCATTGAGTCGCTGCAATATATTGTAACCGATCCGGCTAAAGCCTCGCAGCTGGCGGATGAGGCTTTGCAAAAGGGAATTCAGTTCTCGGATAAACTGTCGGGGCGGTATTCCGAACAATTTTTATCGTATCGGCTTAAAAACAAAGGGGTTAGCCGGCATAGCCTCGGGTGCGGAGTGGACCCGGCATTAATTAAGGACGAACAGTATCGTAAATTGATGCTGGATATGTTCAGTTTCTTTACGGTGCCGGTTAACTGGGGCAAGATTGAGATTGAAAAAGGGAAATACGACTATTCCTCCATCGATGCCTGTATGGATCATCTGGCGGGCAAGCGGCTGGCGATCAGTTGTGGTCCGCTGCTGTGTTTTGAGCCGGGTCTTGTGCCGGGATGGCTGCTGGAATCCAAAGCGGAATTTGAAAAAGTTCGTGAAGAGGCCTACGAGTTTATTCATAAACTGGTGACCCGGTATGGCAAGTATGTGCATTACTGGCGTGTCATCAGCGGGATGAATGCCCGGAATTGTTTTGGCTTCAGCTATGAGCAGATGATTGAGATGACGCGGACGGCCTGTCTGGCGGCCAAGGCAGCCGATGCCAAGAGCCGGCGGATTGTGGAAATTGTGGCGCCCTGGGGCGAATATTATGCGACAGACAAGCTGACGATGCCGCCGCTGGTCTATGCGGATGTTGTGATTCAAAGCGGCATCAGCTTTGATGCGTTTGGCTTACAGTTGGAATTCGGCCGGGACAGGGTGGGGATGCACCTGCGGGATATGATGCAGATTGCCTCGCGTCTGGATTGTTTTTTGCCGGTTAACAAACCGCTGCATATTACGGCGATTGCGGCTCCGGATCGGAGTTGTGCCGGTGATGAAGATTACAGCCGGGCGGGCCAGTGGAAACAGCCATGGTCGGCGGCATTGCAGGCTGAGTGGATTGAGCAATTATACAAGACATTGCTGGGTCGGCCTTTGGTGTCCACGATAACCTATTCGCAGCTGGCTGACGGCGGAGACTGCAGCTGGGCCGGGGCGGGACTGGTGGATGACAAGCTGTGTCCCAAAAAGGCGTATCTGACGATAGGTAAATTCCAAAAGGCGATTCTGAAAATGCTGGGCGAGACCAAGTGAATGCTTTGATGTTTGATTCCGGATTGGGGCAGGGAGGGTAAGCGGTGGCATATCCATCCGGAAAAAAAGAAATTTTTGCATCCAGAACCGGGGAAATGGCCTCCGTTCTCCTGTCACACCGAATCAAAAGTCTCAAAGAGGTAACGGCGATGGTCTTTGCCGGCGTGATTGTGTACTGCGGGCTTATCGGGTATGCAGGCCAGGCGATGCAGCAGCCCTGTCCACTGGATACGATTAATCTGAATACGGACCCTCCGGCCAGCCTGGTGCGGCTGCAAGGGGTTGGCCCGGCACTGGCGGCGGCGATTGTGGAATACCGTCAGCAGCACGGGGCGTTTGCACAGGTCGAGGATTTGGAGGCGGTGCCCCGAATCGGCCCGGCGACAGTGAACAAGATGCGGCGCTGGATTACGTTAGCCAGCGAGCAGCCAACAGCGGAGTAGGACACGGATGGCAGAGTGGGAAATCAGAAAAACGGTGGGACGGTGTTTCGGGACTGGACGCGAACTGGCGGTGGGGGAGGAGTATTTTGCGGCCCTGGTGCAAACTGAACAGGGTCTGGAACGTCGGGATTTTTGTACGGCTTACTGGGAAGAGCATAAGCCCCAGGTGTATTGTTTCTGGAAAAGCCGGATTCCCAACCCTGAACACAAAAAGAAACTGCTGATCGATGATGCGATGCTGCTGGCGTTTTTCGACCGGCTGGCCAATGAACAGGAACCGGAGAAAGTGAATTTCCGTTTTGTGCTGACGCTGATCCTGATGCGCAAGCGCAAGTTGAAATATGAGTCGGCACGGAATGAGAATGATCAGGAAATCTGGACGATGAAAGTGGCCGGGGAAGACCGGACAGCGGACGTGGTCAATCCGCACCTGAATGAAGACCAGATTCAGCAGTTGTCCGAGCAGATGGGACAGATTCTGCAGACGAGCCTGGAGACGGAATGAAGACTCCGCAAAGGAATCAGGGGACATCCTTTTCTGGTATTCGCGGCTGGGTGGGGCTGTGGATGGCAGTGGGACTGTTTTGGGCTGGCGGATGTGTGCCGCCGCAAAAGGATCCCGAGATTGTGTGTCCGGGCAAGGCAACCCGAGAAGACGTGATCGAAACGCTGCGAGCCCGGCAGGCCGCAACCTTGTCGCTTCGGTCGTCGGTCAGCTGTGTCATGGAATTTACGGATGCGCAGGGAAAGCCCAAAAAAGAAAGCTTTGATGGGACGCTGCGATTTGTCGGACCTGACAAGCTGTACATTGGAGGTGAGAAATTCGGGCCGATCCGCATTGGAGCCAATGCCGAGACATTCTGGATGTATGTCAAGCCGGCACTGGATACGGCGTGGTACGGTCCGCGCAGAAATGTGCTGCGGTGTCCGGAAAAAATAGGGTTTAATCCCTTTTATCTGGCCGATGCACTGGGACAGATAGATTTGTCGCTGGACTGGCTGTTGAGCCATGATCCGGGATTTGACGTATTGACTGTGATGGAGCCGACGGGACTGCGGCGGGTCTATATCAACTGCTGCACGTACCGGATTGAGCGAATCGAGTATTGCGATATGCTGGGAGCGCTGATTGCCTCGGCGGACTTGAGCGACTATAAGACGATTACGGATGTTGGGGATATTCCCAGCACTCTTGATCTGCGGCATTTTCGCGGCGGCCGGATGAATACGCGGCTGACCCTGAAACTGTCGGGGATAGCCGTGTTCAGGCCGACAGAGGCCCAGATGCGGCTGTTTGTGCGGCCGGAACCCAAAGGGTTTGAAGCCGTGTATCAATTAAACGAATTTTGTGAGTTTGTTCCCGACCGGGAACAGGCCGAAGGGAGATTCTAATGCGAGTACCGCTGGGACGACAGCTTGGCAAGCGAACCGTTTTTCTTGATGGTGCGATGGGAACGCAGTTATTTGAACGCGGCGCCCAGCCGGGCGGCTGTAATGAACTGCTGAACATCGAGAAGCCCCAGATCGTCGAAGCCGTGCATCAGGCGTATTTTGATGCCGGCAGCGATGCGGTTTTGACCAATACGTTTGGGGCCAATCCGATTTCGCTGCGCCGGCATGGTCTGGAAGGCCGGATGCGGGAAATTAACCTGGCTGCGGCGGCGATTGCACGCAAGGCTGCCGGTGAAGACCGCTATATCATCGGCGACATCGGGCCGACCGGGGATTTCCTGGAGCCGCTGGGGACCCTGAAAGAGGCCGACTTATTTGCCGCCTATGCCGAGCAGGCCAAAGCCCTGGAAGAAGGCGGAGTGGATGGGTTTATTGTGGAAACCATGATGGCTCTGGATGAGCTGACTGTGGCGGTCAAAGCGATCAAGAGCGTTACGGCCAAGCCGGTGTTTGCGTCGATGGCGTTTGACTCGACGCCGGATGGGCCGCGGACCATGATGGGGGTAACACCCAAAATGCTGGTGGATGCGATGACTGGTCAGGGTGTGCGTGCGGTGGGTTTTAACTGCGGTACCCTTGATATGGACGGCTATGTCAAGCTGGCGCAGACATTTACGTCCGCATTGTTCGGTGGATATATTCTGCTGATTGCCCAGCCCAACGCGGGACGTCCGGAACTGGTGGGCGATAAAGCAGTCTATCACTTATCCCCCGCAGCGTATGCTGAAGCGATGGTGAAAATCCGTAACTGCGGAGCGGCGATCCTGGGCGGCTGCTGCGGAACCAGTCCGGCCCACCTGGAGGCTGCGATTTCTGCCAACCAGTAGAAACGCGATGGTTTGGACCGGTCAGTTTGGTTTGAGGATTCAGTAATGCGTCCTGTGATTGATTTTCATACTCATGCCTTTCCGGACAGTGTGGCTGAAAAGGCCATGACGTCGATGCAAGCGGAGGCGGATTGGAAGGCCGTCCTGGACGGGCGGTTGAGTTCGCTGATTGCCTCGATGGACCGGGCCGGTATCCAGACGAGTGTCCTGTGCAATATTGCCACCCGCCCAAAACAGTTTGAACCGATTCTGGAGTGGAGCAAGCAAATCCGGTCTTCGCACATAGTCCCGTTCCCATCGGTACACCCGGCCGATCCGGATGCCGTCCGCAAGATCGAGCAGGTGGCCGAGGCGGGATTTATTGGGATGAAATTTCACCCCTATTACCAGGATTTTGACCTCGATGAGCCGCGGATGATGCCGATTTACGAGGCCCTGAGCCGACATCGGCTCATTACCGTGATTCATACGGGTTTCGACATCGCCTTCGAATGGATCGATCGAGCCGGCCCCCAGCGGATTTTAAGGGTGCTGGAACAGGTGCCGGAGTTGAGGCTGGTTACGACCCACGTTGGCTCCTGGCAACAGTGGGATGACGTCGAGCGTTATCTGCTGGGCAAGCCCATCTGGATGGATATTTCCGTCAGCCGGGAATTTCTGGGGGAGGATCGTTTTCGACAAATGCTGCTGGCGCATCCGGCCGACTATCTGCTGTTCGGGACCGACAGCCCCTGGGCAGACCAGGCAGAAATGATTGCTTTTCTGGAAACCCTGCATTTACCCGAAGCTACACTCAATAAGATGCTTTACCAGAATGCCCTGCGATTGCTGAATTGTCAGGCATAACAACCGCTGGTATGCTGGGTCCCAGGTGAGCAACGTTACCCCCTAATGACGCGAGCCTAAAACAGCCTGGGGCCGTCGCGGAATCATATACCCGTAAGATATAAATCTTATTGGGTAAACACTTCATATATGATTGTCCGTCCCATCCGTATTTTCCCTGGGGTGCAATCCTGAGTTGTACCAATTGGCATGGAAAACCACGGATTAATGTCCTAATAGTCACGATTATTGTACTTTTTGTCGATAAATTGTGAATTCAGAACAAAATTTATTTGAAAAAAGTGAGATTTGCTACTATTGTTTCTTCTCATAGAAACTTCGGTTGTTTTTCGGAGTATGTGTTTTAAACAGAAAAGCCATGATTTTGCAGGAAGAACACGATGTTGGGAATTGAGGATAAAGGGGTAGTGGCGGCCTATCTGCTCTGTATTGTTAGTGCCGGGCTGTGTGTTGTCTATGGCTTGCTGAATTGGAATCGCGGCGACGAGCCGGTCGAACCCGATGATGTCAAATGGGTTGCCGAAGAGAAAAAAGTCGAAGAGAAATTCTAATTCAGTACACATCACGCAGAGGATATGAGCCGTTAATTGCTTCTAAAGTAATGGAGGTTTTATGTTGGCGCAGAGCGTAGGGTTGTTGGACATCATTGTGGTTCTTGCTTATCTTCTTTTGGTAATGTATCTGGGGGTCATGGGGTATTTACGCACCAAGAACGCAACGGATTATCTGATTGCCGGCCGGCAGACGCACCCATTTGTCATGGCGATGAGCTATGGAGCGACGTTTATTTCCACCAGTGCGATTGTGGGTTTTGGCGGTGTTGCCGGGCTGTTCGGGATGAGCGTTCTGTGGCTGACGGTGTGCAATATCTTTGTGGGTATATTTATTGCGTTTGTGTTTCTGGCGCCGCGGGCTCGTCGGATGGGGCATCATCTGGATGCCCATACCTTCCCTGAATTACTGGCACGCCGGTATGAAAGCCGGTTTATCCAGGTCTTTGCCGGCGCAATTATTTTTCTGTTTATCCCCCTGTATGCTGCGGCGGTGTTGATTGGCGGCAGCGTATTTGTCGCGACATCCTTCAACATCTCGTATGAAACGGCGCTGCTGGTGTTCAGCGTCATTATTGCGGCGTATGTGGTGGTGGGCGGGCTTAAGGGCGTGATGTACAGCGATGCCCTGCAAGGCTCGATTATGTTTGTGGGAATGTTTGCGCTGCTGATTTTCTGTTATGCCAAACTGGGCGGAATAACCGCGGCCCATGAAAAACTGACAGCCCTGGCTCCGTTGGTGCCGGGCAAGCTGCAGGCGATTGGTCATCGCGGCTGGACGGCCATGCCGGCATTTGGCTGGGGTGATGTTAAATACAATCTGTGGTGGATGGTTATCAGTACCATTACGCTGGGTGTCGGTATTGGCGTATTGGCTCAGCCGCAATTGGTGGTGCGGTTTATGACTGTCCGCAGCAAGCGGGAACTCAATCGTGCCACGCTGATTGGCGGGGTGTTTATTATTGTGATGACAGGGGTGGCCTTTACGGTGGGGGCCTTATCCAACGCCTATTTTGCCGAACATGGGGCCGAGTTGTCAGGACGGGTGGTCAAAATCCTCGATGAGGGCAAAGGTCTTGCGGTGCTGCAGATCATGAAACCCGACGAACAAGGGGTCTGGCGGGATGTGCCTGAAAAGACTGCCCCGGTAAAATTGTCCGGCAATGGCGGCAGCCAGCCGGGGGCCGATGGCCAGACTGTTACGATACAGAAAGGCCGGAGCATTTCGGTGGTCTATGCCGGCGGCTCTGCTGACGAGATCATTCCGACGTATATTACCAGTGCCATGCCGAAATGGTTTGGGCTGCTGTTTTTGCTGACCCTGCTGTCGGCGGCGATGAGTACCCTGTCCAGCCAGTTTCATACGGTTGGCACCAGCATTGGCCGCGACGTCTATGAGCAGTTGACCGGCCAGCACGGCGGCAGTGCCAATATTACCCGGATTGGGATTATTATTGGTATTGTGTATGCGGTGGTGATCAGTTTCTATGCCAGGGAAAGCACCTTTATTGCCCGTGCGACGGCGGTCTTTTTTGGGTTATGTGCCTCGGCGTTCCTGCCGGCGTTTCTGGGGGGATTGTATTGGAAGCGGATGACGCGGGCGGGTGCAATCTGGTCGATGTTTATCGGATTTATCGTTACCGCTTTCTGGCTGGTGTTTATCAAGGATAAGGAAGCAACGACCATTGGTTTATGCTCAAAATTATTCGGAAAAACCTCGCTTTTATTGGATAAACCCAACTGGTCGGAAGTGGACCCGCTGATCGTGGCGCTGCCGATATCAGTACTGGTAGCGGTGATTGTGAGCCTGATCACCCCTCCGCCCTCCCCGGAGCACATCAAGAAATGCTTTCAATAAGTCTATTGCCGCGGTAAAAATGTTTCAAACATTTAGCCCGGATTTGCCGAAATAGAGAGTCAAAGTGTTCTATAACCCCTAAATTAAGGAGAGACAGAATGAGTATGGTAACAAGGATTGTGTGCCTGGTCTTAGTGATGTCGGCGGCCGTATGGATTTCGTCGGCATCGGCCGCTCAACCCGCTGCCGCGGCCCCCGCAGAACCGCATTGGCATGATGTCAAGGGAGCCTGGGCGGATGCCTTCCATCATCCGTTTGACGGACTGGAGATGGGATTGGACATCCGGTTACGTGAAGTGTATGCACATAATATCTTTTCTGTAAACGATCAGTGGGGGGATCCGGCTGCCAATTCCAATGACAACCACTGGCAGCGATATCGCACCCGATGGTCAACCAAATGGACTCTGGCTGAGGATATGACCTTCAACACCCGGCTGGTCTGGGAATTCTGGTCGATTACCGATCCGGAGCGGCATCATCTCAACAGCATGAGAGCGTTAGCCAAGCAGGATACGGATTTCCGCGAAGCGATTTTTGACTGGATGAACATTCAGTGGAAAAATGCCTTTGACCTGCCGATGACTCTGACGGTTGGCCGTCAGGATATTATCCTGGGCACCGGCTGGCTGGTGGCTGAGGGAACACCTGCGGATGGTTCACGAACGGGCTATTTTGATGCGGCGCGTGCCACCATCGATTTACGGGATACCACCAAGTTGGATTTGATTGGGATTGTCCAGTATGATGATGAAAGCAAATGGCTCAAGCCCATCAATCACCGCGATTATCTCCATGTAACACAGAGGACAGATGAAACCGGTTTTATTGGGTATTTGACCGATAAATCCATTGAGAACACCACTCTCGAAGGCTACTACATCTATAAGAAAGAAGAACCGTCCAGCTGGGCCAAAGGTACCAAATCCTGGTGGGCAACAGCCCCGGGTCAGGATGCCGAAATCCATACTTTCGGTGGACGTGTCGCACAGAATCTGGATGCCAACTGGTCGTACAGCGTGGAAGTAGCCAAACAATTCGGCAAACGCGACGAAGAGAGCATGACAGGGCTTGGCTCCAACAATTCGTTGAAATACGCATTTAATGATGACCTGAAAAATGAATTAACCCTCATGTATGAATATCTGTCCGGGGATAACAAATCGACTACCAAGAGCGAGAAATTTGATACCCTGTGGGGTGACTGGCCGCAGTATCAGCGCGGCGGCGACTTGCAGTCGTATCTGTGGACGTTTGAAGGTGCCCTCGGTGAAGTGGCTAACCTGCACCGTGCGGGTATCAAGCACAGCTTCAAGCCTGCCAAGGAATGGACGATGGATACGCTGTACAACTTGATGTGGGCTGACCAGAATGGTGCCGGACAGGCCAATCCTACCCAGCTTGCCACATCCAACAACAGCTATTTCCGCGGCCAGATGATTACCGGTCTTTTGACCTATCAGTGCTGCAAGAATTTCCGCACCCAGTTCCTGGTGGATTACTTCATCCCCGGCAGCTATTATGATCAGAGCAACCGTGACCACGCGATCTTTGCCCGTATCAATATGGAGTGGACATTCTAAGTCCTGTTTTGTGCAAGTCTGCGACAAGCCCGGCCTAAAAAACCGGGCTTTTTTATGCGCAAAATGCGTTTTTATGCCTGAAAACCCGCTTTCAGGCGGATAATTCTTGACCCGATTGTTGTTATAGGATACCTTGAAGCATCAACGATTAACGACCTGCATTCAGGAGGCGGTTTATGATCTGGAATGAAAAAATAGAAACGATGCCGCTGGCGGATTTGAAGAATCTTCAGTCGGAGCGGCTGGTCAAGCTGGTCAACTATGTGTATCAGCGATGCCCGGTGTACAAACAGAAGTTCGACCAGATTGGTGTCGGCCCCGGCGATATCAAATCCATCGACGATATCGTCAAGCTGCCGTTTACAACCAAGATGGATATGCGGGATTATTACCCGTTCGGCCTGTTTTCAGTACCGCGGACCGACCTGGTGGAAATCCATGTCTCCAGCGGCACCACCGGCAATCCCACCCTGGTCGGCTATACCCGCGAGGATATCAAGCTGTGGTCAGAGGTGATGGCCCGTGCGTTCTGCTGTGCGGGTGCGGTGCCGGAAGACACCATTCAGATTGCCTATGGCTATGGGCTGTTCACCGGCGGCCTTGGTGCCCACTATGGGGCGATGGAAATGGGAATGACCATCATCCCGACCTCGTCCGGACAGACCAAGCGCCAGCTCAAGATCATGCAGGATTTCAAGCCGCGCATCCTGGCTTGTACCCCCAGCTATTGCCTGTATATGGCTGAAGATGCCCGTGAGATGGGTATCGATCCGCGACAGGCAAGCTGGAAGATTGGCGTCTTTGGGGCCGAGCCCTGGAGCGAATCCATGCGAAGCGAAATCGAACAGACCTGGAATATGCTGGCAACCGATATCTATGGTCTGTCGGAAATCATCGGCCCGGGGGTCTCGCAGGAATGTCATTACAAGGCCGGCCTGCATTTATTCTCTGATGTGTTTTATCCGGAAATCATTGACCCCGAAACCGGCAAGCCCGTACCCGAAGGGCATGATGGCGAGCTGGTGATTACCACGCTGACCAAGCAGGGGATTCCTCTGATTCGTTACCGGACCCGGGATATTGTCAGCATAACCCACCAGCCGTGCAAATGCGGCCGAACCAGCCCCCGCACCAGCAAGATTAAAGGCCGTACGGATGATATGATTGTGGTTCGCGGCATCAATGTCTTCCCCTCGCAGATTGAACATGTGCTGCTGGGGATCGAAGGCACGCATCCGCATTATCAATTGGTCATCGACCGTCAGGCTCATCGGCTCGATGAGGTTGAAATTATGGTGGAAGTGGATGAAAAACTGTTCAGCGATGAAATCAAAAAGATGCACGCGCTGGAACAGAAGATTAAAAAAGAAATCGAGGCCGTGCTGTCAATCGGGGTTACCGTCAAGCTGGTTGAGCCCAAAACCATCGCCCGCAGTGAAGGCAAAGCCAAACGGGTGATTGATAAACGTACCCTGTAAAAAATGATAAAACCACAGATTACACAGATTTCACAGATAGATAAACGAGATGAATTAGCCTACGCTATTATTGGTGCGGCCATGGAAGTTCACCGAGAGTTGGGTCCTGGTTTTTTGGAAGCGGTCTATCAGGAAGCCTTGCAGATGGAGTTTGGTCAGCGTGATATACCGTTTCTTGCTCAGCCCCAGGTGAGGTTATATTACAAGCAGCAGCCGCTTGAGAAGTATTATAAGCCGGATTTTATCTGTTTTGATTCTTATGTTGTTGAAATCAAGGCGGAATCCGGCCTGACGAAAGTCGATGAGGCTCAGATTATTAATGTGTTAAAAGCGGCAAGGATGAAGGTTGGATTGCTGGTTAATTTTGGCCAGCCTTCCCTGAAATTTCAGCGATTTATTTATGGTTAACAGGGTATAATTATTTTATATAATTTGTGAAATCTGTGTAATCTGTGGTTCCAAAAGACGAAAGGAACGGAGTATGAAACTGACGCAAATATCAGTATTCCTCGAAAATCGCAAGGGCCGGCTGTATGAAATCTGCTCCAGGCTGGGGCAAAGCGGGATTAATATCCGGGCACTGACGATTGCCGAGACCGAAACCTTCGGCGTGCTGCGGCTGATTGTCGATAAGCCCGATGCGGCGGTCAAGATGTTTCAGCAAAATAACATCACGGCCAATCGTACCGATGTGGTGGGGGTGGAAGTCCCGGATAAGCCCGGCGGGCTGGCCGATGTGCTGAAAGTGCTGACCGACGCTGACGTCAATGTGGAATATATGTACGGATTTATGGAAAAATTCAGCGACAAGGCCCTGATGGTGTTTCGTTTTGACGATCCCGAAAAGGCCGCAGCGGTTTTGGCTTCTGCCGGAGTTAATGTGGTCACCCGCAAAGAGATTCAAGGTCTGTAAAGGCATCCAATATCACAGCAGGACCGCAGTTGTTCAGTGTGGCTGTGAGAAGCTTTTTTTGTAAGGCAAGGATTATGGAATTTCCGTTTTGGTCCAAAGACATCGAAACCATGGACCGTTCGCAGTTGGAGCAGTTACAGCTCCAGCGGCTGCGGGACATCGTGGGCTATGCCCTCAAAACCCCCTTTTATCAAAAACGTCTGGCCAAGGCCTGGCTCCACAGTCCCGACGACATCAAGACGCTGGCGGATTTGCGCAAGATTCCCTTCACGGACAAAGACGATCTTCGCCAGAGTTATCCCAAGGGCCTGCTGGCTGTCGATATGGAGCAGGTTGTCCGAGTCCATTCCTCCAGCGGCACCACCGGTGTGCCGACAGTGATTTATTATACCCGCGACGACTTAAATCGATGGACCGACCTGCTGGCCCGCGGTATTGTTGCCAGCGGTGCCACCTCCAGAGACATCTTTCAGAATATGATGAGCTACGGCCTGTTTACCGGCGGGCTGGGGCTGCATTATGGTGCCGAACGGGTCGGCATGACCGTCATCCCCGTCGGCGGCGGCAACACCCAGCGGCAGCTTCAGATTATGAAGGATTTCGGAACCACTGCTCTGCATATCACCCCCAGCTATCTGCTGCATATTCATCAGCGGCTGACTGAATTTGGCATCAAGCGTTCCGAGCTGGCGCTGCGCAGGGCGTATATGGGGGCCGAACCGCATTCGGAGACCACCCGCCAGAAACTGCAGGACCTCTACCAGATCGACATCTTTAATTGTTACGGCCTCAGCGAAATGAATGGTCCCGGCGTGGCCTTTGAATGCTGCTGCAAAAGCGATCCTCATGTCTGGGAAGACAGCTATATCGTGGAAATCATCAACCCTGCCACCGGCGAACCGCTGCCGGACGGCGAGCTGGGCGAGGTGGTATTTACCAACCTGATTCGCCATGCCCTGCCGCTGATGCGCTATCGGACCCGCGACCTGGCCTATATTCATGCCGAGCCCTGCCCCTGTGGTCGGACCCACCGGCGTCTGTCCCGCATTCAGGGTCGTACCGACGATATGATGATTATCAACGGCGTCAATGTCTTCCCTTCGCAGATCGAAGAAGTCCTGATGAGCATCCCCGAAGTCGGCAATAATTATATGATTTATCTTTCAACGCACGAAGGGCTGGACCGGCTGACGGTCAAGGTGGAACTGTACCAGAAGCTATTCACCGGCGACCTGTCGCAGATCGATTTGCTCAAGAGTAAAATCAAGGATCGACTCCGTGCTTCGATTACGATTAATGCCCATATTGAACTGCACGAACCCGGTTCGCTGCCCGCCTTTGAAGGCAAGGCCAAACGCGTTGTGGATGAGCGAATCAGGTTGTAATGTCGAGTGTCCGACGTGGACCATTCTATTCAAATTGGAGCGAAACGATGGCAAAGCAACTAACCATATTTCTCGAAAACCGGCCCGGACGCGTCAAATCCATTTGCGATGTCCTTCAGCAGGCCGGCCTGAACATCTGGGCCTTTACCATTCAGGATCGCGGCGAATTCGGCTTAGTCAAGCTGATTGTCGATAAGCCTTCCCAGGCCCAGCTGGTTCTGGCCGAACGCGGTTTTGCCTGTGCCCTCAAGGATGTCCTGGCGGTAACCGCTCCGGACCAGCCCGGCAATCTGAATAAACTTGGCTCTGCCCTGCTGCAAAAAAATGTCAATATCAAAGATGCCTACGGCTTTGTCTCACCCAGCGACAAGCAGGGCATCTGTTTTCTTGAGGTCCAGAACAACGACGGCGTGGATATTGCGGCGTTGCTGACCGAGCAGGGTTTCCGCCTGATGAGTGACGAAGAATTGTATGAACTATCATAAGTAACGGAAACACAATGGATATCTTACCAGCAATTGATTTACGCGGCGGCAAATGTGTTCGGCTGATCCAGGGCCAGTACGATCGCCAGATTACTTATAAAGACGACCCCGTTGCCCAGGCGATGGAGTTCTATCAGGCCGGCGCCCGCTGGCTGCATCTGGTGGATCTCGACGGGGCCAAAGACGGCTACCCGGTGAATGCCGAGGTGGTCGGACGTGTGGTCAAAGAAACCCCGCTGCAGGTGGAACTCGGCGGCGGCATCCGCGACCAGCAGACCATCGAACAGATGCTGCATCTGGGACTTAAGCGGGTGATTCTCGGGACCAAGGCGGTCGAAGAATTCGACTGGTTCAGCGAAATGGCCAAACGGTTCCCCGGCAAGCTGGTTTTGGGTCTGGATGCCCGCGGTTCCAAGCTTGCCAAACACGGCTGGCTTCAGGCCGGCGGCGAAGACCTCATCGATTTTGCCAGACAGACTGCGGAACTTCCGATTGCCGCTATTATTTATACCGATATCAGCAAAGACGGCATGCTGTCCGGCCCGAATCTGGAGCGGACAGGTCAGCTTATCCGGGCCGTTTCCGTGCCGGTGATTGCCTCCGGGGGTGTAACCACCATTGAAGATGTGAAAAATGTAAAATCCATCGGGGCCGCCGGTGCTATTATTGGCCGGTCGCTCTACGAAGGCTCAATCGATCTTAAAGCAGCACTTGCGGCGGCTGCGGCAAGTTAATTATGGATAGAGTCCGGAATAGGTGATCAACGGAAAGGCAAGTCATGTATCAATCGATGAAAACGCACTTGAGTGAAATACTGGACCAGATTCGCCGTGACGGCTTGTACAAAACCGAGCGGATTATTGTCAGTCCGCAACGGAACCGCATTACCGTCCTGCCGGACCGGCCGGTACTGAATTTCTGCGCCAACAATTATCTGGGCCTGTCCGACCATCCGGAGATTATCAAAGCCGCCGCCGACAGTTTTGACAAATGGGGCTTTGGGCTTTCCTCGGTGCGGTTTATCTGCGGTACCCAGCAGATTCACAAAAATCTCGAGGCTAAAGTATCCCAATTTCTGGGTACCGAAGACACAATTCTGTACAGCTCCTGTTTTGATGCCAATGGCGGCGTCTTTGAAACGCTGCTCGGCCCCGAAGATGCCATCATCAGCGATGAGCTTAATCACGCCAGCATCATCGATGGCATCCGCCTGTGCAAGGCTCAGCGGTATCGCTACAAAAACAGCGATATGGCCGACCTCCAGGCCAAACTCAAAGAAGCGTCCAATGCCCGCCTGCGTCTGATTGTTACCGATGGTGTCTTTTCCATGGATGGGTATGTGGCCCGTCTGGATGAAATCTGCGACTTGGCCGACAAGTACGATGCGGCAGTGATGATTGACGATTGCCACGCCACCGGCGTGATCGGCAAAACCGGCCGAGGCACACCCGAATATCGCGGTGTCATGGGGCGGGTGGATATCATCACCGGCACCTTCGGCAAGGCCCTCGGCGGAGCCAGCGGCGGATTCGTCTCGGCACGCAAAGAGATCGTTGACCTGCTCCGTCAGCGCAGCCGTCCGTATCTGTTTTCCAACTCACTGGCACCGGCGATTGTATGTGCCTCACTGCGGGCACTGGAATTGCTGACCGAATCCACGGTGCTGCTGGACCGCCTGCATGAAAATACGGCCTACTTCCGCCAGCGAATTCAGAAAACAGGCCTCAAGGTCCTGCCCGGGGACCATCCCATCACGCCGATTATGCTGGGTGATGCGGTTCTGGCTCAGAAGATGGCCGCCCGGCTGCTTGAAGAAGGGATTTACGTGATTGGCTTTTTCTTCCCGGTGGTCCCCAGGGGACAGGCCCGTATCCGCACCCAGATATCCGCTGCTCATACCAAAGAAGACCTGGATTTTGCCATTGAAAAATTCCAGCAGGTCGGCAAAGAACTGAACCTCTGCTGATTTTTAGGGGACTTTCAGGGGCGTGGTGTCGGCCCGCATGTTCTGGTAGGCGATAGAGTATGTCTGCCGAAATTCAGGTTTGACAAAAGCTCTCTGGGGCGGGACAATAGTACCTGTCTGGTTAAACCTAATGGAATGGGAGACGGCCTATGCGAATCGTACATCTGGCACCGGGGGCGGGAGGCGGTTTCTATTGCGAAAATTGCGTTCGCGATGCAATGATGTTGCGTCAATTGTGCCGGCTGGGGCATGATGCCATCGCCTTGCCGATGTATTTACCTGCTGGTCCCGAGCAGCAGGATATTCCGAAGGGGCCGTTGTTTTTCGGGGGCATCAATGTCTATCTCCAGCAGAAGCTGGGCTTGTTCCGACACACACCGCGCTGGCTGGATGCCCTGTTGGACTCACCGCGGCTGTTATCCCGCGCCGCCCGGCAGGCGGGTGTGTCCAATGTCAGGCAATTGGGGGAAACCACCATTTCGATGCTTCAGGGGCAGGATGGCAAACAGGTCAAGGAGCTCAACCGCCTGATTGAGTGGCTGCTATTGCCGGAAAACCGGCCGGATGTGGTGGTCTTGTCCAATGCCCTGCTGATGGGAGTGGCCGGACCGATTCGACAAACGCTGGGTTGTGCGGTGGTTAGCCTCTTGCAGGATGAAGATGGGTTTATCGAGGGGTTGGGCCAGCCATGGTCCCAGCAGGTTTGGGATCGGATGCGCCAGTGTGCAGCGGACGTGGATTTATTTGTCGCGGTCAGTCGGTATTATCTGGAACGGATGGCCGAAAAACTGGCTCTGCCGACAGGGCGGATTCAGGTTATTTATCCAGGGTTGGCAATATCGGATTACCCCGCGGGCCCCAAAAATAACGATATCCTGACGCTCGGTTATTTGGCGCGTCTTTGTCCGGATAACGGGTTTGATATGCTGGTCGATGCGGTCATCGGGCTGGCAGCTGAGCCGGGATTGCCCCCTGTGCGGCTGGTAGCCAGCGGCGGACAGACCGCAGCCGACACAGTGTATATTGATTCGGTCAAAAAAAAGATTCAGGCCGCAGGGTTGCACAAACGCGTGGCGTTTCGGGAGGATTTTAGTTTTGACAGCCGCAAGGCTTTTTTCCAAACGATAGATTTAATGTGTGTGCCGTTTCGCAAGCCCGCAGCCTACGGATTATGCGTCTTGGAATCCATGGCCAGCGGTGTGGGCTTTATCGCACCGGCAGCGGGCGTATTTCCGGAGTATGCCGACTGCAGCGGGGCGGGAATTCTGGTTGAACCCAATTCGTGTACGCATCTGATGGCGGCTCTGCGGGGCCTTGTCTGCAATCCTGCCAAAATTCGCGAGATGGGCGAAAAAGGCCGTCAGGCGGCTTTGCGGCATTTCGATATCACATTGAATTCCAGGCAGTACCTCAAGCTGCTGGAAGGAGTTGTCCGAACATGAGTGATTTGCTGTTACAGATTAAAGGACTTCAAAAGAAGTATTCCGAGGCCGCCGGCCAAACCGAGGTACTCAAAGGCATCGATCTGGATGTTCCGCGGGGTCAGTCGGTGGCGATTGTCGGCCCGTCCGGCTGTGGCAAGAGCACGCTGCTCAACATTCTGGGGCTCTTGGACAAGCCGACGGCAGGGACAGTATCGCTGGAGGGACAGGATTGTGCAGGCCTCAGCGAAACCGCAGCCGCCAAAGTCCGCAACCTGCGGATTGGATTTGTCTTCCAGATGCATCATCTGCTGCCGCAATGCACCGTCCTTGAAAACGTACTGATTCCCACGCTGGCGGGCAATACCAAATCGCCCCAAAAGGAAACACTCTACTATGCGGCGGAATTGCTGGATCGGGTTGGTCTGACGGGGCGGATGAATTATCTGCCCGGCCAGCTTAGTGCCGGCCAGCGTCAGCGCGCGGCCCTGGTGCGGGCACTGATCAACAAGCCCGCTCTGCTGCTGGCGGATGAGCCGACAGGGGCACTGGATCATGCTGCCGCCGAACAGATCGCCAGACTGATGGTGGAGTTGAATCAGCAGGAAAAGCTGACGCTGATTGTGGTGACCCATTCCATGAATCTGGCCAGCAGGATGGATCGTCGCTATGAACTGGTCGACGGCCTGCTCAAGACATTATGACCATAACGATTCCGGCCCGACAGAAATCACGGGCCGAATCGATTGAGGTGATTAGGATGAAGAAGATTCAACTGGCACGACGGGGATTTCGATTTTACTGGAAGTCGCATGTGGCGGCGGGACTGGCGATTCTGGTGGCTGCCGCGGTATGGACAGGGGCCATGTCGGTCGGCGATTCGATCAGGGCCAGTCTTTGGCGGCAGGCAAAGTGGCGACTGGGCAAGACCCGACTGGCCGTGGCCCATTCGGGTTTGTTTCGGGCGGACCTGGCCGGAGACCTGTCCGCCGGTTTGCGAATAGCTGTTGCACCGGTGCTGCTTGCTCAGGGGTTTGCGGATTCTCCCGAGGGGGCAATGCGCGTCGGGGATGTTCAGGTGCTGGGTGTGGATGAGCGGTTCTGGAGTCTGGGACCTGCACAGAGAATCGATCCGCTCCAAGGGCTGGACTCACGGGTGGCCATCAGTGAACCGCTGGCCCGGCGGCTGAATCTTTCTGTGGGGCAGGATATTCTGGTCCGGCTCAGGACTCCCGGCGGCATGCCCGTCGAGGCGGTCCTGGCACCCGAACAGCAGCGGCTGACGGCCTTTCGCTGGACGGTGGGCGGGATTGTCGACGGCGATGCCTTTGGCCGGTTCGATTTATACTCCCGGCCCGACGGCGGAATGAATATTTTTGTGCCGCTGGCTCGGCTGCATTCCCTCCTGCATCCGGAGACTTCGACCGTACAGGCCAATCTCCTGCTGATGGATGCTGCGATCCCAAGCGTGACGGTGCTGCAGAGCATCAAATCCCTGTGGCAGTTGTCTGATGCCGGGCTGGAATTGCGGGAGCCGAATGGTTTGGTCGGGTTCGAGCTGCGAAGCAAGGGGGTCTTCTTCGCGGATTCCATCGCACAATCGATTGCCCGACAAATTCCGGCCCATCAGCAGGTGCTGACCTACTTTGTCAACGAACTGCGGTCCGGCGATAATGCCGTTCCCTATTCCTTTGTCGGGGCAATCGAAGACCGTGCCGATACGGGTTTATTTTCAAGTCTGGCCGCCGATGAAATGATCATCAATGAAAATCTCGCCGACGATCTGGGTGTGTCCGAAGGCGGCAAAATTGAAATCCGATACTTTGTCCCTTCCCAGGGCAAAAATCTCTCTGAACAAAGCGCCCTCTTTACTGTCAAGGCGGTTGTACCGATGATGGGTACGGGGGCGGATCCCTCGCTGATGCCGTCATTCGAGGCGCTGGCTGATGCGGAAAGCTGCCGGGACTGGAAGCCGGGCATTCCGATTGATTTTGGTCGGATTCGCCCCCAGGACGAGCAGTACTGGCAGCAATACAAAGGTGCCCCCAAGGCATTTATTGCCATGAAGACGGCCCTGCAGCTCTGGTCAAGCCGGTTTGGGACTATTACGGCCATGCGGTTTCCAGCCGCAGGCAATGATTCCCAAACCCTCGCCAAACGGATTTTGTCGGCGGTGGAGCCTTTGGATGCCGGCTTTGCGATTCTGGATACGGGGTCTGCCAGGACCGCTGCCGCCGGAACAACGGATTTCAGCGGACTGGTAACCGGATTGTGCTTCTTTTTGATTATCGCGGCCTTGATTCTGGCAGGGCTGGTTTATGCCTTTGCACTCCAGCGGCGACGGTCTCAGCTTGGCATTTTGTCGGCAGCCGGGTGGACTCAGGGCCAACTGGTTACGGTCTTTATTCTGGAACACAGCCTGGTTGTCGTGCCTGCGGTCTTGCTGGGCATTCCGGCGGGCATGATGTTTACCCAATTCATTCTGATGGGGCTCAACAGCATCTGGGCGTCGGCTGCAGGCGGGTTGCAGATTGTCTTTTCGGTCCGTTATCAGACGCTGCTGCTGACGGGGGGGTGCTCCATCGTGCTGGCATTGTGTATTTTCAGCTGGAAGCTGCGAGGCCTGCTGCGTCGTCCTGTGGTGGAGCTTTTGAATGACAGCCAGACGACGATCCTGTCTTTGGGCAGTATCCGGCGACTGCAGATCGCAGCGATTGGACTGATGCTCGTTGCAGGGGGGCTGGCCTGGTATGGTACCCGAACCTCCAGTCAGCAGGCGGCGATGATGTTTTTTACTGCCGGAGCCTGTCTGCTGGCGGCTCTGGCAATCCTGTTGTATTGGCGTCTGTCTTGGGTTGCGCGGAGTGCACACAATCCGGCTCTGTCCGTACTGCGGCTGGCCGTCAATAACGCCTCGCGCCGCAAAGGCCGCAGCCTGGCTGTGGTGACAGCGCTGGCAATGGGTGTTTTTGTCGTGGTGTCAGTGGGCGGATTTCAAAAGACCGCCATCGAGGATCCGACTCGCAGGGACAGCGGCTCCGGCGGCTTTACACTCTGGGCAAAAAGCAGTATTCCCATCGGCAAACGGCCCAATGCGGTTACCCTGCACGAGGAAGCCATGCCGTCGGTTCCTGCTCAGGCGATTCAGATTGTGTCTTTGCGTCAATATGCCCAGGGCCAGGCCAGCTGTTTGAACCTGGCCCGCACTCAGCAGCCTATGATCTGGGGCATCATCCCCGAACAACTGGCCGGGCGATTTCATTTCAAGTCCGTGGAAGGCTCTCCTGCCGGAGGCAATCCATTTGACCTGCTCAATCAAAACCTCGGACCGGATGTCGTGCCGGCCATCGGTGACTATGCAACGGTCTATTGGAGCCTCCACAAGCGTCTGGGGGATCAGGTGGATTATCTGGATCAGGACGGCCGGCTGTTTCATCTGCATATCGTCGGGCTGCTGGACAACTCCGCTCTGCAGGGCGGATTGCTGATCAGCGAAAAACAATTTCTCAGACGATTCCGCTCACAGGCCGGATGGAATGTCTTCCTGGTCGAAACACCCCTGGAGCACATCGAAACCGTTGCACAGGGCCTGACGCGGGCGTATGAATCCTATGGGCTGGAGGTGATTCCAACCGCCCAGCGGCTGGCCATGTTTTATGAAGTGGAGAATACCTACATCGCTATTTTTATGGCCCTGGGTTCTCTGGGCCTGCTGCTGGGCAGCGTGGGACTGGGGCTGGTTGTCCTGCTCAATGTGCTGGATCGGGCCGGTGAACTGGCCATGATGCGGGCGATGGGATTTGAAAAGGTCCGGATTATGCGGATAATCCTGATGGAACATGCCGGACTTCTGGCGGCGGGATTAGTGTGCGGGGTGATGTGTGCCCTGGTGGCTGCCGGGCCGCAGTTGTCGCAGGCCGGAAAATTCCCCTGGCCCATACTGGCCGGGCTGGTTGCGGCGATGGCAGTCAGCGGGCTCCTCTGGGTATTCTGTGCTGTCAAAGCTGCCCTGCGAGGTGAACTGCTCGAACCGCTGCGCAAAGAATAGCCCGCATCATTTTCCGCGTAGGGTGGATTAGATCCACGCGGTTTCTAATGAATGCGTATGGACCCGTTGGAGGTGTGCAGCCGGCAGGTGCCTTGTCCATCGCCGATGGTGCCCCGGATGGATGTCTTGGATAATTCCCCCTGCACGGTAATCGGTCGGTCGGAAATCACTTTGCCATTGCTGGTGGAAGCATCGATTTTCGCCGAGAAATTCTCCCCCGGCGTCAGGGTAATTGAACCGTTGCTGGTTTCCAGGTCGATGGTGCCTGCGGCGGCGGCCTTGTCAAAGGTAACCTCAATATTGCCGTTGCTGCTGCGAGCATGGATATCGTTTTGTGTATTCACACAGCGTACATTGCCATTGCTGGTCTGGGCATTGACCGGCCCGGCGGTATCGATCAGGGTAACATTACCATTACTGGTGCCCAAATCAATCTTCTGACTGACCTGGCTGACCTGAATATTGCCGTTGCTGGTTTTCAGGTTCAGCTTGTTCTGGCCGGGCATCGTGATGTCCAGGCTGACCGAGATATACTTGGCCAGCTCAGAATCCGGCTTTTTAATATCAACGTTCATCCCCATATCCGACAGCACAAGCACAATCTGGGTGCCGTCGGCCAGCGACTGGGCCTCCTTCTGTGTCTTGGCACGGGCGGTAATATGGGCGGTAACGGTGCAGGTCGTGGTATCCTGTCCTTGAACCGAGATATTGCCGTTATTGGTCTGGGCATCCAGCAGCAGCCCCGTACCCATCTCACGCGACACCGTCACGGTGTTTTCAGCCTTGAAGGGCAGATCATCACAGGAATTACAAATTACGATGCAACCGCTTGCCAATAATAGACTTGCAATGATTCCAAACACGCCTGTCCTGTTCATCTCATTATCCTTTATATGATGTGTTATTTAATCAATAGACGGTTGTAAATGTGCTTTTTTCCAAAAATGACCAAACTCATCGTAATTTTATAATACCAGAGATTGTCTGTCAAAAGATAAGGCAAAAACCCAAGCCCGAAAAAGTGCAAAACATTCCTTCCTAAATTCAGTATAGATAGGCAATCGTTGCCCACAAAAGGAGGGTTGCTGTTTGTGCTGCAAACGGGTATGATATGGCCAGACGAACGGATACGATATATCGTAAATGGATAAACAGCGGATTCTTATGCAGCAGCCTTGGATGAGATGGACATTGCCGTGCCTGCTGGCAGCAGCGGGGACGGCTCTATTTTCAGTCTGGATATATCGTTACGTGACGTTTACTGTGCCCTTGCGTCTGGCCGGGGCGGATCATCGTCCGTCAGCCTCCGCCGCATCCGTCGGCGGGCCGGAGAACGGAACCCTTGAAACCTTTGACGGCAAGCCCTCCGAAATCGCTGAATCCTGGCCTTTTTTCCGTGGCCCCAATTATGATGGTATTTATACTGGTAAAACATCTGTTATATCCCAATTTCCCCCTGCTGGACCAGCAAAACGATGGCAGCTCCAGCTTGGCGAAGGCTATGCCGGCGCCGCCGTTGCCAATGGCCGGGTCTATGTGATTGATTATGATATGAAAAAACAGGCTGATGCGATTCGTTGCTTTGGCCTTGATGATGGCAAAGAAATCTGGCGTTATTCCTACCCGATTAAAATTAAACGCAATCACGGCATGAGCCGTACCGTCCCGGCGGTGGCGGAAGGTGTTGTGGTAACGATGGGTCCGAAATGCCATGTCACGTGTCTGAAAGCAGATACAGGCGAATACCTGTGGTCGATGGACCTGGTCCGGGACTACGACACCAAAGAACCGCTGTGGTATGCGGGGCAATGCCCACGTATCGATAATGGCCGGGTCATTATTGCCCCCGGCGGCAAGGCTTTGATGGTTGCAGTTGAGGCGTTGACCGGAAAGGTGATTTGGCAGACCGACAATCCCGACAAATGGCAGATGACGCATTCGTCGATCCTGAGTACCGAGTTTGCCGGCAAAAAGATGTATGTCTATTGTGCCAGCGGTGGAGTGGTTGGAATCGATCAGGAAACCGGCAAAGTCTTGTGGAAAACCGACCAATGGAAGATGACCACCAATGTACCCACGCCGGTGGATGTGGGAGATGGCAAACTATTTTTCTCTGCCGGATACAATAAAGGCAGCATGATGCTCCAGTTAGAACAAGAGGGTGAAACTATTGTTCCAAAAGTGCTTTTTACGCACAAGGCCAGTGTCTTTGGCGCCGACCAGCAGACACCAATTTATTATAAAGGATACATCTACGGCGTCCGCCCCGATAAGCAGTTGGTCTGTATGGACCCGGACGGAAAAATCATCTGGACCAGCGGTTCGGCGAACAAATATGGACTTGGTCCATACATTATTGCAGACGAAAAGATCGTGATTCTGGATGATGACGGCCTTTTATCAATCATTGAAGCCCGCTCTGATAGGTTTAGTCTTCTGACCCAGGCGAAAGTGCTGGAAGGGCACGAATGCTGGGGACCGATGGCCTTGGTTCAGGGCAGGCTGATCGTCCGCGACCTGACGACGATGGTCTGTGTGGATATTGCTGCGCCATAAGTACTTTGATATAAACGACTAATATTGTTTGTACACAAAGGATTGATTTGGGAGATAGAACGTGGCCTGTAAAACAGGAAAAAGTAACGCCGGCCTTGTGGCAGGCATTGTCATTGGTGTCGCCATCATTCTGAGTATCGTGTCTGTGGTCAGTTATGACACTACTGGCGAAAGAGGCAGCGGACTGTCTCCAGAATATAGGTATGATATCTCCGAATATGCAAAAATTCCGTCTGAATTGGTTATTTACCAACAGGTTGGCAATCCAATCCCCACCGGCCTGAAGGCCTCACGGTCCATTGCATACCAGGATGGCATTTATGTCGCAGGTGATATGAGGGTTGTAAAAATAGACGGTTCAGGAAAAATAGAAAAAGAAATGATCCTGGAGTCTGCTCCGACCAGCCTTGCTGTTGATGAAGAAGGGGTCGTAATTGTCGGGTCCCAGGATACCATTACCATTTTTGACAGCACGGGAACCAAACGAACCCAATTTGTCGTCCCGCAAAAGAATGCTATCCTGAGTTCTATTGTCCTGAATGAAGGGCTGCTTTTGTGTGCCGATGCTGTCAATGGCTTGATTTATCGTTACGATTTCCAGGGTGGGCTCGTCAATATCATCGGCGAAAAAGACCCGCAAAAAGAAGACCATAAGGGGTTTGTAATTCCCAGCCCGTATTTTGATATTGCGATGGCCTCCGATGGCCTGCTGCGGGTGGTGGACCCCGGCCGGCATGAAATTGTCGCTTTTACGCTGGATGGTCATCGGGAATGGGCCTGGGGCAAGGCCTCCCCGAAGGTGGATGGTTTCAGCGGCTGCTGCAACCCGGTCAATATGGCTATTTTACCCGACGGATCGTTTGTGACGGCTGAAAAAGGCCTGGTGCGGGTCAAGGTCTATGATGCCCAGGGACAGTTTGCGGGTGTGGTGGCCGGACCTGACCAGCTTGAATGGCAAGGGCCGCTGAAGGTCTGCGATACGCCCGAGCAGTGCCAGAGCAGAGGTTTTGATGTGGCTGTCGATGAGACCGGCCGGATTTATGTTTTGGATACGGTGAAAAATGTCGTTCGCATATTTCAAAAAAAACAATAGCACAACGGTTCCCAGTCGTCGGCAGTGGATTCGTTCCGCCCTGCGATGGGCTACTGTAGGCGTGCTGGCCGCGGCAACCGGCTGGCTGGGGCGACGCAACGGAATTGACCTGAATCGTCAGACTTGTGCAGACCCCCAAGGTCGGGTTGGCTGTCGCGGATGCGGTCTGGTGAAACAATGCGGCCATCCTAAGGCCCTGTCCTTTAAACAGCAGATAGGAAGATCATTATGACCCAGCCTGACAAACCAGTCAATCGACGTGATTTCCTGCGGGATGGCCTGTGGGGGGCGTGTTTTGCCGGGCTTGCCGGGACGGGGGCGGTACTGGCCTCCAAAAGCGGCCGGCAGCACTATGTCTGGCAGATCGACCCGGCCAAGTGCACCGCCTGCGGCAACTGTGCGACGTTCTGCGTCCTGCAGGAGTCGGCAGTCAAGTGTGTTCATGCTTACCAGATGTGCGGGTATTGTGATTTGTGCACGGGCTACTATCGCCCGGAACCATCGGCGCTGGATACGGCCGCTGAAAATCAGCTCTGCCCGCGTGGAGCCATCATCCGGACGTATGTGGAAGATCCATATTTTCAATACACCATTGACGAATCGCTGTGCAACGGCTGCGGCAAGTGTGTGGAAGGCTGCGGTGCCTTCGGCAATGGTTCGCTGTTTTTGCAGGTGCGTCACGATCGCTGCGTCAATTGCAACGAGTGTGCCATCGCGGCGGCCTGTCCTCCGCAAGCGTTCCGACGTGTACCCGCCGATAAGCCTTATCTGCTGAAAGGTCAATGATGAAACGGTACATCGGATGGATTGGTTTGATGCTATTGCTGTCGATGCCAGCGTGGGGCGTGCAGCGGTTCCCGCCGCCGCAGTTTGACTCGGATTATCAGATTCCACAGATGACCACTCCGCTGCCGCATCCGCCGATGCGGGATGTGGTGGGCGTCGTGGTACTCGTGGCAGCCCTCGGTCTGGCTTCCTGGCTGACGCTGAAAAAACGCAGCCGCAAATGGATTGTCGGCCTGATGCTGTTTTCATTGTTGTTTTTTGGTTTTTTCCGCAAAGGGTGTGTCTGTTCGGTGGGTTCCATCGGCAATATCGCCCTGGCCGCGTTTGACTCTGAATACGCTTTGCCGGTGGCGGTGCTGGTGTTCTTTCTGGCGCCGCTGGTCTTTACCTTGTTTTTCGGGCGGGGATTTTGTGCGGCGGTCTGTCCGCTGGGAGCGATGCAGGATCTCGTTCTGATTCACCCGCTGCGTGTTCCCGAACCGCTGGAAGCGGCATTGCGGCTGCTGGCGTATGTGTATCTGGCTTTTGCAGTATTGTTCGCGGCCACCGGCAGCTTTTTTCTGATCTGCCGATATGATCCATTCGTGACGTTCTTTCGCTTGAACGGCAATTGGAACCAGTGGGTGCTGGGCATCAGCTTTCTGCTGATATCGCTGTTTGTCGGCAGACCCTATTGCCGGTTTCTGTGTCCTTACGGTGTGATTCTGCGGCAACTGAGCCGGATTTCCCGATGGCGTGTCAAGATTACGCCGGACGAATGCATTCAATGTCGCCTGTGCGAACAGGCCTGTCCCTTTGGTGCGGTAGTCAAGCCCGCCAAACCGCTGTCGCCGGCCGAAACCGCCCGCAGCAAACGCACGATTGTATTTCTGATTGTGCTGCTGCCGGTCCTGGCGGCGTTGGGCGGCTGGATTGGCTCAGCGATACATCCCCTGCTGGCTGACGCCCACCCGACGGTGCGGCTGGCCAACCGTATCGATGCGGAAATGGCAGGTCTGGTTAAAGGACATACTGATGCCAGCGAGGCCTTCCGAGCCAGCGGGCAGGATATTCAATTACTGCGGCTGGAGGCGGGATCCATTCGCCATCGGTTTTGGGTCGGAGGGGTCCTGGCTGGTATCGTGCTGGGCCTGCTTGCCGGCGGCAAGCTGATTGCCTCGACGGTCCCGGTCGTACGGAAAGAATACGAGGCTCATCGAGCAGGCTGCTTAGCCTGCGGCCGCTGTTTTGCCTATTGCCCGGTGGAACAAAAGCGAAAAATTGATCAACCCATTCCCGGGGCGAAATGACTATGGATTACCTTGATAATACCCAGATAAAGATGCGGCCGCTGTATCAGGGGCTGATGGGCTGTTCGGTGGTTGCGACCGTGCTGGGGGTGGTTGCCGCAGTGCTGCTGGCTGTGGCGGGCTATCAGATTCGAGTGACGGACCCGGCCCAGGCCGCGCTGCTGCAAACGTACAAAGAACAACTGCAGACCAAGCCGTCCGATCAGGTGCTGGCCGAGAAGATTCGTGACCTGGACGCTCGTGTCCGCCGCAATGAGTTGCGCCGTCAGCAGTTCATCCATACCGGGACCATTTATTTTGCCGGCAGCATTGTCATCGCGGCGGTCTGCTTTATTGCAGCCCGTTCGATGCTCAAGCCCGCTCCGGTTGTGCCGACAGCCGACATCTGCCCCGGTGAACAGATTCAGCGGGCGCGGCAGACGCGACTGGCGGTTACGGTAACACTTGCACTGCTGGGGGCGCTGGGCTTGTATGCGGCTCTTATGGCCCGGCCAAAACAGGCTGAATCTCAATCCCTCGTCACGCAGCAGGCTGCCGCGGCCATGGATTGGGCCCAAGCCGTGGCTGATCAGTGGCCGTCCTTCCGCGGGCCGTGGGGTGATGGTGTCTGCCGGATGCCGGACATTCCGGAGGCATGGAACGAAGAACAAAACCAGGCGATTGTCTGGAAATCCGAAGTCTCGCTGCCGGGTTTCAGTTCGCCGATTGTCTGGGATGACCGGGTTTATCTGACTGGCGCTACCGAAACCGAACAGAAAGTATTCTGTTTTGATGCCAACGACGGCAAGCTGCTGTGGGCCGGCCGGGTTCAGCCGGACGGTACCGCTGGACGTGAGGCTCCGCACATCATGGAAGATACCGGGTTTGCCGCCAATACACCTGTGACCAACGGCAATTATGTCTGTGCCATTTTTGCCACCGGCGATATCGGCTGTTTTGACCGGGATGGCAAGGTCCAATGGCAGAAGGCCCTGGGTATTCCTGAAAGTGCCTATGGCTATGCGACCTCGCTGGCGGTGTTTGAAGATAAAGTCATTGTACAGTTTGACCAAGGCAGCGAGGAAGGACTCAGCGAAATTCTGGCGTTTCATATTGCCGATGGCACCCTTCTGTGGCGTACCAAACGCCCAACGCCGAATACCTGGACCTCGCCGACAATCGTCAAGACGGATAAAGGTTATCAGATTCTGACCAGCGGCTCGCCGTGGGTGATAGGCTATGACCCGGCAACCGGACAGGAATTGTGGAAGGCCTCATGCTTGGGCAGCGACATTGCCCCGACCCAGATTCTGGCCGCCGGGCTGGTGGTGGCCCTTCAGCCCTATGACAAGCTCTATGCCTTTCGTCTGGATAACGCCGGCGGCGATGTGACCGAATCCGCTAAGGCCTGGGAAAGCCCGGGGGATATGCCTGATATTGCCAGCCCGGTGAGTAACGGCGAACTGGTCTGGACCCTGACGGTTTCGGGCGGGTTGAGTTGTTTTGATCTGGCCGACGGCAAGGAGGTCTATACGCAATCGCTGGATCTGGAATGCCATGCCTCCCCGACGCTGGTCGGTGACAAGCTTTATATTCTGGGTCGGGACGGCCAGATGATTATCGCCCAGGCCGGGCGGACGTATGAGGAACTGAGCCGCAGTGCCATCCATGAAGCCTGTTACGCCTCGCCGGCCTTTGCCCCGGGACGGATGTTTCTGCGTTCAACACAAAGCCTCTATTGCATCGGGAAGGTGGAGTAGTGCCGCAATGCGACTTACAACCGATTGAGGCGATTCTGGCCCGCACGGGCACCGGCCAGGAAAAGACGCTGGCCATCCTGCAGGCGATTCAGCAGCAGTACGGCTATCTGCCGACCGAGGCGATTGAGGAGGTCTGTCGCCGAACGGGAATTCGTCATGCCGATATCTGGGGTGTGGCGACTTTTTATGACCAATTCCGCCTGACTCCGGCGGGCAAGCATACCATTCGGGTCTGTGTTGGCACCGCATGCCATGTCAAGGGGGCCGAGCGGGTCTATGAAGCCTTCCGACGGCAGTTAAAAATTGACCCGGATAAAGATACCGACAGCGATTTTCTGTTCACTGTCGAAAAGATTGCCTGTCTGGGCTGCTGTACGCTGGCGCCGGTGGTGCAGGTGGATCATAAAGTCTATGGTCCGGTACGCCCTGAGGCCGTGCATGAGATTCTCGAAGCTACCCTGCGTGAAGGCGATGCTGAATCATCCCCGTCGGGTAACGGTCAGAGCAAGACGGTGACAGAGGCTCCCGTGGAATTGCGGATTGGTGTCGGCTCCTGCTGTGTGGCCGGCGGCAGTATGGATGTCCGCAGGGAGCTGGATCAGACCGTCGCAAAGATGGGCTTGTCCGACAGCGTGGTCATTAAGCCTGTCGGCTGTGTGGGTATGTGTCATCAGACCCCGCTGGTGGAAATTGTGGATCCTGCATCCCCCCAAACCAGCGGCGCTATTTTATATACCAAGGTCTCGGCTGCCGAAGCCAGACAGATTGTCAAGCGGCATTTCAAGCCCCAGGGATTATGGCGTCGCTTGCGACTGGCCGCGGAAGACGCCCTTGATGGATTGCTGGAAAGTGAATCCAAACCGCTGGTTCAGCGTGCTGTGCGGGATGGGGAAATCTGCACGTTCCTCGGCGGCCAGCAGCGTATCGCCACTGAATTTTGTGGACGGCTTAATCCGCTGGATATAGATGAGTACCTGCGTCATCAGGGCTGGCAGGGCTGGCAGCGTGCCAGTCAGATGTCTGCCGATGCGATAATCGAGCGGGTTATCGAGTCCGGCCTGCGTGGTCGCGGCGGGGGCGGATTCCCGACGGGCCGCAAATGGCAGCTTACCCAGCAGGCTTGCGGTGACCCCAAATATATCGTTTGCAACGGTGATGAAGGCGATCCCGGTGCGTTCATGGATCGGATGATTCTGGAAAGCTATCCCTACCGTGTGCTGGAAGGGATGGCCATTGCCGCGCGGGCCATCGGTGCTAAAGAAGGCGTGCTGTATATACGAGCCGAGTATCCGCTGGCTGTCCAGCGAATTCGAGCCGCGATTGACATCTGTTATCAGCGCGGGCTGCTGGGGGACTTGAAGCTGTCGATTATGGAAGGGGCCGGGGCGTTTGTCTGCGGCGAGGAAACGGCATTGCTGGCTTCGATTGAAGGCAAACGCGGAATGCCCTCTCTGCGTCCGCCATACCCGGCCGAACAAGGTCTGTGGGACAAGCCCACGCTGATTAATAATGTCGAAACCTACGCCGCGATACCGTGGATATTGCGCAGCGAACCGGGAGCCTATTCGGCCATAGGCACCGCCAGCAGCAAGGGCACCAAGGTCTTTGCATTGACCGGCAAGGTCAACCGCGGCGGGCTGATCGAAGTGCCGATGGGGATGACCATTCGTCATATTGTCGAGCAAATCGGCGGAGGGATTGCCGGCGGAGCAAAATTCAAGGCCGTCCAGATCGGCGGGCCGTCGGGGGGGTGTGTGCCTGCGTCGCTGGCCGATACGCCGATTGATTATGAATCTCTGTTGTCCGTGGGGGCCATGATGGGGTCTGGCGGTATGGTTGTGCTGGATGAAACCGACTGCATGGTCGATATCGCCCGCTATTTTCTGGAATTCACCCAGGCCCAATCCTGCGGCAAATGCACCTATTGCCGCGTCGGGACCAAGCGGATGCTGGAGATGCTGACGGATTTGTGCGAGGGCAAGCCGTGTGATCTGGATGCACTGGAAAACCTGGCCAGGCAAATCAAGGCCGGCAGTCTGTGCGGACTGGGCAAAACCGCGCCCAACCCGGTCTTATCGACGCTGCATTATTTCCGCGAGGAATACGAAGCTCATAAGCACGGCCGCTGTCCGGCGGGCAAGTGCAAGGGGCTGATTCGTTATGTAATTAATGATCACTGTATTGGCTGTACGCTCTGTGCCCAGCGGTGTCCGGTCGGGGCGATTACACCCGAGCCGTACCGCAAGCATCGCATTGAGCACGAAAAATGTGTGCGATGCGGGACCTGCAAGGCGGTCTGTCCGGCCAAGGCTGTGGATGTGGAGTCGTAGGCAATGACCCATCATGATCATCTCATTCAATTGACCATTGACGGCCATCATGTCCAAGTGGAACGGGGGACAACAGTGCTGCAGGCGGCGGCCAAGCTGGGTATTGCAATTCCCACAATGTGCTTCAAGCCCGGCTGTACGCCATCGACAAGCTGCATGGTCTGTGTCGTGGCGATGGAGCGGTCGGGGGCACTGATTCCCTCGTGCGGGGCGATGGCTCAGGAAGGGATGCGGATTCGCACCGATACGCCGCAGGTTCTGGCGGCCCGCCAGTCGGCGATAGCGCTGCTGCTCAGCGAACACGCCGGCGATTGTATGGGCCCTTGTCAGCGGGGGTGTCCTGCTGAAATGGATATCCCGCAGATGCTGCGGCAGATAGCCTCTAGCCAACTCGACCGGGCGATCGCGACTATTAAGGCCGATATTGCCCTGCCCGCGATTCTGGGCCGAATTTGCCCGGCTCCTTGCGAAAAGGTGTGCCGCAGGGCCGGACATGATGCAGCGGTATCAATTTGTTTATTAAAACGATTTGTCGCTGATTGGGATTTGGCTGCGGCTAAACCCTATCAGCCGCAGTGCAAACCCTTAACCGGTAACAAGGTGGCTATTGTCGGTGCCGGACCGTGTGGACTGGCTGCGGCGTATTATCTGGCTGTTGCAGGCATCGCATCAGTCGTTTTCGATCAGCATCCCCAGCCTGGCGGGATGTTGAGGACAATCGATAAAGCGGTCTTGCCGCCGGAGGTACTCAAGGCGGAAATCGATAATCTGCTGTCGCTGCCGGGGATTGAATTTCGCGGCAACGTGGAGATTGGCCGGACGCTTTCTTTCCAGCAGCTTGCTTCAGAATTCGATGCGGTATTTGTGGCCGTGGGCAAAGCCGATTCGACTGCTTTGGGGCTTGATGCGACGGACAAGGGAATCAAGGTGGATGCCAGGACTTATCGGATGGGTCAGACGACTATTTTTGCCGGCGGTGAGGCCATTGGCCGCAGACGCCTGGCCGTTCGAGCGGTTGCCGACGGCAAAGAAGCAGCGATATCGATTGTGCAGTTATTGTCCGGCAAAGAGGTTACAGGCGTTCAAGAACGGTTCAACAGCCGTCTGGGGCAGCTTGCCGAAGGCGAGATGCAGCAGTATCTTGCAACGGCCGAAACAGGTCCGCGTCGTACCGCGACAGCCGGCGATGGACTGTCCCCCGACGATGCCGTGATGGAATCGAAACGATGCCTGGGGTGCGACTGCCTGAAGAAGGATGCCTGTGTTCTTCGCGACCTTGCTGAAAAATACCAGGTTCGCCAGCAGACTTACAAAGGTCATCGCAAGCCCTTTACGCGGCAGACGACGCCGTATGGCCTTGTGTTTGAGCAGGGCAAATGCATCTTGTGTGGCCTGTGCGTCCAGACCGCCCGTCAATACGCGGACCAGAAAGGGCTTGCATTTGCCGGACGGGGTTTTGAGACCGAAATCGCCGTTCCGCTGCATGGGTTGCTGACGGAGAGCCTGTCCCAGGCCTGTGCTGAAGCATGCGTCAAAATCTGCCCGACGGGAGCGCTGTCCCGGTTGCCCCGCTGACAGCACAACATGGATTCACCCGCAGACTCAACAATGAGCCCGCAAAAGGAACAGCTATGAAATTAGTCTTGATGGTTTTTGCAGGGATGTTGTCAAGTGTAATTCCGGCTATGGCTGCCGCTGGGGATATTCTTATTGCCGATTTCGAAGGAGATACCTATGGCGACTGGCAAATCACCGGTCAGGCCTTCGGTCCCGGCCCGGCCCGCGGAACCCTGCCCAATCAGATGCAGGTTGCCGGTTTTAAAGGCAAGGGGCTGGTCAATTCCTTCTATCGGGGCGATGATTCCACCGGTACGTTGACCTCGCCGGCCTTCAAAATCGAACGCCATTTTATCAATTTCCTCATCGGCGGCGGTGGTCACCCCGGCCAGACCTGTATGAATCTTGTGGCTGACGGTAAAATCGTTCGCACCGCAACCGGTCCCAACATCACCCCCGGCGGCTCGGAACAGCTCGACTGGCAGTCCTGGGATGTCAGTGAACTGGCCGGCCAGACCGTTCAAATTCAGATTATCGACCTGCACACCGGCGGATGGGGCCATATCAATGTGGATCACATCGTCCAGAGCAATACCTGCCATCAGGTCATCGCCAATAAAGAACGCACCTTCAGTCTGCAGAAAAAATATCTGAATTTCCCCGTCAAGACCGGCGCCGCAAACCGCCTTGTTCGTCTGTTTATCGATCAGCAGTGCGTTCGGGAATTCCAGATTGAAATCGCCCCCGAAGACCCGGATTTCTGGGTCTTTCTGGATGTCAGCGAATTTGCGGGCAAACAGGGGACTCTTCAAATTGACCGCTATGACTGTGCCTGGAAGACTGGCTTTGACGCCGTCACCCACGCCGACACCTTCCCCGGCCAGGACACCCTCTACCGCGAAGCCCTGCGCCCGCAGTTTCACTTCTCCAGCCGGCGCGGATGGCTCAACGATACGAATGGTATGGTGTATTACCAAGGCCGGTATCACCTGTTCTATCAGCACAATCCCTATGGCTGGAACTGGGGCAATATGACCTGGGGGCACGCTGTCAGTACCGATATGGTGCACTGGCAGGAATGGCCGGATGCCCTGCATCCTGATGTGATGGGGACTATATATTCTGGTTCGGCGGTCGTGGATCAGAACAACACTGCCGGCCTGCAGACCGGCAGCGAAAAGACCCTCGTGGCATTTTACACCTCCGCCGGCGGCAATAACCCGTTATCACAGGGAAAGCCTTTTACTCAATCGATGGCATACAGCAATGACGGCGGCAAGACCTGGACTAAATACGTTCAGAATCCTGTTATCGACAAGATTCGCGACGGCAGCCGTGACCCGAGGGTCTTCTGGCATGAACCAACAGGCAAATGGGTCATGATTCTCTGGATCGATGGCTCGACGCTGTCGATTTTTAATTCCTCCGACCTGAAAACATGGCACAAACAAAGTGATGTGGAGGGGTTCTTTGAATGTCCGGAGCTGTTTGAATTGCCGGTGGATGGCGACCGGGCAAACAGCAAGTGGGTTGTCTATGGTGCCAGCGGTGATTATAAAATCGGCCGCTTCGATGGAACACAGTTTGTTCCCGATACCGGCTTGCTCAAATTTGAATACGGCAATTGCTTTTATGCCTCCCAGACATTTAACGATATGCCGCCCGGGGATGGTCGCCGCGTCCAGATGGGCTGGGCCCGAATCAATATGCCCGATATGCCCTTCAATCAGATGATCCTGTTCCCGGTCACGCTGACCCTGCGGACGACCCCTGACGGCATCCGGATGTTCACTGAACCCATTCGTGAAATCCAAAACCTTCATCAGCAGCATTGGCAAAAAGAAAACCTTACCGTCAAACCCGGCGACAATCCGCTGGCCGACATCAAAGGCGAATTGTTCCATATCATCGCTGAATTCAAGCCCCAGGATGCCCAGTCCTGCTCGCTGGTCATTCGCGATACCCCCATTGTCTATAACGCCGCAAAGCAGCAGTTGACCTGCCTGGATAAATCCGCGCCGCTGGCACCTGTTGACGGCAAAATCCGCCTTGAAGTACTGGTTGACCGCATGAGCATTGAAATCTTCGCCAACAACGGCCGTATCTATATGCCCCTTGGCGTCAATTTGACTCGCTGTTCTGATTCGCTGCAATTCCGTGCTGACCAGAGCGACATTCTGGTTGAAAGACTGGATGTGTATCCGCTAAAATCCATCTGGCCGTAAACTCCCCGGGGCGCAAATTCGTGCAGATAGAGGCTTGTGATGAATCATAACCGATTGATGGCTTTAGTCATAGTGATATCCTTCTGCGGCGGTTGCCAGGGGCAGACTCAGGATAAAGCTACTGTGGAATCCCCGAAAACAAAGGTGGCAGACATTACTGACCTATTGGAACCGATCCGTCAAAAACACAACGTCCCGGCCATCTGTGCAGCCATAGTCAACAGCGACGGTATCATCGCCATCGGTGCCGTCGGCCTTCGCCGCAGGGGCGATACCACCCCCGTCACCACAAGTGACTTATGGCATCTCGGTTCCGATACCAAGGCCATGACCGCCGCAGTCCTCGCCCGGCTTGTCGAACAGAAAAAAGTCCGCTGGACCTCGACGCTGGCCGAGCTTTTTCCCGAGCTGGCCGACCGCATACATTCCCAGCTCAAAGGCGTCACCATCCTGCAGCTCCTGTCGCATCACGCGGGGCTGACCGAAAACCTCAACTGGCGGTCGTTTGCCTCCCGCGGCGATATCCGCCGCCAGCGCCAGGCGG
Organism: Anaeroglomus insulsum; assembly: GCF_050689095.1. Classification (NCBI taxonomy): domain Bacteria; kingdom Pseudomonadati; phylum Planctomycetota; class Phycisphaerae; order Sedimentisphaerales; family Anaerohalosphaeraceae; genus Anaeroglomus; species Anaeroglomus insulsum. The sequence goes on from NZ_JBOGCL010000006.1 coordinate 91,627, forward strand.
TTATGGAACAGGCCCTGACCGAAAAGCCCAAATACACCCCCGGCACAGAGGCTCATTACTCCAATCTCGGATATGTTGTCGCGGGAATCGCCGTCGAGCGAATATCAGGCAAGTCCTGGGAAGACCAGATTTACGACAGCCTCTTTAAGCCGCTGGGGATGACCACCGCCGGCTTTGGCGGAGTGGGGACGCCGGGCAAACTCGACCAGCCCTGGGGACATCGTGCCGACGGCTCTCCTGTTGAGGGCAATGGCCCCGATATGGATAACGCAATGGTTATGGCTCCGGCCGGCTGCGTCCATGCCAGCATCTCCGACTGGGCGAAGTTTGTCATCGACCAGCTTCGCGGCGGTATGGGCAAATCCGCCCTGATGACCCCCGACACCTATCGCATCCTCCACACCCCGCCCTTTGGCAACGACTACGCCCTCGGCTGGCTGGCCGTTACCCGTGACTGGGGTGGCGGGGCCGTCCTTCACCATACCGGCTCCAACACCATGAACTATGCCAACACCTGGATCGCCCCCAAGCGTGATTTTGCCGTGCTAGTCTGCATCAACCAGGGCGGCGACAGTGCCTTCGCAGCCTCCGACGAAACCGTCGCTGCACTCATCAAAGCCATTGCCGATATGTCCCGGTAGGAGCAACCTATGGTTGACCCTCATTACCCCGTGTTTATCTTTTTTTCGTAAGGTGCAGATTTGGTGTTCGTCCAGATTCTCTCTGTAGCCGCACAGGCTTAAACTCCTGTTCGGCCTCGTGTGTTTTTGTTGTGGGCGTTACCAGACCAGCGAGTCGAAGACGCGGACTTGTTTCCAGTTGGCCTGGTTGCGCTGGATGAATTCCTTGTGTTTGGCGGCGACCTGGTAGTCCTCGTGATTTTTGCGGGTTTTGAAGACGATAGTCAGGGCGACATCGAAGGCCTGGTCATTAACCGGCCGGGTCAGGGTGGTATCCCGCAGGCCGGCGGAGAAGAAGGTCACGCCGGGATGGTCTTTCAGATAGGTGTAGCACTCCTCAAGCAATCGTTCCTTTTGCCCGGCGGAGTTGTCATTGAGGGTGAAAAACACGCTATGGGCCAGCATGGGTTCCTGGGTCATTGTTTTGCCTCCAAACAGACAGTTGCAGCATCCGGCCAGAGCCATCAGCGGTATCAGTAACAGCCAAAACCAGCGTTTCATGGTCGTATCCTTATAAGAGTATCCCATCCGGGCCGACTGCGGAAAAACGATAATCTATCCCGCCAGTGTCGGCTATATGATATCAGCATACGCATCTCATGAAAGAAAGTCAATGCTTGGCCGGACCAGGCAGAAAAACAAATAGCCATGAAAGGCTATTTTTATCATTCAGACGACGAATTTTCGGCAACAATACAGGGAAAACGATTTCAGGGTTGAATTGAGTCTGTCCATTTGGTTATAATACACAAAAGTCGTTCTCCCCCCGAACGTCTTTTGTGTGAAGCTTCATGTGAGGAGGAGGAATCAGATGCCAGTCGTCTGGTTCCTCTTTTCTTTTCATCTCCACGATTTCTCGATGGAATGCAGTACATTGTGAAGAATATATGTAGCGTTTGCAAATTATTATTAATTATATATTTCATCCATATTCCGCATATCAAAAATAAACTTGCTTTTTGTGTCAAAAAAAGATAAGATAGGGAAATCTTGTAGGATGGTTGGATTGTTTTCCATACCTAAAACATATTTTGACAGTCTGATTTGATTGTGAAGGGAGAAAATGATGAAAAGAGTAATGTTGTGTCTATGTGTCGTGGGCGTGCTGGCCGGGGTTGCCCATGCGGCCGAGACCCTGAATCTCAACGTGACGATTCGGGATTTTCAGGCATCGCACCCGGATTTTGAAATGAGTCCATATTATTCCGGCACGGGAATTGTTTTATCCACGCTGGGGGTAGATGGCAAGCCGGTGTATAACACTGCCAACACCACAAATGCGGTCACCAGTGAAGCGACGTTCAATCAGTGGTATAACGATGTAGCTGGTGTGAATTTGGTCATCTCCAAGACGCTGGTGGCCACCAAGAATGCGGGCGGTTTATATGAATATAACAACGCCAGCTTCTTCCCGATTGACGGCGAAGGATTCGGTAATGAAGGCCGTTCACACAATTATCATTTCACGCTTGAAATGCACAATATGTTTACCTATCAGGGCGGTGAGGTCTTTAATTTTACCGGTGACGACGACCTGTGGGTCTTTATCAACAAACAATTAGTCATTGATCTGGGCGGTGTCCATAGTTCTCAATCTCAAACGGTAAATCTCGATACCCTGGGCTTGACGGTTGGACAGACCTATGCCTTTGATCTGTTCTTTGCCGAACGGCATACCACAGAGTCCAATTTCAAGATGACCACGTCGATTGAACTGAAACAGCCGGTGGTTCCGGCACCTGGAGCGATTCTGCTGGGTGCGATGGGCACGAGTCTGGTTGGCTGGCTTCGGAGACGCCGGAGTCTGTAAGGTTGTTAAATTAGGGTGAGATGATAAAGCCGTGGCGTTTGGCCACGGCTTTTTTTGTTGGTTTACGGAAAAAAAGAGATGCTTTGCATTTATCCATCGTATGATTAGAATATGGGAGCATTAGAACTGGACTTGGAAGCAATAGAATGTGGGAGATACAGCAACCTCAGCCGGTTAAGCTGATTATTGGAATCTTGGCGGCTGACCAGCGGTGTCTTGCAGTGGCGGAGTCGGCGGTGTCCGAGACGTTTGGCAAGGCGGACCTGGTCAGTCCGGTGTATCCGTTTGATATGACGACCTATTACCAACAGCAGGCCGGACCGGCCATTTTGCGGCGATTTGTGAGCATTGAGGCTCCTATCGATCCAGGCCGGCTGGGGGGGATCAAGCACCAGACCAACCGGATGGAGATGCAGCTTGCCGAGGTGCTGGCAACACCGTGGCCCCGTCCGGTTAATCTTGACCCTGGATATCTGGAACCGAGCAAGCTGGTGTTGGCCTCGACCAAGAATTTTGCCCATCGGGTGTATATTGGCGATGGGATGTGGGCAGAGGTGACGCTGACCTATAACAAGGGGGTTTGGCAGGTCTATCCCTATACGTTCCCCGATTTCAAAAGCGGACGATATAACGCTTTTTTGTCGGCAGCGCGCGAAAAACTGGCGGCCCAGCGGCGGGATTTGGCCTCGGCGGCGGCATCGCCGGATGATTCGGATACCCCATGAATCGATGACAGGCAATAGGAAAGGATTAATTCGATTTCACAGGTAATGATCTTAGCTATGGTTTTGCCGGTTGGGGCGTTTTTGCTCTCGGCAATGCTGACGGTATTAGTGCGAAAGGCAGCGATGACAGTCGATTTTTGTGCCCATCCGCGTCAGGACCGCTATCATCGGACGGTCATTGCGCTGGGCGGGGGGGTTGCCATCTTCTGGACGATTGCGTTGTTTATTCTGGCTGGGCTGGCGGGGGGGTATCTGGCGGATGCAGGCAGGCTTTCTTTCATCGACAAGAGTCTTAGTGACCATGTGGAAGGATTTATCAATCGAAGTCGGGACCTGTGGGTGGTGCTGGGATGTGCGGCGATGCTGCATCTTTTAGGGCTGTGGGATGACAAGAAACGGCTGGGGCCTTATCTGAAACTGGCGGTGCAGTTTGGAGTTGCGACTGCGGCTGCGGTTTTTGCTGATGTGCGCGTGGAGATGTTTATTCATAACAAGGTCATCACAACGCTGCTGTCGGTGCTGTGGATTGTCGGGATTATGAATGTGTTTAATTTTCTTGATAATATGGACGGCTGTTCAGCGGGGATTGCAATGATTGTGGCCGGGGTGCTGCTGACGGCGGCGGTCGGCAGCGGGCAGGTCTTTATTTCCGGTCTGGGGCTGCTGTTTATCGGGGCGGTGGCGGGCTTCTGGGTGTGGAATTTCCCGCCGGCCAAAATTTTTATGGGGGATTGCGGGTCGCTGGTGATTGGTTTTTTTGTTGCCCTGTTGAGCCTTCGGACCACCTATTATCATCAAAATGACGGCGGCGGCCTGTATGCCGTGTTTATGCCGTTATTGGCTTTGGCTGTGCCGCTGTATGATTTTGTCAGTGTAACCTTTTTGCGGATTAAACAGGGCAAAAGCCCGCTGGTCGGCGATACGCAGCATTTTTCGCACCGGCTTCGCAGGCGAGGACTGACCGATACGCAAACGGCACTAACGCTATATCTGGCGACATTGTGTACCGGATTGGGGGCGATATTTCTGCGGCAGGTGGATTTCGTCGGGGCGATTTTGATTTTTGTCCAGACACTGATGACGCTGGCGATTGTAGCGATTTTGGAAGCCACCGGCAAACCCTGTGACCAGTGACAATCCTCTTTGAAGACACACGCTATGGCACTCAAAAAGAACAACCTAACCAAGCCTGCCTCGAACCGCCTGTTGGAAGGGATTCTTCTGGCGGTGGTGCTGGGTATGATGGCGCTGCGGTTGAGTTTTGTTGAGCAGCCGCATTCGGCGATGCAGAATCCGGCTTTATGGACGACGCCCCGCGGGATGAGTCTGCTGCTGTCGGGGGTGGTGTTTGCGGCGGTGATGGCCGGGGTTGTGAGCCTGTGGATTCGAGGGCGGCTGCCATGGTCGGGACGCCTTGTGCCGCTGGCGACGGGATTGTTTCTGGTCGGTGGGGTGATCGCCTGTATGGTTTCATCCGACAAACGGGCGGCTATCAGCGAACTGTTTACACTCATCGTGCCCATGCTGATGGCGATTACGGTGGTCGGCTGGCTGGATTCTCAGCGGCGGGTGGATGCTGCTGTCTGGGTTATTCTGGCGACCGGCTGCGCGGCAGTCTATGTCAGTATGGATCAATATACCGCCGGCAATTCGCAGGTGGAGCAGGACTACGCCGCTGACCCATACAAACATTTGGCGCTGCTGGGAATTGAGCCTAACAGCCTGGCGCATTTCCAGTATGAACACCGTCTGCATTCCAAAGATGTTCGTGGATTTCTCCTGACCAGTAATTCCACGGCGACATTCCTGCTGGCGGGAATCTTGATTTCACTGGGATTGATTGTTGATACCTTACGCAGCCGCAGGGAGGATGCGGGATTTGCCGCCCGGCTGGTGGTACAACTAGTCGTGCTGATGACGCTGGCTGTTGGCCTGCTGATTGGGAAAAGCCGGGGCGGCATCGGTGCTGCAATGCTGTCGGGGGGGTTGTTTGCGGTTTTTCTGTTGTGCCGACGTTGGGTATGGGCTTATCGCAAACCGATATTCATTGCGGGGCTGCTGGCGGCTGTGGTATGTGGTAGCTGGGTGATTGCCTATGGGCATCAGCATGGACGGCTGCCCGGCCCCAATGCCCTGTATGTGCGATGGCAGTACTGGGTGGGGGCGGCGGAGATGCTTAAAGATCGTTTCGTGACCGGTGTCGGCGGGGGTAATTTCGGCATATTTTATCCGCGGTATAAAATTGCTGCGGCTCCGGAGACAGTGAAGGACCCGCATCAGTTTATCCTGTCGTTGTGGTGCCAGTTTGGAATTTTGGGACCGATGGCCTTTCTGATGGCGGTGGGAGCTGTGGTCTGGAAAGGTTTTCGCAGATGTTGCGGTGAACAGGCCGGAGCGGCTGATTCCATTGCCGCTGGTCCGGATGCATTGACCCCGTGGGGCGTGCTGATGGGAACGCTTTTTTTGCTGCTGGTGATTCGGCCCTGGGTCAGCGAAGGTGGTATTATCGGAGAGAATGCTACGGTTCAACTGTCGGTGTTTGTGCTGATGTATGTGCTTCCGGCGGCAGCGTTTGTGCTTGCGTTTGGTTTGCTGTGGGCAACCGCAAAAGAGCCGACCAGCGTAATGCCGCGTGACGGGCTGTTGTGCGGCCTGGTGTGTGGTGTGGTTGGTATTTTGATTCACAATCTGATTGACTTTGCCATTTTTGAACCGGGTGTGTGGATGAGCTTCTGGCTGATGCTGGCACTGATTCTGGCTATCAGCCGCAGGCCGGACAAGCCTGCTGCGTCGGAAGCGATGCGGATGCCGCGGCGGTGGATCGGAATCATCACTGCGGTGCTCGTGACGGGTTTGATCGGGTATCATTATGTCTGGATTCCCGTCAAAGCGGGTGCTGTATTTCAGCGGGGACTGCGGGACTTCGACCACGCCGAACCGTATTTTCTGGAATCGGCTCGACTGGATCCGCTGGACCCGGACCCCTGGGTCTTTGCCGGCCAGTGGCATTTGAGCCAATATGAGAATACCCGATTGTTCCGTCGGGAACATGCAGAAAAAGCGGTGTCGTATTTCCAGCAGGCCTGCGGGCGAGATCGGGCCAATTTCCGCTGTCGGGAGTTGCTTGGCAGAGCCTATATTGCGCTGGCCGAAACGAATCCCCAGCAGTCCGGACCGCTGCTGGAATCTGCTTATCAGGCCGGCCTTGAGGCGCAGGCTCGTTATCCGGGTTCAGATCGGATTGCGTATGATCTGGGGCTTCTGGCCGAGCGGATGGGCAATCGGCAAGAGGCTTTCAGACAATTTTCCCAAGCCGTCCTGATTGAAGAACAGTACCGTGCCCAATTTGCCCGGATGTATCCGGGATATCCGCTATGCAGCCGCCTGGGACAAAGCCGGTATGATTATGCCTTGGCCTATGTGAATAAAGAAAGGGTTTCACCCGAAACTCCAACAAATACCCAAGAAAAGGAGAATACTCCATGAAGCTTCAGAAACGACACTACGCGGCAGGATTGATGATCGCAGCGATTGCAGGACTCTGTTGCACAGGTGCAATCGGTCAGGAACAGGAACAAAAGAAAACATGGATCAGCCTGTTTAACGGCAAAGACCTCAAGGGTTGGACACCCAAATTTACCGGCTCGAAACTGGGCGAAAATTACAAAAATACCTTCCGGGTCGAAGACGGCGTATTAAAAGTCTCCTACGACCAGTATGAGCAGTTCAAGGGTGAATTCGGACATTTGTTTTATGCACTGCCGTTTTCACATTATCTCTTCCGGGCCGAATACCGTTTTACCGGCCAGCAGGTCAAAGGCGGTCCTGCCTGGGCATTCCGTAACAGCGGAGTGATGATTCATTGTCAGGATCCCAATACCATGACTCAGGACCAGGATTTTCCAGTCAGTATTGAGGTTCAATTGCTCGGCGGTGACGGCAAAAATGATCGCACCACGGGCAATCTCTGTACCCCGGGTACCAACGTGGTAATCAACGATACACTGATCACCGACCACTGTATCACGTCCAAGTCCAAGACCTATCACGGAGATCAGTGGGTGACAATTGAAATTGAAGTGCATGGCAGCGATATGATCCGTCATAAAATCAATGGGGAAACCGTGATAGAATACCAAAAGCCGCAGCTGGATGAGCGGGACGCGAACGCCAAAAAACTGATTCAGGACGGCAAGCTGTTGTTGTCGGAAGGCTATATTGCTCTGCAGGCCGAAAGTCACCCGGTAGAGTTCCGTAAGGTGGAAATCCTGCCGCTGGAAGAACAGTAAAAGCCAGCCCCAATACCCTCGACAGGCTGGTTTAAAGAAGTGTGAATCAAATTTTGGGCTTAGTTGCGAGAATAATCACAATAACTTGTCCGATAGTGCAAAAATAGGTGTTTTTTCCTTGTGAAATGAGTTGTTTGAATAGCCGACATCACTTAATAAGCCGTTCCAGGTGAACCTGGATTAATGTATCTCGTCTGTGGAGACGCTGAAACGGCCCAATATTGTCTGCTGTCTGCAATGTTTTGCACCCGATGAATGCGTGAAGTTATCGGACTAAGTTATGGATAAGAATGGTGATCCAAAGGAACAGCGGAAGGCCGGTTTAGGTCAGCCTATTATTCGCGTATACCTGGTGATAGGGTTGTGTCTTCTGGCATCGACAGCGGGGCTTGGCTATGCCTGGTTTTCAGCCCGGCGGATGACCCTGGAACACAGCAAGGTCTGCTGTGCGGCGATGGAGATTCGACTGGAAGCTGCTGCCGCCCACCTGTGGCTGCAAAAATACATTTATGTTCGCGAAGAGGACCTTCTGAGCCGTGTTCGATCTCACCTGGATAATGCGGTCTGGTATGTTCAGGCGATATTACAGGGGGGGGTAAATCACCACGACTCGTACCCTCCAGCCTGCAATGCTTCGATCCGCAGGTATGCTCAGACGATTGGAAAACAGATTGCTTCGTATCGGCAACAGATTCTCAACCGGCTGGAATGCATTGCCCTGTCTAATCAAACAGAGTATGCGATTGCGGCATTCGATGCGGATTTTGTCTCTCTGATCACGCTGACTGAGCAGATGGAAAAAGACATCAAACAGATGCAGCGGCGGGAGTTGTATACCTTTTACGGGGTATGCGGTGTGCTGCTGATTTGCTGGCTGATTCTGGCAGTGATGTTTGCGTTATTGATGCGACAGTATGTCAACAGGCAGCGTGATCATAAACAACAGCTTGAAGTGGCCAATGCCGAACTGGTTAAAACCCAGACTAAGCTCAACCGGATTAATGAAAAACTCAAACGAGCAGTTCGGGAAGCCAAGCGTCTGGCTCGACTGTCGGAAAAAGCCAACAAGCTCAAAACCGATTTCCTGGCCAATATCAGCCATGAACTGCGGACTCCGATGAATGCCGTGCTGGGGTTTTCGGAACTGCTGCGTGAAGAACCGCTGGCCGAGCACCAGAAGGAATTTGTTCAGAGTATCCATGCCGCGGCGGGAACGATGTTGTGCCTGATCGACGGGATTTTGGATTTGACCGAAATCGAGCGAGATGAAGTCCAGATTTCCTGTCAGCCTATTGTGCTGGAACAACTGCTGCGGGAGCTTTGGTCAATTTATTATCTGCCCGCAGAAGACCGGGGATTGTGTTTTGAAATCCAGCGGATGGGGACGCTTCCCGAGCGGATTCTGGGTGACCCGATCCATCTGCGGCAGTGTCTGGTGGTACTGATGGATAACGCGCTGAAATATACCGAGAAGGGACATATTTATATTCGGGTCAGTCGCCGGGACGATGCGATCCGCTCCTGGCTGCGGTTTGAAGTGGAAGACACCGGCGTCGGCATCAAGCCCGAAGAGCAGGACTGGATCTGGAATATCTTTACTCGTTCGGACAATAAAATCAACCGCGACAATCGGGGTTTCGGCCTGAGTCTGCCGATTGCGGTTCGGCTGGTACAGCGGATGAATGGCTCCATGACCTTGAAAAGCGATGCGGGTCAGGGCAGTACGTTTGTGATGGAAATTCCGCTGGATATACCGCCTGCGGCTCCAACAGCAGACACAGAAAAAACTGCTGCTCTGGCCCAAAGCACCTCATAATTCAGATGTTTGTTGCCTTTGCCTTTTTATTTTCGTGCGGACTAAATGCACACATTATCCATCAGCCGCGGGAAGGCGATGCATTGACGGATATGCCGTTCGTTGGTAATCCAGGCGACGGTGCGTTCAATCCCCAGACCAAAGCCGCCATGCGGCACCGAGCCATATTTCCGTAAATCCAGGTACCAGTCGTAGTTTTGGGGATTATACCCTTCTTCTTCAATGCGTTTGAGCAGATACTGCAAATCATCTTCCCGGACGGAACCACCGATGATTTCGCCGAACCCCTGAGAGGCCAGCAGGTCGAAATTCTGGACCACCTTCGGATTGTCGCGGTCGGTCTTCATATAGAACGCCTTGGCTTCGCGCGGGTAATGCGTAACGAAGACCGGCTTGTCATGCATCAGCGAGATAATGGTTTCATCTGAGCCGCCCAGGTCTTTGCCCCATTTGAATTCGGCAGCCAGTTGAGCATGTTTGGGATTATTCTCAATTTTGATATTCAATTCGTCCAGCTCAGCCCGCAGCTCGATTTGCAGGCGGGCATTTTTGTCTTTTTGCCACTGTTTAAGGCCGCCGGCTTTGTCTGCAGCTTCGATGTCGGCCAGTTGTTTTTCCACAGCAGCCTTCTGGGATTTGAACTGCTCGAGCTGTTCGGCCATAAATCAGGCGGTGCGGTCACTGGTCAGGATATCGGCCGCCTCCGTATAGGTCAGACGGTAGAAGGGCGGTTCGATTTTTTCCAGCATGGTGATATCGGCACCCAGAGTTTCCAGTTCCGGACGATTGTCTTTCAGAACTCGCTTGACGATACTGGTCACGAAATCTTCCGCCAGTTCCAGCAGGCCCGGCAGGTCAATAAAGGCTATTTCCGGCTCGACCATCCAGAATTCGGTCAGGTGGCGACGGGTCTTGCTCTTTTCAGCGCGGAAAGTCGGGCCGAAGCAATAGACCTTACCAAAACTCATTGCAGCGCATTCAAGGTAAAGCTGTCCCGTCTGTGACAGAAACATGGGTTTACCAAAATAATTGACGGCAAACAGCGTTTGTTCACCTTCACCGGCTGCAGCGGTGAAGATCGGAGTATCCACCAGGGTAAAGCCGTTGTCGTTGAAAAATCGCCGAATGGCATCAATGACGGTATGGCGAATGCGTCCGATGCACCAGGGCCGCTGGCTGCGGAGATGCAAATGACGGTTTTTCATCAGAAATTCCACACCGTGCTCTTTGGGTGTAATCGGGTAGTTCTGTGTCGGGCAGATAATACCTGCTGCCGTCACAGCCAGTTCGTATCCGCCCGGACTGCGGGGTTCAACACGGACGATGCCCGACAGTGACAGGGAGGACTCCTGTCCCAGCCGGACAAGCTGTTCGAACAACTCGTCGGAGATTTTGCCCTTTTCGATGACGCACTGGCACAGGCCGGTGCCATCCCGCAGGACGATGAAGGCGACTTTTCCGCTATGACGGCTATGATAGACCCAGCCGGACAGAGTGACTTCCTGACCGGCGAATGCACTGAGCTGATGGATTGTCGTTTTCATAACACCTTGAAATATGAATGGTTATATAGTTTTATTTGCATCACAGGGGTATTTGTACCCCCGATAGGACCAAAAATCAATATAGAGTCTGGATTTTTTAATATGAATATCTCAGAGAGCCGGGGCTGTGTTAAGTACACTGATTCTGGGCAAATTGTCCGCCGGAGGCGCGGCTAAGCACGGTTTCAATCTGTTCGATGGCCAACCTGGCGGCAAAATATACGTGTTAAGTAGAAAATATCCCACCCCGTGCGAAATCCATGTAATCCTGCGACGGCCAGCATCATCTTGCATAAAAAGGAAATATGCTTATCCTGGTGTTCCTGATATGAAACAGGTATTGTGGAGGCTATTATGAAACGGACCTGTCGTTGGCTCGTTGGTGTGGTATGGCTGGGGGGACTTTTACATGCAGCAGAGGTGCCCTTTGTCCAGGTGCAAAAAGTCCTCGAAAAACCAGCGGCCCACCCTCGATTAATATGGCCTGCAGGAACAGAGCAGCAGATTCGCGACCGCATTGCGGCAGACCCGGCAGCCAAGGCCATTTTTGAGCAAATTCACAGCCAGGCCGAGGCACTGCTTGAACAGCCTCCGATAGAACGCGTTCAAATCGGCAGACGGCTCCTGGATAAGTCTCGTACCTGCATCAAGCGTGTACTAACCTTGTCGTTTATGTACCGGATGACCGGACAGGAGGTCTATTCCCAGCGGGCCCAGAAAGAAATGCTCGCTGCGGCAGCATTTTCCGATTGGAATCCCTCCCATTTTCTGGATGTGGCGGAGATGACGGCGGGGCTGGCCATCGGCTATGACTGGCTCTATGACACACTGTCACCAGCATCGCGAGAAACCATCCGTCGTGCAATTGTGGATAAGGGGCTGATGCCATCGCTGGAAACCAAAGAGGATTTGTCTAATCTCGAATCGATTAAAAAGAGTATCGAAAAGCGGATGAACACCTGGTGGGTCACTTCGACGAATAACTGGAACCAGGTCTGTAATGGCGGCATGACACTGGGGGCGCTGGCAGTGCTGGAAGATGAGCCGCGCCTGGCTGCGCAGATTGTCCATCGAGCAATCCATTCTGTTCCGCGGGCCATGGGCGAATACAATCCGGATGGGGCGTATCCGGAAGGGCCGAGTTATTGGGTCTATGGAACCAGCTACAATATTGTGCTGATTGATGCTTTGAATACGGCTTTGAAAACAGATTTCGGGCTTTCGGAACACAAGGGATTTAAGAAGACTGGGGATTATTTTGTCCAGATGACCGGCCCGACGGGGTTGTTTTTTAATTATGCCGATTGCGGCCAGCGCGGGCGGGAGATTTATCCGGAAATCGTCTGGTTTTCCAGGCATTACTCCCGACCGGACTGGCTATGGGGGGAGAAGCCTGCTTTGGAACGCTATCGAACAAAGGCAGGCCAGGGGATGTCCGGAGGGTCCTGTTTTCTGCCGATGACACTAATCTGGATGGGACAGGCCGAACCTGTCAAGCCAGCGATACAATGCTGGAAGGGCGATGGCAATAACCCTGTGGCGGTATTGCGCAGCGGCTGGGAGGAGGAGTCGCTTTATGTTGCCATCAAAGGCGGCAGCCCCTCTGTCAATCATGGCCATATGGATATCGGGTCGTTTGTGCTGGATGTGGATGGAGTGCGATGGGCACTGGATTTGGGTATGCAGGATTATAACCGTGTTGAGCAGATGGGAGTCAGCCTGTTTAACATGCGACAGGATTCGCAGCGCTGGCAGATTATGCGCTATACGAATCTGTGGCATAATACTTTGGCTGTTGATGAGCAGCTCCAGCACGTGGAAGGATTTGCACCGATTACGGAATTTGTGCCGGACCAGCCCAAGCCCCGTGTGGTCGTGGATATGAGCCGTGTGTATGCCGGGCAGTTGGACACCGCAATGCGTTCGGTCCAGATATCCGCCGACAGAACGACCTGGATTCACGACCGCGTTAAGGCTGTGAATAAGGACGTTACCGTGCGATGGAGCATGGTCACGCCGGCGGAGGTCGAAATTCAATCCAGCGGGACGGCCCTGCTGAAAAAGGATGGCAAAATGCTGTATTTTGCGGTGCATGTTCTGGATGCCCCAGCGATGGATATTCCGCTTAAGATTTGGTCCACTGAGCCGAAATCCAAACTGGATGAGCCGAATCGCGGTACGCGAATTCTGGGATTTGAGATTCCGCTCCAGGCCGCCCAGACGATGGACTATTATGTTACGATGGCACCTCTGACAAACGGTCAGAAGGATTTTTCGCCCCAGACATATCAGCCTGCTCCGTGGCCGGAAAAAGTCAAATAAGCAGGCGGGAATGGAAAGTTACTCTGTCCTGAGGACCAGGCCCAGCAGATAATCCACCACGTCGGGCATGGATAATGTTGAGGGAGCACATTTATCGAGCCAGATCGTCCCGAATATCACGCCGATCAGAGTCCTTGCAGATAACGCGGCCTGGGCACTGTTCAAGCCGGATTGCGTCAACCAGTTGATGTACAATCCCTCATACCATCGCCAGAAGTCTGTCAGCCGGGTCTGAAGGTCCGGCCCAAGCTGCTGAATCTGGACGGAAAGCCGGCTAATCAGCCGGCAGTTGACCCATTGTCCGGAGGTATTCTTTTCCATCAGAATCGACAGCCATTGTTTCAATTGTTCGATAGCCGGTGCTTGCTTGTCAATCGTCATCAGCAGCGTTTTATATTCTGCGACAACCTCTTCCAGCATGACCTCGCACAGGTGGTCTTTGCTGCGAAAATAATGATAGAACGCTCCTTTGGTGATGCCGGTTGCACCGAGGATATCATCCAGCGATGTGGCGGTAAACCCGTGGTTGCTGAACAGGCCGCGAGCGGAATGCAAAATGCGTGTTTTGGTCTCAGTGGGATGTCTCGACATCGTCGGCTCCCGAAGGATTAAGACATTATCGGCTTAATGCCAAAAACAGAACCGCCAGCAGAAGCACCGCCGACAAGGCGGCCAGAATGATGACAAGCATTTTATATTTGGTCAGGGCTTCTTCGGTGGCTCGCAGTAGTTTTTCGTTGGGCACATCGACGGCCGCCCCTTCTTCCAGCTCACCCAATGCTTCGAGGTTGAAACGCTGTCTGGCAATCAGCGGGGGCTTTCCATCGCGTACGGCCTGAAGATCGACAATGCCTTCTTCCATATTTTTATATCGGTCTTTCTTGTCTTTGGCCATCATGACTTCGATGACCTCTGAAATCCCGGCAGACAGGGCGGTATTAATGTGATCCGGCGGAATCAAGGGTTCTTTCAGGTGTTTTTTCATCACTTCCGCAGGGGCTGATGCGTCAAAGGGGACTCGTCCTGTGACCATATGATACAGCGTGCCGCCCAGCGAGTAAATATCTGCGCGACCGTCAATATCCATCTCGCCCCGGATCTGTTCAGGTGCGATATAATAAGGGGTGCCGAAGGCCTTGCCCTGCTCGTGTTTGGCAGCGCGGACATCCGAGGTTTCGCGAGCCAATCCCATATCGGCCAGTTTGACGACGCCGTCTTTATTGATCATGATATTTTTGGGCTTGACGTCACGATGGATTAACCCCTGGGCATGGGCGTGAGCCAGAGCATTGGCAACCTGAATAATGACATCCAGGGCCTCTTTCTCAGAAAAGATTTTGCCCTTGGATAAATCATCGTAGAGGGTCCTTCCTTCGACATATTCCATCACAAAATAGTACAATCCGCCGACTTCACCGACATCGATAGCCTGGACGATATTATTATGATTGAGTTTGGCGGCAAGACGACCTTCTTTATAAAACCGCTCTACATAATCCGATTTCTGGACAAATTTCTTGGGTAATACCTTGATTGCGACGGTGCGATCCAGGGACAGTTGTTTAGCCTTATATACGACGGCCATGGCCCCTGACCCTAATTTGCCTAAGACTTTGTAGCCAGGGATTTGATTGCTGCTGTCACGACTCTCGCGAATAGAGACTTTCAGCCGTTCAGCCTGAGTAGGGGTCAGATAGCGTTTTTCCAGTAAAAGCTGCTCCAGGGTGGTTGGCTTTTCGGAAGCCCTTTTTTTCCGCTCGTCCTGGCAGGAGCGAACCTCCTCTTCGGTGCATAGCTTTTGCTCGACCGCCATTCTTCCGAACAGCGTGTCGTAGCTGGTTTGTTCATTCTGGGCCAAGTTTCAGCCTCCTGCTTTCTATTTTATATATGATAACATTCTCTTGGTGAAATTATCGGCCAAAAAAGGGATTTGTCAAAAAAAAATCGCCGTAAGTCTGTGCAAAGATGGCATTTTGAAGCATATCCCGGTCGCTGGATGTACCCCTGGGCGAGAGCTTCGCCCATCAGTCCGGCCGGGCCTTCGGTCAGTAGCTGCTTCCAGGGAGGACTGCTCAGTGGGTTGAAATCCCGCCATAGGGTATCGAGTTGCTGTTTGGCCAGATTACCGACGACTAACCCGCTGCACTGCCCGCTAAAGACGTTGCCATAGGGGTCAATATGTACCCCTTTAGCCCCCAGAATACTCTGAGAGCAGGGATTGTGAAGATAATCTGTCCAGGAACGCTGGGGCAGCAGGTCTGCCAGGCGAAATGCCGCACGTCCGGTTAATCTGCAGGGATCATCACAGAGTGCCTGGCGGTAAATTGCCTGTTTTTCTGTGTCATTGATTGCCTTAAAGTTCACAGGATTCTGTAAATACCGCTGCCATCGGACCATAACTCGCTCCGGTCCAAGTATGGTCTTGGCAATCGTTTGAAGGTGAATTACCTTCTGAATATCGACAAACTCTTGATGAAATGGATCGCAGCTTATTTTCAATTTCTCCATCCCATTTTCGGCCAGAAAACGCAGTTTTTCCTGGATGTCCGAAGTCTGGTTTGCCCAGGAAGCGTTTGTTTCGACATATTCAAGACCTGTAAGCCCTGCTTTATGTGCCTGTTGAACGATTTCTGCCAATCGGTCGAATACCAGAAAAGGTTCGCCGCCTGTCAGATGGACTCGAGCCTCTTTGCCTGCCAGACGTACAAGACTTTCCCAGGCCCCCAAGGCGACATCGGTGGGCATCAATCCCCCCTGGCGGGGATCGCAACAGTAGTAACAAAATGCACAGGCAGCGCTGCATTGATAAGTCAGCATCAGGCCGGCATAGCGCCAGATTTTCAGCTTGGCCTGCTCCCGGCCAATGTGCATATTGTACTTGTTTTCTAAAATGTTCATCATTATTTATCTGTGGTTCCGTGTGGGTACACAATACAAGAAATTACCGCCACCCAAAAAGCATTATAAAAAATTTTCTAAAAAATTCTATTTTTTTACACCCCTGATGTTTTTTTGAAGTGAAGTATTTTATTGGACGTATGAATTGGTTCACTTTGCTCTTAACTACAGCTTGTGGCTGGCCATTATGGCGATCAATTATATTGTATGGGTTTATTTTTTGATTTGAAGGCACACCCGCGATAGATAATTCAAGAAAAATCAAAATCTCTTCCGATAAGCATACTGTAAACAAGGATGTTTATTGAAGTTAACCCAAGGAGTAATGTATGAGTAAGAGGGAATTAATTGATTGTATCCTCGAAATCAACCGGACAGCCAAACCGGAGTTTTTGGCACAGTTTTCAAGTGAGGACCTGGACAAGTATCTGGAAAATCTGTTGGGTATTGAAATCGAAGATTACGCGCTTTGTGCATAATCGGCGGTTCGCTGCGGGCGGACAGGCTGGCTCCGCGGATATCAACTGAAAAGGCATTTACCTGTGAGGCTTAAGGGCCGTGGAGGTAAATGCCTTTAGTATTGGCCGAATAAGCAGTTAAAGAAACTGTCCGGACATAAAAAAAGGTATCCATCTGACCATCGGATACCTTTTGCTGTTAATCCAATTCAGGGGGTTATTGAGGATTTTCTGCTGGCTGGGAAGCCGCTTGTTCGGTTCCATTCTCAGCAGACTGTTCATCGGCGTTTAGGGCCTTTTCAAGCTCGTCGGTGGAAACAGCGGGGGCCGGAAGCTGGGTAATTGCATTGAGTTTGAATTCCAGCAGGACACCCTGCTGACCGGCTGGCGTTTCAAAGACAAAATCCACCCATACGGTTCGGTCTTTTCGAGCCTCTTTGTTGGTATAAGTCAATGTGTCCGAGAGACTTTTCTTGACCAGCTTGCCATTTTCAAGAATACCGATAGGCCAGATGGCCTTTCCGGCCCCGCGGAGAGTGCCGGCTTCCTCGGAGGCCTTGGTAATCATACGGACCTGGGACATCGTAAATACAATGTTGCCGTCCGGGGGTTGTTTGGCACCGCCGTCGGGGATGTCCCGGAATGCCAGGATGGCTCTGACAACCGTGACATTCCCAACATCGGGGATATCCATCGTGCGTACCGGCTTTTTGGACGCGGCCGGAACGGATAATGCCTTACGAGAGCTGACCGTCCAGATGCCCTCTTGGGTACCATGCCGATTGAGATGATTGCGATTGACAAAATCGGCACACAGTACGCCAAAACTCTTGCTGGAACTAAGCGATCCCCTGCTAAACAGGCTGAAAATTGAGCTCACCATTCCATCCGGGTTGAACAGAACGGTTTTGGGATTATTCAGCGAGATGGGTGTTCCGGGGGGGAAACGGTTATAAGCCCAACCGCCTGAAACCGGGAGCATTCCGAAAGCCACCAATAAATGCCCCGACAGAATCAGGCCGGTGGTCAGCCCCAGAATTATATTCACCGTAATTTTGGGGGTGTTTCCGAAATCAATATTGGCCCCCACCAGCAGATCGGCCAGTGCACGCACTGCGGCAAATCCCAGCACAAACGCCAGGATAAAGCAGCCGGCATGAGCCCAGGGACCACCATACCCGCGAGATACAAACAGATCGGCCAGCAATTCATAGTAATTGAATGCAATGATGGAGCCGAAGATGGCGGCCATAAAGGTTGAAAACGCGGTCATGACGGAGCACTTCAGATAAAAGTGTGCCACGGTCAGGACGGTAATGAGCAGTATCAATATGATGGCTATCACTGTCTTACTCCTGAATTATCCATTTTTCGATGAGAAGTTGCGAATGACTTCATTGATGGAAGTAACCCCGATAGTTACCTTCTTGATGGATTGTTCCTGCATATAAAGCATCCCGGCCTTGCGGAATGCCGCCCCGATTTCCTGAATGGTATTTGCGGTTCGGATAACCTGCCGGAGTTCATCGGTGATGCGAATGGTTTCGAACAGGCCGGTGCGTCCGTAAAAGCCTGTCCCCTGGCATTTTTCACAGATGATCGGTTTGCCGTGTTTATCATATTCAATTTCACCGGGCCGATAGAACATATCCACTTCATCCGAGGGGATATTGAATTTTTTGAACAGTGCCTGATTGGGTTTATAGGCCTGCCTGCAGTCAGGGCAGAGGATCCGCACCAGCCGCTGATTGATGATGGCTTCGAGCGCGTCGGCTACGGCATTTTTGTCGCCGACAAGCTTCAAAAACTTATCCATGGTTTCGATGACACTGGTGGCCTGCAGGGTGGCATAGATTATTTTGCCGTCTTTGGCTGCTGCCGCGCAGCACAGCTTGGCGCTCATTTCTTCCTCGGCATCGGCCACGCCAACAATATCCGGACCCCGGCGCAAGACCGACTGAAGTTTGCGGGAGAAGGTGGTTGTGCCGGTGTCGCTGAGGGTATATTCAGTCTGGGTGATATTGGCCAGGTCGGCGGCTTTTTTGCGTTCCAGCGTGACAATGTTGTTCAGGAACGGGTCATGATTGCCCAGCAGGGCATACAGCGTACTGGTCACGCCGCTTTTGGCCGGACCGGATACCAGGATCAGGCCCTGCTTGATGTCCCGCAGAGAACGGATCGATTCAAACTGATTTTCATTCAATCCCAGCTCGGTCAGCTTGCGTGCAGTGTAATCTTCCTGTTTGATAATGCGCACCTGTTCGCCGGCGGTGGAGCCTGCAGTCTGCACTTCCCAGGCGGATTTCTTTTTCCAGTCATTGTCCTTGAGAATGGAAAAAGTGCCCTGTTGAGGCTTGCGTTTTTCATCCAGTTCCAGGTCGGCCAGTTGTTTAAGGTAGCGAACCAGGATATCGATTTCCTCTCTGGGCCGTTCGCTCTGGCGACTGGTTACGCCATCAATTTCATAAATCACGGCATAGTTGTCCTTTTGCGGCGTCAGAATGATCTGGGAGACGCGCCGCCAGAGGGCATCATCAAAGAGTTCACAGGCCACCTGGAAGGCTTCGGATTCCGGGCTTTTGGGGTCCGGCAAAGGGACTTCGTTTTTATTGGCGGTGATAAAGGACAAGCCGCGGCTGGCTTTCTGGAGTTTTTTGGTGGGATTGACAAAGAGACTGCGAATATGATCGGCGGTCAGGACTTTTTCGAACTCAGCCACGCGGGCGTTGCGGTGCGTTACATACGCAAACGCGACGGCACCGACCAGAATGACATAAATGAAAAAACCAATCCAGAAGATTGGAATCAGAAGCCACAGCCACAATGATACTGCTCCGGTGATCGTCATAGTTCCCGTCCAGACCCGCTTATCGGTTCGTACGGCCTGGCTGTCCATGTAAATCCAGTTAACCAGGGGCATCCACGCCAGGAAAAGAATCATCATCATGAGCAACTTGTAAAGCGCGACATAGCCGCCGTATTCCACTGCCGACAAAACACTTGTTTGCATACCTGTTTCCTGTTTGGAGTTATCTCGTTTCGTTTCGACAGCCAAAGACCCTGTCGAAGGGGGATTCACGCGATTATAAGATTCCGCTGGAGGTTGTCCGAATGCCCTTCATGGCCATTTTCAATTCTTCGACGTTGGGGGCATAATCCATGGCAACCTTCAAATCAATGTATTCCTCTTCCACCAGCCTGCAGAGACTGGAGGTGTAATCAATCATGCCTTCCCCGGCACCGGCGCGAATGGCCGTGGGGATGTCTGCTTCCCGCTGGTCACTGATTAATTTGCGTATAATCGGGGTGCGGATCAGGACTTCCACCGCGGGGACACGTGTCACATCCGGGCGAATACCGGGCAGAAGCTGCTGGCTGATAATGGCGCGGATGGTCAGGGCAAACGTGGACCGAGCCAGTTCGCGTTCTTCCTGCGGGAACAGGTCCAGAATACGCTGGATGGTCTGGGCGGCATTGTTGGCATGCAGTGTGCCAAACACCAGATGGCCGGTTTCTGCAGCACGCATGGCAGCGGTCAGTGTTTCCCGGTCGCGCATTTCACCAACCAGCACAATATCGGGGTCCTGACGCATCAGACTGCGAAGTGCATCTTCGTAGTTCAGCGCATCAATCCCGATCTCACGTTGAGAAACGATGGATTTCTGGTCCACATGCAGAAATTCCAGCGGGTCTTCAATCGTGACGATGTGAGCCGCCCGGGTACGGTTGATATAATCGATCATGGATGCGATGGTGGTGCTTTTGCCGGAACCGGTCGGACCAACCACCAGAACCAGTCCATCGTGGGTGCTGTCGGCTATTTTTTCAATCACCGGGGGAAGGTGAAGCTTTTCAAAGGGAGGGATTTTGCTGCTGATGCGTCGTGCTGACACGCTGACAAAATTGCGCTGCCGGAAGGCATTAATGCGGAAGCGGTCCGTGGGGCCAACTTGATAGGCAAAGTCCAGTGCCCCGTTTTCCATAAAAAACTGCTTCTGCTTGGGGCTCATTATTTCAAAGATCAACTCTTCAATGCGCTGTTCGGTCATCACCTCGGCGGTGGTTTTCTTGAGCTTGCTGCTGATTCGCATGATCGGGGGCATCCCGACTTTGAGGTGAAGGTCGCTGGCTTCCGCTTTGATGGCGGCCTTGAAGTATTTGTCAATTTCCGGCACCTTGTCCATATGGACATGGCTGTCTATCGGTTGACCTGTAGTCATACAAGACTCCTGCACATACCTGCACAAACTATCCCAAAACAATAAACGACCCCGAATGCCCAAATAGGACCATTGAGGGTCTCAATTAAATGAATAACTAATTATACAATAAGGACTTGTTTCCGTCAACCGCTATCCATTTTGTTGCGGGGTAATTTTTAGGCAATATGCGGGCAGTTACCGGGTCAGCAAGAGGGTCAGCAGCATATAAATCGTAATGCTGATGGAGTCATTGGCCGTGGTTACCAGCGGCCCGGAGCTGATGGCCGGATCAAGGCCGATTCGGCGGAAAGCAAACGGCAGCAGCAGGCCTAATGTGGTAGAGACCATAATGGCCGAAAACATCGCAAAACCCAGCGCGAGGGCGATTTTGGTTTGCTGTCTGGGATCAATCGCAGTGGTGCTGGGTGGATTCGATGGGGACGATGCGGCCGCATCCTGAATCTCCTGGTCCAGGTGGGGGGCAATGATTTGAGGCAAATAAGCACAAATCAGGCCCCCAATAATCCCGCAACAGGCCGCAACCAGAAAAGCAACCCGAACTTCGCGAAAAAAAACCTGACCGATTCGCAGGGCAGCCAGATCCCCGGTTGCAAGACCGCAGACCACAATTGCGGATGTCTGAAGTCCGGCATTTCCACTAATGGCCCCAATCATCGGGGCAAAAAGAAAGGCCATAACGAAGATATAAAGCTGATCCCACTGTATAAATAGATTCTTAAAATAAAGACCCAGAAATGCCGTAATTGCCGTCCCAATCAGACAGGGCAGCAGCCACGTCATTCTGACCCGTGCAGCATGCAAAACGGAGAAGGATTCCAATTCCTCCGCATCCGTACCGGCCATGGCATAGATGTCTTCGGCAGCTTCTTCTTCGGCGACTTCGATGATGCGGTCGGCTGTGATGCCGCCGACGAGCCTTTTTTGTTCATCAACGACCGGAGCAACCAGTAAGTTGTTCTTCTTAAATAGGTTACGTATTTCTTCCTGGTCGGTGTCCACCGTGACATAAATGGCTTGTGGGTCCACAATTTTACCCAATTGGGTTTGTGGGTCGGCAGCTAAAAGATGGCGTATGCCGACCGTACCGAGGAATCGTCTTTGTTGATTGACAACAAAAACGCAATAAAACTCCTCCTGGCCTTCTGCCTTTCGAATCAAATCGATGGTTTGCTGAACCGTGAGGTTTTCTTCGACGGCCAGGATCATCGGGTGCATAATACCGCCGGCGGAGTCTTCCTCGTATTTCATCAGCCCCTGAATCTGGCGGGCATCATCATCATCGAGATTGGCCAGAACCTCCTGGCTTTCCTCTTCATCCATCTCGGCCAGGACGTCGGCAGCTTCATCGGGTGGAAGTTCTGAAACAAGATCGACAATTTCTTTATTTTCAAGGACTTCATCGAACAGTTCGGCGCGGGTTGCCTCGTCGACTTTTTCGAGGACTTCGGCGGCCAGCTCCTTGTCCTCCATGGCATCGAAGACCTTGCGTTTCTGGTCATTATCCAGCATTTCGACGGCTTCAGCAATATCGCTGGCCCGCTGAAGGTCCAGGAATGCCCCCAGTGCTTTGAGGTTGTTTTCCTCAAGCAAACCGATGATTTCGTGATAAATTTCGATTTTTTCTTCAGACATCGAATTCAGGCTATTGGGTCATGCTGGATTTTTAAGAAGGCTGATGTTTTTGGCTTTACCTTCCTGGCAACCGATAGTACAATACTATCTTTGCCAAAGACGTCCGGCAACAGAAAAAGAGGATATTTTCTATGAAACGTGCAGGTATTGTCCTAATTACTGTATTATTGTTTGGCGTGTTTTCCTATTCGGTTATTTCAGCACCCAAGCCGGCTACGGTTCAGCGTGCCGGTCAGTGGACATTGGATGTCCAGTATAGCCAGCCCCTGCAGATTTCGGTCCGTCTTCCGGGTTCTGATGTGCCCCAGCGGTTCTGGTATGTGGTTCTGAGTCTGACCAACAATACGTCCAATCCTGAAATTTCGCTGATCCCGAGTTGCCAGCTTGTGACCGACACGTTCCAGACGATTCCCGCCGGCCAGGGGGTACGCAAAGAAGTATTTGATGCCATTAAACTGAAGCATCAGGGGCAGTATCCCTTCCTCGAGTCGATGGATTTTGCGGATATGAAATTACGCAAAGGGGCTGATAATTCCCGTGATATTGCGATTATCTGGCCTGAATTTGATCCCAATGCCAAGAAAATCAGCCTGTTTATCGCAGGACTTTCCAATGAAACTGCGGCGATCAATCACCCGGTGAATAAAGATGAGAATGGGAATCCAGAGAAAATATATCTTCAAAAGACCTTGCAATTGATCTATGCCAATACGACTGACCCTGAGCTGCGAGCTCGAGCGGGTCTGGCGTTTCAGGAGCAACACTGGGTGATGCGGTAACTGTGTCGGGGATATCTGAGCTACCATAGAAAACCAGCCTTGAATCTAAGGGCTGGTTTTTTGTTTTTTGCTTTACGAATCTGTTTGATAGCTATATTATATCCGGAATTGTTTATATATAGATATGGCAGAGTCGCCAGACTTTTTTGAGGATAATGTGGGGGCCTAAAAGATATGATTCGTGCGGTGATCTTTGATCTGGGGCGCGTGCTGGTGCAGGTGGACACCCAAAAGCTGTGGCACTTTTTTTTCCCGACTGATGCAGGCCAGGATATCCAGCAGGTACTGGGGCGGATTATGGCGGATCCCATCATGATGCAATACAGTCTGGGGCGCATTCAAACGCAGGAATTCTACCAAAAGCTGCAGGATGACTACCGGCTTGGTCTGTCGTATGAGGCGTTTGTGTTTGGCTGGTGTGACATTTTTGCTCCCATGGAGGGAATGGATTCCCTGGTGGCTCAGTTAAGCGGCAAGGTCAGGCTGGGGCTGTTGTCCGATACCGATCCGCTGCATTGGGATTATATCCGCCGTCATTACCCTCTGATGGAGTATTTTCCAAAGCCCACCCTGAGTTTTCAGATCGGGTCGGTTAAGCCCAGTCGGGACAGCTATCTGGCCGCAGCCGGCAATGTCGGGGTGCCGCCGGAAGCGTGCCTGTTTATCGATGATTTGCAAAAGAATGTGGATGGAGCAAGGGCTGTGGGAATGACGGCAATCCGGTTTGAGGGGGCTGACCAGCTGCAAAAAGAACTGGCCGGATTCCATCTGCTCTGACAGATGGCCCGGCCGGATTGTGTGTTGAGGTTTCAACCGCCTGTCGCGGGTATAGCGTTAGGGTTTCAGGTCTGTTGAGTTGTCTTTGAGTAATTTGGGTTCTGCAATTTTCGGCGAGTCGAAATGGGTATTTTCCAGATGGACCTGCTCGGCTGCTGTCAGGACCTGGTCGGTTACGATCTGCGGGGTAATAAACACCACCAGCTCGCTGTTGATGATGCTTTCGCCGCGGAATTTGAACAACTCGCCCAGCAGCGGGATGTCGCCGAGGAGGGGGACTTTATTGACCTGAGTCGAGACATCCTGTTTTCGCATGCCGCCGATCACGACTGTCTGCTGGTCACGAATCAATGCTGTCGTCATGGTCTGCCGTGTGGCGATAATCGGCTGAGCGGGAACGTTATTATTCCCGGTGCTGACCAGGACATCGCCGGTGCGAACACTGAATTTCGGATTGAGAATCAGTCGGATCAGGCCTTCCCGTGTCAAGTGGGGCGTAACCAGCAATTCCACACCGACATCGCGGAACTGGGTGGTGCCGATAGCGCCGCCGCCGCTGGTTTCGGTCAGCTCCTGATAGGGGATTTCCTCAACGATTTTGATTTGGGCCTGCTGATTATCCAGTACCATAATACGGGGATTGGCTAGCAGTTTGGCACGGATATCTTCCTGCTCGGCCCGCAGAATTGCATCGATGTTGACGTGCTCATTCAGGATGCCGAACCGCATCAGGGCATTGGTGTTGGAGGCGTTATTGATGTTGCCACTAAAAGTGCCTGTGGCATGGGGATTGGTGACCGACGAAAAGGGGCTGCTGTCGGTGGGCACTCCGTGAATCACATTGCCCATGTCAGACAGATTGGATCCCAGCGTTCCGGTGGTGGGGGCGCCATAGCTGGTGGCTGTGCCGGCCTGCCATTGCACACCCAGGTCAATGCGGTCTTTGGAGGACACGTCGTAAATCCGGGCTTCGACCAGAATTTGAGGTGTGACCCGATCAATTTCTTCAATGAACGAATCGATCGCTTCGATTTTGCTTTCCACGTCGGTCACGATGATATTGCTGGTGCCGGGATTGGCGGAAATGGAACCGCCTTCGGAGATGAACTTTTTCAGGGATTCTTCGACTTCGGTCACATCGGCATAGGTAATCCGATAGACCCGACTGATCTTTTTTTCCTGGGCCTGCAGGACATCTTCCCGCGGCACAACACGAATCATATTGGCTGTGGTGATAAAGGCATACCCATGAGCAGCCAGGATATTCTCAAGGGCCTCAGACAGCGGGATGTCGGTTAGGGTCGCGGTGACATTGCCGATCACCTTGGGGCTTTTGATGATATCCACGTCAGCCTGTTTGGCCAGGATCAGCAGGACATCATCGATGGGGGTGTCACGGAATTCGATCGAAATCGGATGGCGCATGCGTTCCTGAACCGGTGTCAGTAGTTCATTTTTGGGCGGTTGGGTGTCTTCGGCCAGGCCAAGCCCGATACCTCCCATCCAAAGCCCCAGACTCAACCGCAGTAGTTGATGCAGTGCATATTTCATATGGATCTCCTGTGTATGTCCTGTCTGACAATCCTGTCAGTGACTATTGTGATTCTGTGATATGCTGTTCGACCTGCTGCTTCCAGCGTTTTCCATGCTTTTCAAACTCAACCGAATCTTTTTGTATTTTGCAGATCCGGATATCCCCGATGGAGTCCCCTTCAAACAGGACTTGTCCGGAAATGATGGCGGATGGTTTTTGAGGACTGTACACAATGCCGCGCACGGACAAGCTGCCCTGGATGACTGCGCCGCCAGAGGTGATTTTGCCAGAGAATTTCATAGGGTCGCGCTCAGATGGACTAAACAGCGGCGGGGTAGGCCACGATTCGGACCATTTTTTGGGGGATGCAGCGGTGATGTTTTGTCCGGTGTCGGTATCCTGGGTCAGGGCATTGGCGATAGATGGGCCTGAACCCAGGACGGCATACAGGACTCCAACAAAAACCAGCGTCAAAACAGCGACAAGCATACCCATCTTCCGCTGGTGTGCCATGGCTTTGCCAGTAGCAGATCCGGTTAAGTGATTCTTGAGAATCGCTATCGCTTTTCGCAGCGTAATGATATTGGTTCCGCCTGTATTGTTTTTCGGTACCGGCTGGGGCCGGGTTGTCGGCCGCTGCGGAAGCACGGCAGATTCGGTTGAACCATGGGCGGGTTTGTCACCTGCTGTGCCGGTCTTTGTATAAAACGGTGCTGACGGCTCTGGAACTGGCGTTGGACTGCTGATCGGCGAACAGTCCTTTGGGGTCGAACAGGCTCCAGTTGCGGACTGGGATTGTGCCAAAGACTCCTGGCCATCAAAGATAAAGGCTATTTTTTTCTGTAATCCTGCTTTTTTCATGGCTTATACCCGATTCGTTTGGGCAAGGTCTGTGTGTGACTCCACGCTTGCGGGTTCTGTGATACGCTCAATTGACGGTTCCTGCCCGACAGTGGTGATTTCGCGGGCCAGGGCAGTGTATTCCATGGCTCCGGGGCTGTGCCTGTCGTAGGTCAGAATGGACTGTCCGGCGCTGGGGGCTTCGGCCAGTCGGATATGGCGGTGAATCACGGTCCTGAAGACGGCGTCTCTGAAATACGCTCTGAGCTGCTGCTGGACATCCCGGCACAGCAGCGTTCTTTTTTCGCTCATCGTCAGAAGGATGCGTGCCGGCTGGAGCTGCGGATTGAACCGATCCCGGACAATCTCTACAGTCTCAAGCATCTGGCGCAAGCCCTCAATGGCATAGTAATGGGTCTGGACCGGAACCAGAATATCCGTTGCCGCAGTGACTGCATTGAGTGTCAGGACGTTCAAGGATGGCGAGCAATCCAGCAGACACCAGTCAAATGCATTGTGAACCGTCTCAAGCCGCTGCCTGAGAATGAATTCCCGGTGAGGCATTCGAGACAACTGAGATTCGGCGCCGCAGAGCAGTACATTGCTGGGGGCCAGGCTCAGCTGGGCAATCATGGTAGGCTGTACAATCTGTCCGAGTGTGACAGAGGGATTAATCAGAGCATCATAAATCGTTTGGTGCAGATGTTCGGGTGTCAGTCCCAGGCCGAGGGTCGCATGGGCCTGCGGATCCAGATCGACCAGCAGGGTTCTGTGGCCCAGCATTGCCAGTGCTGCGGCAAGGTTTACTGCCGTTGTGGTTTTGCCGCAGCCGCCTTTCTGATTGGTAATGGCTACTATTCTCACGGTCTATCCTGTTCTATGCACCAGCCTCCAGCAAAAACTCAGGGAGTTGGGCCTGATTCTTTCGGTTTATGCGGAGGCCTGTCTATCAGATAGGAAATCAGCACCCGCGCGCGCGGCAGGCCAGAGCCTTCGGTATCCCGGATAATCTGAGCGGATTCCACAAAAAGAACCGGCCGACTGCGTTCAAGACTGTTGAGGAAAGCGGCAAACTGATTGAAGGAACAGGCGAAAGTCAATTCCAGCCAGGCGTCGGTAATGTTGGCCTTGCTGTCCGTGCCAAACGTCGAGGACAGCTCCCGGGTTTTGGTTGAAAATTCAGACAGTCCGTGCTCCGAAGCCAACTGACTGATATGCAGCGTCATGCCGGATGCCATATCCGAGGGCACTACAAAACGTGAGGTTTTCTCGGTTTGTTCCTTCAGGATGCTCTCCAGGTGCGCCTTGGTTTCCTTGCGCTGTGCGGTCTGGGCCATGGCGTATTGTTCATTGCTGATGTGAAACTCTCTTTCCAGCCGGGCGACGGCAATCTGCTGAGGCCCAAGGACCAGAAAATACGCTGCTCCGGCGATCAAGGCCCACAGTCCCCAGGTGCAGCTGACCAGTAGCGTGTACTGTTTAAACGCGGAATTTGGCCGTTTGAATTTCATCTTAGTTCTGCTCTTTCAAGACACATTCGATTTCATAAAACGCACAGGGGTGACCATCCATTGAGCCGTTGTTCCGTGCGACTATTTGAATGGATTCGACCCGATCCTTGAGACGTTCACACGACCGGAGTTTCTGGACATATTCATCGGCAGAGGCATCGATTTGATCCTGGGAGATGCCGCCGACTTCCACACGCAGTTTTCGCTGAATGACCAGCGTCTGCCTGACATTGCCTGTGACTTTATCTGTTTCTTTTTTTTGCTGATCCATCCGACTTAAATCCAGCCGGTTCAAAACAAGATTGTCCGGCAGGGATTCCGTCAGCGTCTTGAGGATATCCGAGACCTGAATGCGGTATCGCAGTCCCAGCTCGACGTCCTCAAGCTGCTGGCGGAGTGTAAACAGTTTGGTGTTGGCCTGAGTATAATAGGCCAGGTCATCCGCCGAGGCATTGATCTTCAGCTGATTGTCATCTATAATTTTCTGCTGGGTCTGCATCAGGGTTTGATTGTGCTGCCAGCAGGCGGCCAGTACAACGGTCCCCATCAGGGGGATCAGCAGAGGCACCATGGCCATCGCCACCACAAGCGGTCTGCTTTTTTTCGGCAGTCCCGCACCTTTGAGTAAATCTATGGTAAACATCATTGTATGGACCTCATTGCCAGCCCGACCGCAACGGACATTGCCGGGCCGAATTGTTCCAGGGTTTTCCGTGTCTGGTTGTCCGAAGGGCAGGAAATCACCTCCAGCGGATTGAAGACCCTGACGGGAGTCGGCAGAGTCTGCTGCATGAGCCGTACAAACGGCTGATACAACGCAAATCCGCCGCACAAATACAGCCGGCAGACACGCTCGGTGTTTGGCTGAAGCGAATAGAATCGCAGCGTTTCCAGCACATCACCAATCAGCTTTCCGCAGGCGTTTTTCAGCTCCACCTCCAGGGTCCTGTCACAGGAGGTGTTGTCCTGGCTGAGGTTTTTTCTGACTTCGGCTACGCTGGTTTGTGTTTTGACTGAAATCATCGTTAATATCTGCTGAGCGGTGCCCGACAGATTTCGTACAAACGGGACGCCGTCTTTGCCCAAAATAGTCAGGGTGCTGATGGTATAACCCACATCGAGGGCGGCAAAGGTGTCGGCTCCCTGATTGTCCGGCAGTTGTCCCAGACAGTTTAAAATGGCCAGACTGCTGACATCCATCAGAACCGTTTTAACCTGAGCCTGCTGTGCGGTCCTGATTTTTCGCTGAATGGCCTCTTCCAGTCCGATCACCAGATAGCCTTTGCGGCCCTGTTGAGCCGGTTCGACAGGCAGGTCTGCATCCTGCAGCAGTTGATAATCCACCACACTGTGATTGGGATCCAGCGCGGAAAGCTGCTGTGCTTCCAGTTTGACGGCCTGCTCAATGGCCTCATCCGGCAGGGAAGGAAAACTGAATCCGCGGACCGCCACATCCGGTCCGGAAATACTGCAAACGGCATTGCGCGGGCCGGTCGTTCCGGCGTCATGAAAACATTTGTGGATGGCTCGGACGGTATTTTCATCCCGAAGACTCTGGTCCTGAGAAGACTCAATCAGGGCATACGCCGCCGTCGAGGCCGCCCACCCTTTGGAGCTCTTGTTCAGGCCGACCAGCTTGACTGCACTGGAGCCGATATCCAAACCGACCAGTCCAGCCTGAATTTGCCCAAGTCGTTTGCCAAATAACATCATGTCTCATCCCTTTCCGCAGCGGAGTGTATTGCAGAGCTGAAAGATCCGCTTGAATAAATGCCTGACGACGTAATACCTTCCGCCGACACGGAACTTATCGGAATCAAGCCTGTCGGACTTAACTGAAAATCATGCTCCTGGAATAAATCTCCCCAAAAAAGTGATTTTATTCGGACGTTATGGTGGAGGTCTCACTCCAGCCCCCCGGCACCAGCAGATATTTGCCCTTGAGCGACATATTGTCGGGCAAGATTCCTTTCATGAGGCGTTTGTCAAAATAATACTGTTTGATATAGCCATTGGTTCCGGAGCCGACGATGCCGCGGAGAGATTCGGTAATGGTGCCCCGCACAACCAGTTTGTCATTCTTGCCGGAATAGTAATTTCTTCGGCCTGGCGAGGAGTACAGGCGATAGACGTTTTCAGCGCCCCAGCCGCCGCCGCCGATGGTCATGGCCGCTTCGACCGTCATGGTCCCTGGCAAGACGCGATTCGACACTCCCGAA
This sequence comes from Anaeroglomus insulsum, assembly GCF_050689095.1. NCBI lineage: Bacteria > Pseudomonadati > Planctomycetota > Phycisphaerae > Sedimentisphaerales > Anaerohalosphaeraceae > Anaeroglomus > Anaeroglomus insulsum. The sequence goes on from NZ_JBOGCL010000006.1 coordinate 121,684, forward strand.
CCGGTCTGATTGCCGATGGGGCTGTACCCGCTGATACGGGTCGCATCGAACTGGTCCGTATCGTACAGCAGGTCATTGCGGGTCATCCCCGGATCAACGACCTTGATAACGCCTTGTGAAATCAGCCCCAGCACGTTGGGATTGTCGGTGGAAGGCATGCCGTCTGCATCCCGATTGCCGGCCACCTTCAGCTCGTTGGCAATCCAGATGTTGCCCGAGGCGACGATGGTGATGTTGCCCTTGACGGTGTTGATCGTCCCCAGCGAGGAGGCATCTTCTGAACTGCACCCGATGACCACATTCCCGTCCACATAAATCTGAGCACTCGGATTACTGCGCACGCCCTTAAAATCCTCAGACACATAAATGGCGTCGGAAGGATTATCGATCCGAATGTCGGTATAACTGGCAGGGGTGTAATGGCAGCCGTAGATGGGATATTTGATATAACGCGAGTTGCCGTTAGCCGTATTCAATTTGTAGTCCCACGAATTGGACCCAAGACCCTGTCGGGTATACCCTGCGACAGTACAATTATTATAGACTCTGACATAGCCAGTGCCGCTGGGATCCACATAAAATTTCAATTGCACCGCCGGCAGGTCGGTTACACAGGAGCTGTAAAATCCCGTGCGTCCGTTATTGTCTTTGGGCAAAGCCTGAATGGCTTGGGGACTGTAGCAATAGGTCGGATGGGTGCTGTCCCGAAAACGCCGGACTTTTTGCTGAATGGTGGCAGGGTCCACCACAAGGCTGGCGGGCTGATTGAAGGAAATGCCCGCCTGGAACAACGGGAGGATAGATGCATATTTATCCCGTCCGCGTGGGTCATACCGGGATTCCCCCAGAGAAACGTGCTCCAGAAACTGGGGGGACCCGGAAATATGAATATCCGTATAGTCGGGATTATCCTGCATATCATTGATATGCAGGGGCATGGAAATGATTTCCCCGGTCACAAAGTTGACTTCGTCGGTGGTATTGGGCCCGGAGATAATCCGGCACATGCCCATATCCCAGCCCGACACAGCCTGGACCAGATAAACCGACAGGGTCTTCTGATAAATCCCGCAATACCCGTTGGCCTGAATCCGAAAAATGGGTCGTGCTCCGATGAACGTGGCAAAAGAAATCGTATAATCTGCGTGGCTCTGAGGAAAGGTGATCGTTGTGGCCACCGGCGTGTGTTCAAGGGCTTCCAGCATATCCACCTGCTGGCTCATCCAGAACACGGCCTGTTCATAGGCAGCTTCCGCCGCCGCCGCAGCGGATTCCTGACTTTTATATCGCACGGCCTGAATCAGCTTGCCTTCGGCAACCCGGATCAGGGACAGCCCCGCCAGGCTCAGCAGGACCATCAGGATCATCACCATGCCCAGTGCAGAACCGTGTTGCCGTTTCTGTAGATGTGTCTGTTGTGATTTCATACTTCCATTCAATCCGGTCGATGCCACCGCCAGCGATTATCGAGGCCAGGCGGATCGCAGTAACGTGCCAAACAGAATTTCAATGGAATTTTTCTTTTCGTCGGTCAGGATGATTTTTGTATTGACACAGCCGCTGCCCTGTCCGCCGGACATGACATGGCTGAATACGGCGCTGTTGGCGGCCGTATCGACCTGCTGGGTCAACACCTGACTGGTCAGAATATGCGCGGTTTGCCGGGTCTTGTTGGCCACTGCACCCACGCCGTTGACGACACGCCCGATATCCAGTTTTAATGCCGATCCATCCAGATAGAACAGCGCGTAATGGGTGCCGGTGTTGTCGTCTTCAAAGATATTATCGGCAGGTTTCTGGGGATCGAATCCATCCTGCCAGAAACGAAACTCCACGGCCTGACCGGAGGCAATGCTTTGTCCCGATGGAGGGACAGCGGGCGTAAAGGTATTATTTTTAATCGTATAGATGACATAATTGGTCAGGTTGGACTGTCGCCCGATTTTCTGAATCGAGGCCATCAGGGCCAGGGCATCCTGACGAATCGGACTGTGGGTGTCGTTGTACAGCCGCTGCCAGGAACGCGAGGTTCCGGCCAGCAAGGCCCCAATCGCCGCCAGGGGAATGGCTATGATGGCAATCGCAATGAGCAACTCAATCAGGGAAAAACCTGAACGCGTTCTCGCTGGACCTTCTGGGAGCAATCGCATGACTTATCCTCCCGCCTCGTCCCGACGTGCATACGTAGCGATAATATAGGAAGGATCGCCGGCCGTCAAACTCCCCTGACTGTAATCCGATTTCCAGCGGATTGTCACCTGAATCTGCCGAATCTGGGTCATTGACAGCCTGTTCTCGTCGATGTCTTTCCAGGACACTTCGGCTGTCATCGGCAGGCGGTTGATGGTTACCGTATATTGATTGCTGTTGCCAATCCGGTTAAATCCGGCATCCAGGTCCTGAAGATTGAAATGTTCATCGCCGCCGGTCTTTTTCCAGTTATCGAGGATAAACCGGGCGGTCCGTGCCGCCGTGAGTTCCGCATTGGCACGGCTGGCCATGCGGCTGGCCAGATAGTGATACCCCAGCGTGCCAATGGACAATATCGTTAAAATCACAATGGCAATCACTGTTTCCAGCAGGCTGAACCCGCTGGAAAAGTGTCGTGTTCCTGATGATACAGAGTATCGTGTTTTCATAACATCTCAGGTCCGTTACGAAATCGCCCCGGCTGAGGATAAAGACAAAGAGGAGGCTGTGCCGAATACAGCCTCCTCCGGAGCAATCTTCAAGGCGTCAGAGTCTATTGCCAGGTGCCGTCGGCTTTGAGCGTCTTGCTTCCCGACGGAGCATTGGATTGGCTGCCTTTGACGGTGATCTGAGCGTTGCCATTGGCATCAACGCTGTCAATGGTATAATCGCTCGGCACAAAGTAGGTTCCCGTCAGGTCGGCTTTCGTGAAACCCAGGGCGGACTGCGTTGCAGCATCGCCCAGCGATCCGGTTACGCCTTTCCCGTTTTCGGCAAAATAGACACGGACGGCGGATTTGATGGTCCCGGCTGTGGCATTGGCTTCTGCCCACTTGGCCGAATCGATTCGACCTCGCATCAGCGGGATAGACGCTGCGGCAAGAATGCCGACAATCAGCACCACGACCATCAGTTCGATGAGTGTGAAGCCTTTTCTTGTCATACTACTGTCTCCTGATAAAATGAAGTAACGTTACTTTCCGTCATTTACGGACGGTTATTGATACATGGATCGAGCTTGGCGATGCCGTTTCGTTGGGGCTTCAGAACTGTCAGCCGCCAGCTTCCGGCACCAGCTTTGCTGCTGCAGCTGCGTAGAGCAGCCTGACCCCGTGAATACACACGGTATTAAAGCGGCTTATGGCCGCCGCGGCAAAGTCATGCCGGTTGGGAATCCATTTTGTTATCATATCGTTTTTTTAAAGCTGCCGCTTAACCATGGTTTTTTCAGTTTTAAACCTGAATGGAAAAAATGGGCAGATACATGGCCAGCACCACCACCAGGACAATCGACCCGACCGTCACAATCAGAATCGGCTCAATCAGACTCAGCATGATGGTAATTAATCCGTCCACCTTTTTCTCATAATAAAAGCTGGTCTTGTCCAGCACGGCCGACAGCGAGCCGCTTTGTTCACCGATCTGGGTCATTTTGACCGCAACCCCCGGAAAGAATCCGACTTTTTCCATGCTTTTGGAGATATTGGTGCCTTCCACGATGTGCTCTCGGGTTTTGAGAACTCCCTCGCGAAACAGCTCATTGGTGGTCATATTGGCCAGAATCCCGAATGCGTCCAGCACGGAAACCCCGGAGGCAATCAGCGTCGATAGCGTCTTGCAGAATTGAGCCACAAAGGCCATTTTTTTAATCGGGCCGATTAAGGGAAGCTTGATGAGCAGTTCAGAGAAAAACCGCCGGCCTTTGGCGGTTCGACACAAAAGCACGGCCAACCCTATGGCCAGCCCCAGGCCGCCAAGGATAAAAATAGCATGATTCATCAGAAAATTATAAACCGCCATGAAACCGCGCGTAAATGCCGGCAGATTGCCTTTGAACTGATCAAACAGAATGGTAAACCGCGGAATAATCAGCGTCATCAGGGCGATCACAATACCGATTACAAAAAAGACGACAAAGATCGGATAGGCCAGCGCTCCGCGGACTTTGCGAGCCAGCTTGTCGCGGTTCTCATAGTATTCCCCCAGACGCTGCAGGCAGGTGGTGAGTGTGCCGGCCGTTTCACCGGCCTGAAGCATCGCGCAGGCTAATTTATTGAACACCTTGGGATAATCGCTGGCTATTTCCGAAAGCGACTGTCCCTGCTGCATCCGTTCGGACATGTTTTTCAAGACATATTCAAAATACTTATTGGGTACTTCTTCGGCAATCGTTTCGATGGCGGTGGTGATGGGTAATCCGCCGGAAATCATGGTTCCCAACTGCCAGCAGAACGAGGCAAGATCGTGCGATTTGACGGACTTGCCGCGAACCCTGGCAACGGTGGATGCTGCCTCGGACATCCGTTCCCGGATGGAAACCGGCGTCAGAAGCTCATCTCGCAGTATCGCCAGAATTTCTTCTTGAGACCCTGCCTGACGAACGCCTTCCCGGCAGCTGCCCTGTGAATCCCATGCGACATATTCAAATGTTTTCATAGCGGTAGAATCCGTACGGGTTAAGATATACTCATCCTCAATGAACATGCCCGCCTGAGGCCCGGTCCTACATCGTGTCGATGTATTCAGTGGCCACCCTTGCGGCAAAATCAGCGGACGTATACCAACCGATATGTCGTCGCATCGACCAGGAGGAATCGGCAAAATATGCATCAGGACGCTCTGCGGAATGGGATGGAATTGCAGGTCTTATAAAATCATTTCCGGACGGAGTGATAATCAAATCCAGATGCCGGTTAATCCGTGAAACTCAAAACACCCCCCGGTTATCGTAAAGCAGAATGTCCGATAACCAAACAGGGTGCGGCGGCATCCCCGGTTGAATCGTTACGACGGAGACTGGAGTTTTCTGTTGCCCGACAGCAGTGTCAGACCCCCAAAGTAGATGCCGAACAGCGAGACAATAATCATGCCGAATACGCGATAAAAGACCGACAATACGATTCCCGACCCTGTCCCCAGTCCCAGCTGCTCGGCGAGTACGCCATAGGCAATCTCCCGAATACCGACGTTGCCGGGAGTGATGATGATATAGCTGCTTAGCTTAAGCAGGATAAAAAAGACCGCCATAGCTGGAATCGTGATGGACCCCTGGCTGCCCGAAAGACAGAGATAAAAAATCAGGATGTTGTTGGCAAAGTTAGTTGTATTTAGAACGATGACACGAATCAGCATAGGATAGTTCTGTATGCCTTGAACCGCGGTGCTAATCATAGCTGAAAGATGTTCATGCAGCCGGCCGAGCCATCCACTGCGAAGTGTTATTTTCTTAAGTAGTATCTCCAGAAACAGGGGAATAAACCAGGCAATACCCAGAATGCCTAAAAAGAGCCATATTGAGATGGAACTAATTGTGAATGTTGGAGCAAATACGGCAAATATCGCTGCCGACAGGACGATATTCATCGCCGCATCCAGCCACAAAAAGCACAAAAAACCTCCGATGTACCGTGTATAGGAGATGCCGAATTTGTGTTTGAGATGGATTGCCCGCCAGACCCCCCCGGCCTGCGGGGCGATGCTGCTCAAGAAACGTCCGATAATAATTGTCTTAAAAAAGTCGATAAACGGGATTTTAGTCCCCGCACAACGGATAATGACATAATATAAGCCCAGTGAGTACAACCACAAATGAAGTGTAAAAAGCCCCAGCAGGATCAGTAGAATAGGCCAGGATAATGAACCAAACAAAGCCAAATCCTGACGATTATGGTAAAAATGCCAGCCTACCCATAAAACGCAAAATACCGCCAAAACCCACTGTAGGGTTTTGCGGTATTTTGGCACAAAACTCACCTCGGGCCTTTTCTCGCCAGATTCCCTTACGTTGTTCTCCAGACTTTCTGTATGGAACGTCTCGGACAAGTGATGTCTCAAAACGATGATTTAATCAACGGCGACCACTTCTTTGATATCGCTGATTTTCTGACGAAGCACCCGTTCTACGCCCATTTTCAGGGTCATACGCGCCCCCGGGCAACCCCGGCAAGCCCCTTGAAGACGGACTTTAACGGTTTTATCGGCATCCACACCAACCAGTTCGATGTCTCCGCCGTCATTTTGCAGCATCGGCCGGATGGATTCAATCACGTCGGCTACCTTTGACTCGAACGTTTTTCCACTGCATCCGCAACTATCGCACATTGTTGTTCTCCTATATATTTTTAAGCGAAGCAATATTGTATTGCCCCGGGTTTGAAATGTCTAATGTTTTTATGAAAACCGAATTATCCTAAGTTCGGTCAGAGGCTTTTGTTCGTAAAGAAAGTTAATGGCTGTTGTTGTATAGAAGCTGATTCCGGTATTGTTTTGGGGTTTTTTTAGTGATTTTCTTGAAAATTCTGCAGAAATAGACCACGTCATTGTAGCCGCAGCGCTGGGCGATATGGTAGAGCGAAAAGTCATAGTTTTGCAGCAGAAATTTGGCTCGGTTGATCCGGACATAGTTTACATAATCACAAAACTTCATATAGCCATTGGTTTTGAATATTCTGGATAGGTGATTTGGTGATATGTCATAGTGTCTGGCAACCGAGTCCCGCGACAGTTCATTCTGGAAGTTTTCCTGAATATAGATACAGATTTCCTGGAACAGAAGATTGGAGTGTTTAGACAAGGGTTTATTGTATTCTTCAAGTCGGATAATATAGCAGGATAAAAGAGCCATAATCAGATGATTAAAGGCCGAATATGGTTTTTTCATCTGGTTCAATTCGAGAATGGAATCAATGAGTTTTTGTTCGGGGCCTGCAAGGGTGTGTTGGAGAGCAATTTTGTCTGCTTTAACTTCAGTATTGGATGTGACCAGGCTGATACCGGTGTGTCGTTTTCCGAACAGGAAGTGGATTGCCTGGGATTGGGTGTTCATATCGGGCTTATCCCAGCAGTTGGGAGGGATAAAAAGGGCCTGGCCGGGATGAAGGGATACGGATGTAACTTTTCGATTTTGCTCCAGTTCTGTTATATAAGTGCCGCTGATTGAAAGGGTTAAGCGTGGAAAATGAACGGCAAATGCCAGCAGCGGCGGGGGTGTTTTATTGCCGGCGAAAAAGACCTCACTGATGCCAGGGCCGGCCATGATTGTCTTAAGGCATTCAATAATGCGTAATTGTGTATCCATATTTCCCTTGTCGTGTCAGATTTTGTCCTAAAACACCCCAATAGATGGCTTCTGAGTCGTATTCGTTACATCCCTCCGGTTTTGAGTCAAATCTGTTAATATGTTACGAAAATCATATAACTGGCAATCAGGATAAATATGGTAACGTTCTGTGTCAAGCGTAAAATATTTGATAGAAAGTAATTATGATATGATTGATGATTGCTTGCTTTTCATTTTGAATCAATTCTGTGTTACAAAAGTGTAAATATTGGTAGTTTATTCCTATATCATTATGCCCTGTTGGCGGGTATAATCTTCCCATATCAGAGATTGAACCCAAATTTACGGTCCAGTTAGAGCGGGTGGTTTATGAAACAATTTTTTCAAAATCAAAAGCAGTATCTGCTCAGTGGGGTGTCGTATGCGATTCCCTTCATCGCCAGCGGTGGGATTTTGATTGCCACGGCGATTGCTTTTGCTCCCATGGGGGCCTCCGGTCCTGATTTCTCCGGCAGTCCTGTGCTGAAGCATATTTTGGTGATAGGAGAGGCGGCATTTAAATTGATGCTTCCGATTCTGGCGGGCTTTATTTCCTATGCCATTGCCAGTAAGCCCGGATTAGTCGCCGGATTTATCGGCGGTTTTTTTGCCGGGATACCCCATGAAGTGGATGGGCGGTCTGCCAGTGCAGGATTTTTGGGGGCACTGCTGGCGGGGCTGGCTGCGGGGCATCTGGTGGTCTGGCTCAAGAAAATGCCGGTCCATAAGCTGCTGCGTCCGATCATGCCGATTTTAATTATTCCGGTGATTTCTTCTGTTGCGATTGGTACGCTGATGTATTATGTCAGTTTGCCGATAGCCGAAATCATGGTTGGGCTGGATGCCTGGCTGCGCGGTATGCAGGCGGCCAGTTCGATTCTTCTGGCGATGTTATTAGGTGCCATGATTGCCTTTGATATGGGCGGGCCTGTCAATAAAACAGCCTTTTTCTTTGGCGCATCGATGATTGAGCAGGGCAACTTTCTGGTGATGGGATCGGTTGCCGCGGCGATCTGTACTCCGCCATTGGGGATGGGGCTTGCCACCTTAATTCGCCGCAGGCTCTGGACCGAAGAGCAGCAGGAAAGCGGGATTGCCGCCCTGGGCATGGGGATGATTGGTATTACCGAGGGAGCGATTCCGTTTGCTGCGGCTGACCCGCTTCGGGTGATTCCCTGCATCATGCTGGGGTCAATGACAGCAGCGGTGGTGGCGATGCTTGGCAAAGTGGGAGACCATGCCCCTCACGGCGGTCCGATTGTACTGCCGGTGGTGGATAATCGAATGATCTATGTGATTGCGATACTTGCGGGGACGATTGTTACCGCATTATCCATTAATCTGCTAAAAACACTGACTGGTGTTAAAAAGGAGGTCTGATTATGAAATTTATCGCAGTGACGGCGTGTCCGACAGGGATTGCTCATACGTATATGGCGGCAGAAAGTCTGGAAAAGACAGCCAAAGAGCTGGGGCATGAAATCAAAGTGGAAACGCAGGGTGCCATGGGGATTGAAAATGAGCTGAGGCCTGCGGATATCAAAGGGGCAGATGCCCTGATTCTGGCGGCAGATATCGCCATTGAAAATGCCGAACGGTTCAAAGGGATTCCCCGAATCGAGGTGCCGGTTCAGCTTGCCCTGAAAGATCCCAAGAGTATCTTTGCCAAAGTTCCCAATCGAGGTTAATGAGTGGCGCGTATGCCAGAAGTTTATGAATATCGATTTGTGTGTCCGCTGCCTAATGGCATTCATGCGCGTCCGGCCAATTGTCTGGAGCAGGTCGTAGCAGGTTTTGCAGACAGTCAGGTCTGGCTGACCAATCTGAGCAATCAGAAAACCGCCAATGCCCGCAGTATTCTGTCGCTGGTTGGGGCGGATATCAAGGCGGGGGATGAATGTGTTCTCAAGGTGGAAGGGGAGAACTGTGGTCCTGCGTACCGGGAAATCGTTCGGTTTCTCAAGGACAAATTTCCATCCTGTGACGATGTTTTACCGCAGATTGGTTCTGAGTCCGAGGTTTATATTCCGCCGGTTTTGCGGGCGGCCGGAGTGCCGATGATTTTCGGCTGCTCGGCGGTGTCGGGTTTCGGCAAAGGCAAGGTGGTCATTGTCGAGGCCTTAAAGCTGCCTGCCGGGATGGATCCGCGTGAACCGGTTCGCCCGGAGCAGGAATTACGCAAGATTGAAAAAGCCGTCGCCGAACATCGCAGCGATATTACCATCAAGCTGGGCTCGGGGCGGCTGACCTCCGTCGAAAGCAAGGTGCTGGAGGCCCATCTGTCGATTGCCAGTGATGTGGAGTTTCTGGATCGGGTCCGTTGTCTCATCCGGCAGCGGGGGATTTGTGCAGGGCAGGCGATAATCGAATCCTTTGAGTATTTTTCCGGGATATTGAAGGCGGCTCGGAGTGAACTGATTCGTGAGCGTATCGTGGATTTGCAGGATGTCTGTTCGCACCTGCTCAAAAAGATTTATGGTTCTGCGGCATCGGATCAGATTGTGCTGTCCGGCCCGTCGGTGTGTGTGGCCGACAATCTGACGCCGTCGCAGTTTATTTCGATGGATAAAACGCTGTTGTCCGGGGTGGTCCTGATGCAAGGCGGCAATACCTCGCATACAGTGATTCTGGCCCGCTCGTTTGGAATCCCGACGGTGACGGGTATCAAGGATGCCACCATTCTATCCAATGGGCAGGAGGTGGTCGTAGATGCGACGTATGGCATTGTGATTACCCAGATGAATGCTCAGGCGGAGCGGTATTATGCGGCCCAGCGTCGCAAGCAGGAATTTCAGCAGCGATACTACGAAGCGTTCCGGGACAAGCCGGCCAAAACCGCCGATGGCGTGAGGCTTGAGGTGATGGCCAATGTGGCAACGGCGGATGAAGTACAGATGGCCCTGTCCGCCGGCGCCGAGGGAATTGGGCTTTTCCGAACGGAGATGCTGTTTATGGGCCGGGATTGTGCTCCGCCTGAAGAGGAGCAATTTATTGAATATAAAAAGGCCGCGGAATATGCGGGGGGAAAGCCGGTCATTATCCGCACGTTTGACATTGGCGGGGATAAATCGGTCAGCTATCTGAACCTGACTTCCGAAGACAATCCGTTTCTGGGGTATCGGGGGGCAAGGGTTTACAGGGAATATGAAGGGCTGCTGAAAAATCAGTTGCGGGCGATTCTGCGGGCGTCGGCTTTCGGGTGCCTCAAGATTATGATTCCCATGGTGTCGTGTCTGGAAGAGGTAACCTATGTCCGCTCGCTGCTGGACCGGATTAAAACCGAGCTGGACGTCCACTCCATCGCGTATGATAAGTCCATTTCGCTGGGGATTATGGTGGAGGTGCCTTCGGTTGTCTTTGTTATTCCGCAACTGGCGGGGCTGGTGGATTTTCTGAGCATCGGCACCAATGATTTAACCCAGTATTTCCTGGCGATTGACCGGGGCAATGAGCGGGTCAGTTCGCTGTACCAATCCCGTCATCCGGGATTGCTTGGCCTGATTCATAAAATCGTTGAGGACGCCCATCGGCATCAGCTGTGGGTGGGCATGTGTGGTGAAATGGCCGGACAGGTGGACCATCTGCCGCTGCTGCTGGGGGCCGGGCTGGATGAAGTGAGTGTTTCGATTCCGGCTGTCGCTGTCATCAAGGCCCGGTGTGCGGACTATGACAGCCGCGACTGTCGCACGATTTTCGAACGGGCCCTATCGGCCAAGTCGGCGGGTCAGGTGGATATGATTCTGGCCGAGCGGCAGCGGGACCCTGTCGCCAAACCTGTGATTGAGCCAGGCCTGATTGATTTGGATGCCGACTGCATCAACAAGGAAGAGGCAATCCAGTATGTCTCGGATATGCTTTATTATGCCCATCGCACCGAAAAACCGGCCGAGCTGGAAAAAGAGTTCTGGCACCGCGAACGTGTGTATTCCACCGGATTGGGCTATGGATTTGCCATTCCGCACTGCAAGACCCAGACTGTGTGTGCGAATTCCATCTGCATGATACGTCTTCAAAAGCCGATTATCTGGAACTCCATCGACGACAAGCCTGTGGATATTGTGATTGCGATGACCATCCGGGATGGCCAGATGGCAGGGGATACCCACATGAAAATCTTTTCGAAACTGGCAAGACAGATTATGCACGATGATTTCAGGGGGATGCTAAGGTCGCTTCAGGACAAGCAGGCTGTTCTTGCGTATCTGCAGGAGAAGCTGGGTTTGTAAGCATTTTTGTTAATCAAGCAGCAACAGAGAATCGGTTGGAGTATATCATGAATGTCAAGATGTTCTGTGTTTTCACTGTGATTGGGAGTTGTATGGCGGCATCGTATTCACAAGGCAGTCAACGGAATCTCGATCGGGACAAAACATTATATGTGGTCGGCTATTCTCACCTGGACAGTCAGTGGCGATGGGATTACCCCCAGACGATTGATGTTTATATCAAGAATACTCTGGACGACAATTTCAAGCTGCTGGAAACCTATCCGGAATATGTGTTTAATTTCAGCGGGGCGGCTCGCTATGCGATGATGAAAGAATACTATCCGGAAAAATACGAGCAGCTCAAAAAATACATTGCCCAGGGGCGATGGTTTGTCTGCGGTTCGTCAGTGGATGAATGCGATGTGCTGATTCCGTCGCCGGAATCGATCCTGCGGCAGATTTTATATGGGAATCAGTATTTTCGAAAGGAATTCAACACCGAAAGTACCGATTTTCTTCTGCCAGATTGCTTTGGTTTTCCGTCCTATCTGCCGTCGGTGTGGGCCCATGCGGGTCTGATTGGCTTTTCCAGTCAGAAGCTGACCTGGGGTTCGGCGGTGGGGATTCCATTTAATGTCGGTGTGTGGGAAGGTCCGGATGGTCAGTCGGTTATAGCGGCGCTGAACCCGGGCAGCTATACCGGCGGGGTTACCGAGCGGCTGGATACCAGCAAAGAATGGGTCAATCGGGTGTATGAAAACGGCCGGGCCAGCGGGGTGTTTGCGGATTATCACTACTATGGTGTGGGGGATGTCGGGGGGGCACCGCGGGAAAAAGATGTCCAGAATGCTGTTGCCAGTCTGGGCAATGAAGACGCCCAGATAGACGTGGTGCTGTGTTCAGCTGACCAGATGTATAAAGACATTACGCCGCAGCAGAAGGCCAGACTGCCCAAATACATTGGCGAACTGATGCTGACGGAGCATTCGTCGGGGGCGATGACCTCGCAGGCGTATATGAAACGATGGAACCGCAAGAATGAGCAGCTGGCTGACGCCGCGGAGCGGGCCGCAGTGATGGCCGACTGGCTGGGAGGCATGGAGTATCCGCACAAGCAGCTTCATCAGGCCTGGTGGCGTGTGCTGGCCAGTCAGATGCATGACATTCTGCCGGGCACGTGTCTGCCCAAGGCGTATGAATATGCCTGGAATGATGAGCTCGTTGCCGCCAACGGTTTTGCAGAGGTGCTCAACGGAGCGATTGGGGCGGTCAGCCGCGTCCTTGATACCCGTGTCAAAGGCCAGGCAATTGTGGTTTATAATCCGTTGTCGTTTGCACGCGAGGATATTGCGGAGGCGACAGTTGTGTTTGCCGGCGGTGCACCGGAGGCCGTGCGGGTGTACAATCCGCAGAACAAGGAAGTCCCCTCACAGGTGCTGTCCATCGACGGCCATGCTGTCAAAGTGGCTTTTTTGGCTTCCGTACCGGCGGTGGGGGCGGCGGTATTTGATGTAAGACCTTCATCGAAACCCTGTGCGCTGCGGTCCGGGCTGGCCGTGAGTGAGCGGACGCTGGAGAATGCCTATTACCGTGTTATGCTCAATGATGCCGGCGACATTGCCGGCATTTATGACAAACAGGCTAACCGCGAATTGCTTAGTCGTCCGGCACGGCTGGAGTTCCATCGCGGGACGCCAAAGGCCTGGCCGGCCTGGAATATGGACTGGCGCGAACGGGCGCTGCCGGCGATTGGGTATGTGGATGGTCCGGCCGATATCCGGATTGCTGAAAACGGACCGGCCCGGGTAGCCATCGAAGTGAAACGTCAGGCGGCCAATTCCGTATTTGTCCAGCGGATTTGCCTCAGTGCCGGCGATAGCGGCAGACGGGTTGAGGTAAAAAATGAAGTTGAATGGCAGTCGATGGCGTGTGTGCTCAAGGCCAGTTTTCCGCTGACGGTGTCCAATCAGACCGCGACGTACACGCAGGGCCTGGGGACGATTCAGCGAAGCAATAATAATCCGCGGCAATTTGAGATGCTTTCGCATGAGTGGTTCGATTTGACGGATACATCCGGCGAGTATGGCGTGTCGATTCTGGAAGATTGCAAATTTGGTTCGGATAAACCGTCAGATGATGTGATACGATTGACGTTGTTATATACGCCGGGGGCGATGCACGGCAGTTATCAGGACCAGCTTTCACAGGATTGGGGTCGGCACGAGTTTACGTATGCGGTGTATGGGCACGAGGGCAACTGGCAGAAGGGCTTGTCGGAACGCCAGGGCAGACGTTTGAATCAGCCGCTGCGGACATTCCAGGTTCAGCCGCATCCGGGGGACGAAGGCAAATCCCTGTCCATGCTGCAGATCAACACCAGCCAGGTGGACGTCAGAGCTGTCAAGAAGTCTGAAGACGGCCAAATGGTGGTGATCCGTCTGCAGGAACTTCTGGGCCGTAATGCCGACGGTGTGGAATTGACTCTTGGCAAGGGTATTGTATCCGGCTATGAAATCGACGGCCAGGAACGCCAGATTCGTCCGGCCGATATTCAGAATGGCAAGCTGAAGGTGTCGATGACCAAATATGCGATTCGCAGCTTTGCCGTGACACTGGCAGATTCGGCCAGCCGCATCGATAAGCCAAATTGTGCGAGCGTCTCATTGCCGTATAATGTGGCGGCATTCAGCTCGGATGGTACTGCCAGGGAGGGCGCATTCGGGGATCAAAAGTGGTCGATGCCTGCTGAGGAACGCTATCCTTTGACTGTCAACGGGATTCGATTTGAGTTGGCGGGGGGGGCTGAAAAAACCGCGGTGGCTTGTCAGGGCCAGACGCTCCGGCTGCCGGAAGGGGATTATAATCGTATATATCTTCTGGCCAGTGCGGATCAGGACACTGCGGAAACGATAACAATTGGTGATCGCTCCTGCGAGTTCAAGGTGCAGGCGTGGACAGGTTTTGTGGGGCAGTATGACTGTCGGGTCTGGGATCGGCAGTTTGGTGTTGAGGATTATGTCGGGGCGGGGCGGCTGCTGGAGATTCAGAAAGGGTACATCAAGCGTGACCCGATAGCGTGGTTCAGTACGCATCGTCATACGGCGGAAGGCAAAAATGAGTCATACCAGTTCAGTTATATCTTTAAATATAGCTATGATTTGCCAGAAGGAACAACGACGATAACGTTGCCGGATAATCCTGCGATCAAGATTTTTGCAGTCACGGCTGCGAAGGATATGAATATAGCGGTCAATGCCTGTGATTTATATGATAATTTCGACCGACGTGAGGAGATTGAGCTTCGCTGGCGGCCGGGTGACTATACCGCCGGCAAGCAGGCCGTTGGCAAAGTAGCTGTGGAGCGGGCCGACAGCTATGAACAGTTGGCCTTGGCAAAGCCGCTGGCGGATGATTATGCTGACCAAAACAGTAAAAACAATGTCCGGTTTTTCTGTACGACAAACGGACCTTTTGCATCGCCTTCCAGAGGACTGGCGGGGGGCATTCTGTATCGAGTAAACAATGGGCAAGGTGGGCAAAATAACGACGATACAAATGAGGCGACCTATTTTGACGGCGGTGAGGCTCGAATTGTTGCGGATTTGCAAAAGCCGGTGACGATTTCAAAAGTCAACACGTTTTCGTGGCATAAGTCCGACCGCGCTCCTCAGATGTTCAGTCTGTGGGGGTGTGCCTCAGACGCGGCACCAGAGGCTGATCTTTATGCGGCTGACGGGTCAGGATGGACGCTGATTGCCCGTGTGGAGACCGAATCCCTGGGTGAGGGTGGGGTTCATGTGTCCTCGATAAGCCTGCCTTCAGACAGGCAATATCGATATCTGATGTGGGTTGCGGATCGAGAAGCTCAGGGGACATTTTTTACTGAAATGGATGTACTTGTTGCAGAATAGGGTTAAATCTGTGACTGTCCCCCTGGGGTGAACACGAGTCATTGAAGAAAGTATAGGTTTAGTATACACAATTCCAGTTTTCAGGTGACAAAAATACAACCTTGTCAAAAATCCAGGAATTTAATTTAAGGGGGGTGTGTAACTTGTTTTTTTATAATCATTAATGGTTAACAAGCTTGTTTTTTGTTAAAACAATCCACAAAGACAGGTTACATTTGTACTATAATTGGTTTTTCTTTCCTATGGATTCTGCTGGTTAAATTTGGCATACTGGCAAGCATGAGGGTAAAAATAAAACAATGTGGGAATATCATGGCCGAGTGTCAGGAATGGCCTGCCGTTTCGTCTGCCCCCCATGCGGAGTATTGCAGTTACTTGTCAAATAACCTGCTATTTAATTTCCCTTTGAAAACAGGCAAACTGTGTTTTCCCTGCCGGATTGCCCGTTATTATAGTCACACCAGGGATACGAAAGAGATGATTATGGCGACAAACAAAAAAGCGTTTACTTTAATAGAGCTGCTGGTGGTGATTGCGATTATTGCGATGTTAATGGCGGTTTTGGTTCCGGCCTTAAAGCGTGTCAAGCAGCAGGCAACAGGGGCGGCGTGTCTGGCGAATGTCAAAGGATTGTCAACGTGCTGGCATACCTATGCCATGGACAACAAAGAACGTTTGGTTTTTGGGCACGTCCCCAATCCTGGCCGTTATGATTCCAAGCAGCAATATTGGGTCAGTTTTCCTCAGGACGAACAGGGAAATTACAAAGGGGGGCCAGGCGAGGTGACACTTCAATATGAACAGAATGGTATCGCGAAGGGTGCATTGTTTCCTTATATTAATTCATATGATGCCTATCATTGCCCCGGGGATAAAAGTAAAGTTCTGTTCGCCGACCAGTACTCCAATAAGCCTTGGTGGAACAGTTATTCCATTCCCGGTTTGATGAATGGAGAAGCCACTTTCTGGAACGATCCAAAAGTAGTAAATAAAATGAGCGATATTGTTAATCCCGGCAATAAAATTATCTTCCTCGAAAATTCTGATCCGAGAGGCTGGATCATGGGGTCATGGCTGATGAACTATGGATCAACTCCTTCATGGACTGATCCAATTGCGATTTGGCATAAAGACCGGGGCACGCTGGGATTTGCAGATGGCCATGCAGAGATGCATCTTTGGATAGATCCTTCGACGATTGAAAATGCAGTATATGCAGCAGGCGGTGTGAAAAATCCGAACCCCAAACCCGGTGAAAAAGGTGAAGATATTCTCTATATGAGACAAGCTTATGTTCCCGGCAGAAGATAAGCTGCAATACATTTCACAAGTAAACAAAAAGCCCTGACCGGATAAGTCAGGGCTTTTTTATTAGTGGTCGGACGGTCTAAGAGGCCTGAGGGACTCTGTTTTTTTCCTGTTGCAATTTTTCTTTCAGATAGCGGGCGGTGTGACTTTTGGTATTTTTAATAATCTGTTCGGGGCTGCCTGTGGCGATAATCTGGCCGCCGGCCTCGCCGCCTTCAGGCCCAAGGTCGATGATATAGTCAGCGGTCTTAATCACATCCAGATTATGTTCAATGACCACGACGGTGTTGCCCATATCCGTCAGTCGCTTGAGGACATTAAGCAGATTGTGAATGTCGGCAAAATGTAAGCCGGTTGTGGGCTCATCGAGGATATACATCGTATGCCCTGTTCCGGGCCGGCCCAATTCCGCAGCCAGCTTGACACGCTGAGCCTCGCCGCCGGACATGGTGGTACTGGATTGCCCCAGTGTCATATAACCCAGGCCGACGTCGCAGAGGGCTTTAAGCAGACGCACGATTTTCGGGAAATTGGAGAAGAAATCCCGGGCCTCCTCAATCCGCATATCCAGCACATCGGCGATGTTTTTGCCTTTGTAGGTAATTTGCAGGGTTTCGGGATTATAGCGGGTTCCTTTGCATTCCTGGCATACAACATAGACATCCGGCAGAAAATGCATCTCAATTTTCCGGGTTCCCTGGCCCTGGCAGTGTTCGCACCGGCCGCCCTTGACATTAAAACTGAATCGTCCGGGCTTATAGCCGCGGATTTTGGCTTCGCGGGTCATGGCAAACAGCGAGCGAATCAGGTCAAACACGCCGGTGTAGGTGGATGGATTGCTTCGTGGTGTCCGGCCAATCGGGGACTGGTCGATTTCAATGACTTTGTCAATATTGGACAGGCCGATGATGTTTTTATGCTTGCCGGGTTTATCTCCGGTATTATGCAGCCGGCGTTTCAGGCCTTTGAGCAGAATCTCGGTGACCAGAGTACTTTTGCCGGAACCGGAAACACCCGTTACGCAGGTGAACACACCGACCGGGAATTTGACATTGACATTTTTGAGGTTATTTTCAGCGGCTCCCCTGACTTCGATACAGGACGAGAGGCTGACTTTTTTGCGTTTTTCCGGGATTTCAATATATTTTTGTCCCGACAGATATTGTCCGGTAATGGATTCAGGAGCATTGCAGATATCTTTCAGAGTACCCTGGGCAATCAGCCTGCCGCCGTTTTCACCCGCTCCGGGGCCGATGTCGATGATATGGTCGGCCTGGGCAATCACATCTTCATCATGCTCAACCACCAGCACGGTGTTGCCGATTCGGCGAAGCTCCTTGAGAATTTCCAGCAGACGGTCATTGTCCCGTCGATGCAGTCCGATGGTTGGTTCGTCCAGTACATAACAGCACCCCACCAGACCTGAGCCGACCTGAGTGGCCAGACGAATTCGCTGGGCTTCACCGCCGGACAGGGTGCGGCTGGTTCGGTCCAGGGTCAGATAACCCAATCCCACATCCATTAAGAATTTAATGCGTGCCCGTACTTCTTTAAGCGGCTGAGCTGCAATCAGAGTTTGTTCTTTGTCAAAGGTCAGTGTATTAAAAAAGGTCTGTGCCTGTTCCACGCTCATGCGTGTGATATCGCGGATGTTTTTGCCCTGAATGGTTACCGCCAGGGCCTCCGGGCGAAGTCGGGCGCCTTTGCAGGTTTTGCAGGGCTGTTCAGATAGATAGCCGTGCAGGCGGGCTTTGACAAATTCACTGTCGGTATTTTCCCATCGTCGTTTGAGATTTGGGATCACACCTTCGAATTCGGTCTGATAGTGCTGCTCATCCTCACTGCGGGTTCCATACAGCAGAATGTGGCGGATGTCTGCAGGAATTTCATTGAAGGGGGTTGCAGAGTTGATGTTGAAATTGCGGCAGAAACGACGGATCAGACGGTTATAGAAGATGTTCATTCGCTTGCCGCCTTTACGCCAGGCATCGATGGCCCCATTTTCCAGAGACAGAGTTTTATCCGGCACAATCAGATCCGGATCAAACTCGAGGATTGTCCCCAGCCCGTCACAGGACAGGCAAGCCCCGTAGGGATTATTGAAGCTGAACAGCCGAGGGGATAATTCCGACAGAGAGGCTTCGGGGTGCGTTGTGCAGGCGAATTTTTCACTGTAAATGACATCCTGCCAGGAGCCGCCGGAACCATTGGTGTTGTTGGTCGGGTGACTGGGGTCCGGCGTCTGGAGCATGGCAATCAGCAGACCCTCGCCGACCTTGAGTGCGGTCTCGACCGAATCGGCCAGGCGGATGCGAATGGACGGCCGGATAATCAGCCGATCGATGACTGCGGCAATTTCATGTTTTTTATTTTTATCCAGCGGCGGGACCGACCGGACATCGTACACCTCACCATCGACCCGAACCCGTACAAAGCCTTCGCGGACAATACGGGCAAAGACGTCTTTGTGCTCGCCTTTCTGCCCGCGAATCAAGGGGGCGCATAACTGCAATTTAGTCCCCTCAGGGTAGCTGAGCAGGGAATCCACAATCTGGGAGGCGTGCTGACTGGAAATCGGACTTCCGCAAATCCAGCAGTGCGGCGTGCCAACACGGGCAAACAGCAGACGCAGATAATCATAGATTTCCGTGGTGGTTGCGACCGTCGAACGGGGATTATTGCCGGCGCTGCGCTGCTCGATGGCAATGGTTGGCGGCAGACCTTCGATGTGCTCGACATGCGGCTTTTGCATCTGTTCCAGGAACTGTCGGGCATAGGCGCTGAGCGATTCGACATATTTCCGCTGTCCTTCGGCATAAATGGTGTCAAATGCCAGACTGCTTTTGCCGGATCCGGAAATACCGGTAATCACAACAAACTGGTCGCGGGGGATGTCGATGTTGATTGTCTTGAGGTTGTGTTCAGCCGCGCCAGTAATCCGTATATATTGGGTGTCGCTGGGCACTTTCCCTGCCTTTCGTTACGTTACCACAGTATAGTTCAGAATAGAAAGAATAAACCAAACTTGCAATTGTAGTTCACTTTGTCTATAAAGTCCAATAAAAAGTTTGTGGATTATATTTTAAGATGATGGATATACACGACTTACATTCCTGGAAAGTGACGCCGTCAGAAGCCATAGGACTGCAAAAACATCTGGCTGGCTGTGTCCGGCTGGTCCCTGTTGTTCGTATGCCGCAAACGATTGTTGCCCTGGATTGTGCCTTCAGCCTGGACAAAAAACGCATAGTCGCTGTTGCTGTGCAGATGCGTTTGCCGGACCTGGAGATGACCCAGACAACCACAGCGATGGGTGTTGTGACATTTCCGTATGTGCCGGGTCTTCTTTCGTTTCGTGAGGCTCCAGTCTGTTTGGAGGCAATGCGAAAATTACACGATATTCCGGATGTGGTTTTGGTTGATGGTCAGGGCATTGCCCACCCGCGAAGACTGGGGTTGGCCAGTCATCTTGGGTTGTGGCTGGATTGTCCGACCATAGGCTGTGCCAAAAGTCGGTTAATCGGCCAATGCGAATCAATTCCTGTGAAAAAAGGGGAATCTTGTCCTTTGCAAGACCAGGGTGTAACGATTGGGTCGGTATTGTGTACGAAGGACCGAGTAAAGCCGCTGTATATTTCTCCCGGCCATAAAATTACGCTGGCTCAATCGATCGAAATTGTCTTATCGTGCTGTACTCGCTATCGGCTTCCCGAACCTGCCCGTCGGGCTCATCAGCTTGTAACTCAATTACGCAAAGGGCTTTAACGGCGTATTGCTTAAAACAAAAAACGTGTCCTGATTGTACTTAGATCATCCGACGGAATTGTTTTTGTGGGAAAATTCTTGCATTTGTCGGCGGGATAATTACGATAATAATGGTATGGAAAAAGGCTATGTACACATTTATACGGGCGACGGCAAAGGCAAGACAACGGCGGCGTTCGGTTTGGCGCTGCGGGCGGCGGGGCATGGTTCACGAGTCTTAATCTTCCAATTTCTCAAACCCAGTTCGCTGGACCTTGGCGAACGCGGAGCTCTCAAGAAAGGAATCGAGGGAATTACCGTTCGCGCCATGGATGAGCCGTGGGACATGTTCGAGTCCATGGGAAATGCCCCAGCATTGGAGCGGGTCAAAAAAGCCATTGCCCGGGCGCTGCGGGAAATCGAAACCGCTGCCCATGAAAAATATTATGATGTCATCATTCTGGATGAAATCGTGTTTTGTTTTGCGCGCGGACTGGTGACGATCGATGACATCAAACGTATCATTACAAACCGTGAGAAGGGGGTTGAGATTATCCTTACAGGGCGAGGGGCCACGCCAGAACTTATTGAACTGGCCGATTTGGTGACTGAGATGAAGCCCATCAAGCATCCGTTTGAAAAGGGCGTTTCGGCTCGAAAAGGCATTGAATTCTAAATCCTGTCTGATTTTCAGAATTTTTTCTCAAAATATCGCCTGGCTATGGGTATAATCCGGCGTAACGGTTAAGGAGAATAGCTTGGCTGCCAGTCGTGATGCAGAATATCCTATCGGTGTTATTCCCGCTATGCAGGATAATTTGATTTATCTGCTGCCGGGAACAGACTCCCGCTGCGCAGTGATTGACCCTGGCGAGGCGGAGCCGGTATTGACCTTATTGGAGCAAGCGAAACTGACTTTGACGCATGTTTTGCTGACCCATGGTCATTCCGACCATACCGGCGGCGTGATGCAGCTGAAAAAGAAGACCGGATGCAGCGTGCTGGGAAGCGATTTGCGGCGAACGCCTGGAATTGACCTTGTTGTCCAGGATAATCAGCTTTTTGATATGTGCGGTTTTCGAATTCGTGTGATTGCAACGCCGGGGCATACGTCGTCCAGTGTGTGTTATTATCTGGAGCCTGACGGCGGCGGCAAGGGGGCGGTCTTTACCGGCGATACCCTGTTTATCTGCGGCTGCGGCAGGCTGTTTGAATGCCCTGCCCAGCAGATGTTTGATTCACTCCATCGCCTGGCGGCGTTGCCTGATGACACCCTCCTGTTTCCCGGCCATGATTATACGGTGGATAATATGCGGTTTGCTCTGACGATCGAACCGGATAATATGGCGATTCGTCGGCAATTGGATAGGCTCGATCGCGAGGGTTCACTTGCCGCGATTCCATCCTCGATCGGATTTGAAAAACAGACCAATCCGTTTCTGCGGACCCAGTCGCCGGACATTCGGGGCAGTCTGAAGCTTTTTGATGCTCCGGATGAACAGGTCTTTGCAGAACTGCGTCGGCGAAAAGATCGGTTTTAGGGGTGAGGACATATGATGGACTGCCCGGTCTGCCGAACTATGCTGCGAACAGTCAAATCCAGAGGATTTACTCTGGATGTCTGTCTCAAATGCAAAGGAATCTGGTTCGACGATGGCGAGCTGATTGGATTTGCCAAAGCACTCGAAAACGAGGTGGAGTCTGTCGATAAACTGACATTGTATAAGCCGCGGAAAGCGGTGGGGGGAAAAGACCTGTCCTCAACCCGAATCTGTCCTCGCTGTAATGTGACGATGAAGCAATTCAATTATGCATATGACTCCAATATCTTTCTGGATCGCTGTCTGCAATGCGGCGGGGTTTGGACTGATGCCGGCGAAATCCAGCGGGTTGCGTCTCATCTGAAAAAAGACCCCCGCGTCCAGGCCATAGGCGAATTGCTGGTCAAAAGCAGACCCTTTCAGGACCTGGATGGGCTTTCCGAGGCGCTGAACAGTCCTATGCCGTACTTCTTTCTGGCGCCGCGCATTATCTTGCCGCTGTATGATGATACGCCCCGCCGGCGGATTCCTTTTGTGACGCTGGGCCTGATTGGTCTGTGTACAATCATTTTTTTACTGATGACATTTGAACTTTGTTCAAGCCAGGCCTGCCTGGACCGGTTTGCATTCGTTCCGCTCAAGCTTTTTGGTATCGGCCTGGTTACGTCATTGTTTCTTCACGGCGGCTGGCTGCATCTGATCGGCAATATGTTTTTCATGTGGCTGTTCGCTGACAATGTCGAAGACCGTCTGGGCGGACTGAAGTTTATTATTTTTTATCTGGCCGCCGGAATCTGTGCCAACCTGTTTTATGCTGTGTTTAATTTACATTCATCGATTCCGCTGGTGGGGGCCAGCGGAGCCATTGCCGGGGTAATGGGGGCGTATCTGGTGTATTTCCCTGTGGCACAGATCAAGACCCTGATGTTTTTTCGTATCTTCGATATCCCAGCATGGGTTTACCTGGGATTCTGGATGGTGCTTCAGTGCATCCATGGCGTCCTTGATGTTGCCGGGGGGGCTTCCGGTGTTGCCTGGCTGGCTCATATCGGCGGATTTTTGTTTGGTCTGCTGGTTGCCGGAGCAGATCAAGCGATGGAAGTTCGCCGAACGAAGAACCAATAATCTATATATGGTTTTCTCCGTCCATCGTGGACACACTTTGTTGTGCCTATCGCGGCAATCCCTCCGGCCCAAGACATACCGGCGGTACGCCCTCGACCTGATGGGCCTGAAAAGAAAACAATTGCTTGAAACGGTTTATCAGGCTGTCGGGATTTGCGAATAATCGTTTGCGAGCCGCTTTGAACTGCCCCGGCGTCAGACTGCCCAGATACCGGCACAAATACGCCCACTCGGCAGGATCAATTCCCTCGGCCAGTTCACACCAGACCCCGGTTTCCGACCAGGCTGGTTCAGAAAATAAGAGTCCCTGAGCAGGTTGAATTTCGGTAGTTACCATACGCCAATTCCTTTACTAAATCATTGTTAATAAGATAGTTAAAGAAGGGCTTAGGTTTGACATGTGAAACAGAGGTCGGTTCCACCCTCGGAACATAGGTTAACAGGATAGAAAGCCGCCTGTAAAATGTCAAGAAATAAGTTTGTTTTTTAGGTACAATGGCTACAATAAGGCTAACCATTTTTTGAAAGGGCGTAGTATGAAGACAAAAATACAAGGTCAGGTGATGGTGTTATTGGTGGTTCTGTATTGCGGTACTGTATATGCCCAGGTGTCCCCGTCTGCCGCGAAAACCAAAGATCCCAATTTCTGTCTGGCGGTTCCCGACAAACCTGTCAAACTCCTTGCGGAGGGGTTCAGCTTTACCGAAGGTCCCGCCGCAGACAGCAAGGGCAATGTTTTTTTTACAGATATCCCCAACAATCGAATCCATCAATGGTCGATCGATGGCAAGCTCTCGACATTTATGGAAAATAGCGGCGGTGCCAACGGACTGTTTTTCGACAGCAAGGGCAATATAATTGCCTGTGCCGGCGGCGAGGGGCGGATGGTTTCCATCGACCCCAAGGGCACTGTAACGGTACTGGCCGACCAATACCTGGGCAAGCCATTTAACAGTCCCAACGATCTGTGGATTACCCCCAAAGGCGGCATTTATTTTTCGGATCCCCGCTACGGCCAGCGGGGCAATTTACCGCAAGATGGTGAACATGTCTATTACTTGTCCCCCGACCGGAAAAAGCTCATCCGGGTGATTGATGATATGGTCCGGCCCAACGGCCTGATTGGAACTCCCGACGGCAAGACCCTGTATGTCGCCGACCATGGTGCAAATAAAACCTTTGTGTACAAAATTAATCCCGATGGCACGTTATCCGATAAAAAGCTGTTCGCCCCGCAAGGCTCCGACGGCATGACCATCGATCGCTACGGCAATATCTATCTGACGGGCAGGGCGGTAACCGTCTATGCCCCTGACGGCACCCTGATTCAAACCATCGAAGTGCCCCAGACGCCGTCCAATGTCTGCTTTGGCGGAAAAGACCACCAAACGCTGTTCATCACGGCGCGCACGGCCCTGTATGCCGTCAGCGGCGAAAGCAAATTGTATTCATTTACACTGGATGATATTGACGGTAAACCTGTTGCTCTGTCGCAGTATCGGGGCAAGGTGCTTCTGCTTGTCAATGTCGCCAGCCAGTGCGGCTATACCAAACAGTATGCCGGCCTTCAGACGCTTTACGAAAAGTATAAAGACCAGGGATTGGTTATCCTTGGATTTCCCGCCAATAATTTCGGCGGACAGGAGCCGGGAACCAATGCCCAGATTAAAACCTTCTGCACGACGCAGTATCATGTCAGCTTTCCAATGTTTGCCAAAATATCCGTGGCCGGGCAGGATATTCATCCTCTCTATCAGTATCTGACCAGCCCGCAGGAAAATGGCGAATTTGGCAAGCCTATCGGCTGGAACTTTACCAAATATCTGATTGGCAAAGACGGCAGAACGCTCGCTCGGTATCCCTCTGAGGTCGATCCGTCCAGTCCGGAATTGCTCAAGGCCGTGCAAGAGGCCTTAAAGGACTGATTAACACCGTAAGGCCGGCTAATGTGTGAACCTGGATATCGGTGGGCTGTTTGGCAAATCATTGTTCATGCCCAAGCCGTATCACCCCCGGTCTCATGCGGAGTGTCTGGCCAGAAGTGTTGCTGCCAGGCAACCTGAACAAGCCGAGGTCACAGTGGTTTGGGGGAGCAAAACAGATATTGATCAGAGGCTGGCATGGAATACGCAAGGCTGATTACATTGCTTCTGTGTGTCGTTGCTGGACTGCAGCAATCCGTTCACGCTGCCGGGAATCCACCCATCACATTCCGTTCATTGCTGGAGGAGATGATTAACCGAGACGCACTGGCCCGATTCCCCGAGCCCGCTTATACCTGCAAACAGTTCAGCAGCTATGACCGTCACTCCGATACCCCGAATTCGCCAACCTGGTGGGCCAATATGGACCGCAGCTATTTTCTCCGTACCGAACACACAGCCGGTAGAAAAGAATATGTTCTGATGGATACCGCCGGCCCCGGTGCTGTGGTCCGTTTCTGGGCGACCTGGCATGGCCCTGCCGGAAAGCCGTTTACCAACGGAATCCTGCGGTTTTATCTGGATGGCAGCCCAAAGCCTGCCATCGAAGGCCCGATTCAGAGCGTTCTTGATGGAGGTTTGCTGACAGGGGCTCCGTTGTCGGAGGGGGTATCGCCCCAGACTCCGTATGAGCAGCGCGGCCACAATCTCTATCTGCCGATTCCCTATGCCCAACATTGTAAAATTACGTATCAGACCGATGCCCCTGTCGATGAAGGGGCTCATCAGGGCGAAGCGCTGTATTATCAGATCAATTACCGCACCTACGCCGCGGGTACCTCAGTCCAGTCATTTTCAATGGATCAGCTTGAAACGGCCCGGGCGGTTCTGGCCAAAACCCAGACGCAACTGAGTCAATCTCTCCGGCCTGAAGTGGATAATCGTTCTCATCGTCATGTTCCAATTGATATGCCTGCAGGCGGCAGTTCAACACTTGCCTTGGATTCCACAAGTCCCCAGGCCATCGTTGCGTTCACAGTGAAACTGAAAGCGGAAAATCTGCCGCAGGCCCTGCGTTCCACGGTTTTGGAGATGATAGTGGATGATACCCGGACTGTCTGGTGTCCGGTGGGCGACTTTTTTGGGATTGGCTACCAGGGTAAACCGTATAAAACCTGGTACACCGAAGTCTCCGAAGATGGAACGATGTCCTGTTACTGGCCGATGCCGTATCAGCGATCCGCTTTGATTAAGCTGCATAACCTGGGTGAGCAGATTGTTCGGGATGAAAAACTCCAGGTCCAAACCAAACCGTGGACCTGGGACCATCGCAGCATGTATTTTCATGCCGCCTGGAAACAGTGGAGCAAAATTCAGACCTGCTCCAATACCAAGGCTCAGGACCAGGGGGCCTTTGATCTGAACTGGATCAAGGTGACCGGACAGGGCGTCTATGTCGGCGACAGTCTGGCGATTTTCAATGGGGCTGCTGCATGGTGGGGTGAAGGTGATGAAAAGATTTATGTTGACGGCGAAACATTCCCCTCGCATTTCGGCACAGGCACCGAAGATTATTACGGCTATGCCTGGTGCCGGCCGGAATATTTCCAGTCCGCCTTTCATGCCCAACCCATCGGTGCCGGTAATTTTGAGAGCGGTTTTTCAGTCAATGTGCGTTATCGTGCACTCGATGCAATTCCATTCACCACCTCGCTGCAATTTGATATGGAACTATGGCACTGGGCCAAGACCCGTGTGAATTACGCCCCGACAATGTTCTGGTATGCCCGCCCCGGTGCGACTGCCAATATCCAGCCTATGCCCGAAGAAGCCCGCAGCAAGGTTGCCCTCATTCAGGACGATGTCGTCGAGATTAAACGCGTCAAAGGTGCACTCGAAGGCGAAGCCATGCGGATTCACCAGACAACCGGCGGCAAAACTGAAATTCAATCGGCAGCCCAATTTGACTGGAGCGGCAATAAACAGCTCTGGTGGATAGACGCCAACGAAGGCGATACGCTGACCCTCGATTTTTCCGTGGACAAAGCCGGCCTCTATGCCATGACCGCAGCCCTGACTAAAGCCAACGATTATGGTATGATTGCCATCGCAGTCAATGGCAAATTACTCACCGAAAAAATCGACCTGTATCATCCAACGGTCATCACGGGAGAAATCCCTCTCGGTACCTGTCACCTGGAACAGGGCGTCAATCAGCTTGAGGTCAAAATTGTCGGGGCCAATCCCAAGGCCATCCAGCGCAATATGTTCGGCCTGGACTATATCCTTCTGACGCCTCAAAATTAACCGGTGCAATTCTGCACAAAATCAAGAAGCCAAACCGGTCTTTGGGCCGATTTGGCTTCTTTGGTTTGATACCCAACGGCTATGATTATTCCGCGAGCAAAAGAAGCACGTGATTCAAGCTGCTGTACTTGGCCGCGACGAAACGGGAAGCATCAAACGGAATCCGTATAGGTCTCATTGAATATTCATCCATGGCAAATACGCTGTTACTGTCCGGGTGTGGGAGTTGTCGCCGTCCAGTTGGCCGGATCATCGCCGCAATACGGGGCGCTGTCCGGATTCAGCCGCGTCAGCGAATGGCCAGATCCATCTGCTCCAACCGGCCAGGGGTCATAATCGCTATAGCTGACCTGGTCGATCAGAATCCAGGAGATCGCAGCCGGATTCAGCGGATCATCGGAAGCCTGCGGTTTTTCCAGTGCCAGCCGTTCGCTGCCGTTAGACAGGGCGCCGACCCAGGGCCCAAAGACATCGACTCCCGCAGTCAGGTCGCAATGGTATGCGGCCTCAAATGCGTTTAGTCGAGCCGGTTCAGCGACTGGGTCAAATGGCACAATCACAATCTTCGCCCCCGCCGCCAGCGACATCGCCGCCGGGAATGTAAATGAGATGGCATTATCCAGCCGCCATGCACCAGACCCGTCGGCACTGTAAAGCGGCACTGACGCCGGCGTTGGATTATACAGTTCGATATATTCATCGTTGGTACTGCCTTCGGTCGGGTGATACATGATTTCCGAAATCACCACATCGGAAATCGGGAGGGTATTGGCTGTATTCCTGGAGCCATACATACGGAACCAGTAATGACCGCCGTCCGGATACCGTCCGCGTGAGATGCCGTTTTCCTGTCCTCGGAAACGGAGGCAATCGACCACACGGTCGCTGGCATTGCCCGGCAGATACGACAGGAAAATTCTCTCGCCGGCCTTGTCCAGTCCAAAGCCTTTGGTAATCGGACTGTGGAATCCGCTAATCTCGTCAAAGGTCAGCATTCCTTTGGCGGCAATCGTGACGACAGGCAAAGCCCATTTTTTCAGATTTTCGATATTGTCGCTTAAATACCAGTCGGCATTCAGTCCAATGGGGGATGCCGTGGTATTGTACAGCTCGATCCAGTCATTGCTGTCATAGCCCGGATAGGCAGGGCTGCTGAAATCGGTATGAGCCATGAATTCATTAATCACCACATCGGTGATGGCCGTCGGGTCTTCGGTGCCCGGCGAACCGCCGCGATAGGTGCTTTGTCTCCAGCTTCCGGCATAATCCAGGATGCCTGCCTGCTGGTCTTCCATCGCCCACCAGTCCCGTGGCACCAGCGAATGGCCGGCACCATCGGCGGCCTGCGGCCAGCCGTCACCGTCGTTGTAGGTAAAGGCGACCACCGTGCCATTCCAGGTGTCGGATATCTCGACGGTCTCGCCGTCGTTATTGAGTCGGCCGGAGTAAACCCCAGCTATCTTGCCCGACAATCCCGGATAACGGGATTCAAAGGCTGCCTTGTTCTTGACCACCAGGACATACTCCTTGGGTCCCAGCGAGGTTACTGCACTGCCGGCAAAAGAGAAGGTAATTCCATTGACAATTGATACATTTGACAAATCGATGGTTTGAGTCGGACTGATATTGGTCAGCTCGATAAATTCGTAGTCATCTTTGTCATAGGTGCCATTGGCATCGGGCATCGGATTGTACATCACCTCGCTGATGCGCAGATAATTCAGGATATCGGCGCCGATGGCGGGGCCGGAGACGAACTGGACAGGATTGGACCAGTGACTCCACCGTCCGGTGTTGTCCTTCATTGCACAGCGGACGCGGTAGGTTCGCCCGGGTCTGGCCACATGGCCCGGAATCTGGATTTGCAGATTTGCAGCATTCGTCAGTTCGCCGCTTTCCCAGACAGGATTGATTTCATACTTGCTTCTAGACAAATTCGGAATGTTCACGGTCATGTCCCCGATCGTGGCGGTGACTTTGACGTCAATGGAAAAATCAGAGCTTCCTTTGGTTACCTGTATGGCATGGACGGCAATGACATTGGTTCCATTGACCAGATAATCGTAGGGAGCCTCCAAAGTCACTTCTTCATAACTGGTCGCCTCGTGATCGACGGTGTTTGTCACGCTGTCAAAATATTTGACCCCGTCGCTGCAATAGAGCCGTTTGACTTCCGTGCCGTTAATCCAGATAATGCAGCCGTCATCGACATATACATGCAGCTTCAGACTCTGCACTTTGGACTTGTCTCCAATATCAAAGGTGTTCCGTAAATAGATGGAACTGTAATTGTTTTGCATATCCGCAAGAACCGTGTTGTCATCATTGTCTCCAAAACCAATGCTGGTTTTGCCGCTTAGCCAGTCATCTGTGCTGTAGCCGGGCAGACGCCACTGTTCCATGGGGGAGGATGGTTCCCGGGTTCCCTTGACATACTTCCATGTCGCATTCTGATTGATCAGGATTACCTCATCCATCGGATTTGGATCATAATTCAGGGCGTATTCGGCAATCTGCCATTTCAAGGCCGCAAAGGTGTTGTTACCCTGCGGATCGCTGAAGGCGCTGGTCTGGAACCGCAGGTCGTTGATGGGATAACCGCTGGTTCCAATATAGCTGATCGTCGGTGTGGCCGGAAGCGCGGCACCGTCCCCTTCGGCGTTGGCCAGGTTGTCCAGATTGGCTGCAGTACCCGGCCAGCCCTGGACTCCGCTGGTCCAGGCAAACTGCTTCATAATGGCGATATTGGTCTCCAGCGGACCATTGTCGATGGGGGTCCCCGGAACGGAAGAATCCAGCCGCCAGCGGTCCCGATCGGCGGGCACAAAATCCTTGATGACATTGGCCAGCTCATCGAT
This sequence comes from Anaeroglomus insulsum, assembly GCF_050689095.1. Classification (NCBI taxonomy): domain Bacteria; kingdom Pseudomonadati; phylum Planctomycetota; class Phycisphaerae; order Sedimentisphaerales; family Anaerohalosphaeraceae; genus Anaeroglomus; species Anaeroglomus insulsum. The sequence continues at coordinate 151,896 of NZ_JBOGCL010000006.1, forward strand.
CATCCCATTGATGATATCCGGCTGCCAGTGCAGGTCCCGAAAATGGCGGATGTAGTTGCGGTATTCCTGTTTGAGCGGTGCTTTTTCCGGCTGAATGGTATATTGCGTCAGTCCGCCCAGATATTCCTGGTCATAAATTGCCGCCTTGCCGTGATCAACACCCTGGTTCCAGTAGGGCCCCCACGTGTCGTCCACATCAAACGGCATAAACCACAGCCTGCCCAGATAATTGTTTTGGGCGGTATATTCCGGCAGGAAATACCATGCCATATTTTTCAGACAATGGATGCATGTCGCCCCGGAGAAGACATCGTAATGCCGTATCGCTTCGGTGATGGTATGGTAGCGGTACCATTCATCGCAATCCATATAGTTGCGGATGAAATCCGCCGTTGCGGTATGCTTGAGATTCCATCGGATATTTTCATAGTCTGAGGCATCACTGACCGCCTCTGGCCCCTGATAGCGTAATTGACGCAGGCCTTCATAAATCTTGTCGGACAGCTTGTACAGGTTGCCCTTGGGCAGACCCTGCCGTTCCAGAAAGGCACCGTCGTAATTTTCAAACGCAAGATAAAGTCCGTGAAAATCCCCTTCGTACTGCCCATTGGTTGTGGCGGGAGCTTCCTGTGCCCCATCCACAACGCGGAAATGGAACCACCACGCCTCGGGCGCCGGAACCCCGACGGAATTAAACAGCATATAATCCATGATTTCATTGACACCATACGGATAATTGCGATAACCGCCGGAAATTTGATTGCCGAACAGCTTGCCGGTATTCAAATGCTGCCATTTGGACGGGAACGGATTGCCGTAAATATCACGAGCCTGGAAATAATGACCGCGGTTGAATCGCATTTTCATCGACCGTTTGCCGGCCAGCCCATAGTTGTATCGTCCATTGCCTCCGCGGAGCCGATAGCCGATATGATCATAAACGACGCCTTCATACACGAAAGCCCCTTCCCAGTTGTATGCCTGCCCGGCATCCTGAACATTGGCCGCCGTCGATCCCTGGTCGATTCGGTCAGCGCTGTCGTAACCGCAGCACATATAGAAATCCGAACTGCGCGTGATGAGGGTATAAACGGGAATGGAGGTCAGGATGTCCGTGCTGTACACATGTCCCGGGCCGTCAGGATGTACTGAATCCTTGCTGGCAACATAAGGTGGAACTCCGTTATACACATAACAGGCGAAATTCAGTGCCCCATCATCGGCATAAGGCACACGAATAGCATGGCTTTGATTATCCTCGGCCTCGATGCGATATCGTACCAGAACCCGGTTTGCCTGGGCCGGAATCACCGCGGTGTAAATTGCATCTTTGGCCGCCGCATCCTGGCCGGTTCCATCATCGACCATCGTTAAGGTGCTCCAGTTGGCCGGATTCTCAAATTCCGGATTGACCGGCTGATCCTGATAGGGATTGCTGACGAGCGATGGAATCGCTATCGGCAGATATGCCGGAATATATGCACCCGGCAATACAAGTTGATATTTTAAGCTGACCCGCTTGACGCCGTCAGGGTCGGTCACCTTGGCTGTAACGACAATTGGTGTCCCTGCCGCCGGCTGTTTCGGTTCATGATTGACCTGCCGAATCTGCGGTGCTGCATTCAGGGCGTACACGCTGTTCTGCAAGCCCGGTGTAGGTGTGCCATAGGCATACTCCGGCCGGGCATTATGATACCCTGAACTCCGCCAGCTTCCGCCCAGGTTATTGTCCAGGTACGGATTAATTAATTCCATGGATGCCCCTTCACCGTTGGCAGCAATCGGCCACGGAAACTCGCCTTTATATTCTACCTCGTCAATTTTGCTGCCTGTGGCGTCACGCAGAACAATACGGTCTCCTTCGTTGCTCAGTTTGCCTTCGAAGGGGCCGTATGCCGTCCGCTTAAACTTTGCCGCAAAGGCTGCCGGCGACTGACAGACGACCACGTACTCCCCCGGCGCCATGACGGGGACACCCTGGAAGGTATAACTGACCGCATCCTCCAGTTTCCAGCCGTTCAGGTCGATCGGTTGTGCCCCGGCATTAAACAGTTCGATAAACTCTACCGGTTCTTTGTTGTTGTCAGGGTGATAATGAATTTCGTTGATAACGACCAGCGGTTTTCGCGAATCCTGCCAGTTCGACGAAACCACCGACAGATCCGCAATGTCAACCCTATTGTTCTGGTCCAGGTCGGGGCAGTCGTAGGCACTGCAATTCACATTCGAAAGCCAGGCCTCGCTGAACAGCAGCATATCATTTAAATCCACGATGCAGTTGCCGTCCAGATCTCCCGGAATGCAGGCGACTGGTTTTTCCAGCGTCGAAAACGACCATACATCGCCCGGGATGACCGTGGACGCAAAAATCTCATCCACTCGCCAGTAATAAACGGTTTTAAAGTCAAGGTTTTCCAGTTCATACGATGTCTGGACGGAATTATTTTCAACCACCGCAAGCGTCGCCGGTGAGCTGCCCAGCAATATCCGATGGCCGATGGCCCCCTGTCCCGCTTCCCATTGCAGCGTTACACGCCCAACCGAAAGCCCCGCTGCTCCATTTGCCGGTTGCGGGGCGTGAGCTTTCAGGTTGGCGGTTTTAAAACTCCAAATGGGGCCTTTGAAGGTATAGCCGGTAATGGTGACTTCCTCGATGCACCAGTAATATGTCTGGTCCATCGCCAGTTCGCCGGCCGGGGTGAAATTCTCATTGCCCGGCGTTTGGGTTCCCTGATAAATTCCTGTCGATGCTGGGGTAGCCTTCAACACTGCAGTCGAATTTGTACCCAGATAAACGCGATGCCCGACAATACTTGGATTGGAATCCGACTGCCAGGTCAGCGTCGGTCTCATAGTGCCGATCGTGGCAAGGTGCGAAGGATTCGGGTTGGACGGCAGGGCGAAATTGATAATGGGATTGTCAGGCCCGGCCTGATAGCTGGCTTGAACCATCTCATCACTAAAGGGGATTGAGTAAATCCGAAATTCGTTATAGCTGCCGTGGAAACCCGTATCGGGCCATTGCGAACGTCCCAGCCAGTTGTTCACATCCGGCAGTTGTGACAGTAAAAACAGAGTTGTTCCCTCTGTAATCCGCTGTCCATTTAAATACATTCTCACCAGTCCGGTCACATCGTTCCAGACCAGCGCCACGTGAACCTGCTGGTTGACAGGCAATATCGTTCCATCGATCACATATTCCACCGGCCCGCCCATCGAAATATCACTGCGGTGTCCGAATCGATAGGTACCTGCTCCCGACCGCGGCGTCAGGAACATATAGGCAGAATTGCTGGAATCGACCGACTGGTTTTCCCCCGCACCGCTGGTGCCAAAATCGAAAATTCGCTGCCAGCTCGACCACGAGGGGCCGTGCCAGGTTACCCAGGCCTCAAAAGTCGCCGCCGTACCCAGCGAAGAAATCATTCCATTGGGCAAATCTATATAATTGATTGCCGTGCTGTTGGAATTGGGCAGATTGGAGTTGCCCATCTCCAACACCCCGCCGGTAAAAGCCGCCGCGGAATTGTTGTTAATCAGGGTCCCGTGGGCTGACCCCACCGAATCATTCACGTTGCCGGAAAAGCTGTACCGATGGACCAGTTGGGCATTTCCCCCCAGGCTCAACACTAAAAAGCAAACCACAAACGATAACAATACGGTTGTCCGCATAATACATCCCCGTTTGAAATAAGAATTCATTATTATCTGCTATTAATACAGGCTGATTTTGCCGCAGATTAGAACACAAATCGGTCTTTTTTTCATAAATTTAGTAATATATCTATGTCTATCGGGCAAATCCCTTGCTCTCTGAAGACGAAAACAGACGTTTTTATTGTCTGAAAGAGGTCTTAATATATTTAAAATAAAGAAGTTAAGACGTTTTCAACAAAACCGCCCTCAGGCCTACGCAAATACTGTGGTGTTGACTATAGTGCATTATAGTATAGTACACACGATATCTGCCTAATTTTAACACCTTTTTCCTGTAAAAGGGTAATCATCTTCAATGATGACTTGGCACAATTGGGAATAGGGCTCTTTTAGAGCAAGTTTATGTGTACAAAAAAGGTCGTAATAGGCCATAAAATAATGTGTACCCAAACAATAAGTGCATTCCAGTCCATTTGCAAAAAGACCTATAAAAACCTTAAAAAACGATAAAAAAATGTGTTGATTCAAGCCGGCTGTTGCCGATATGATGGTACAAGTCTTTTTTTGGAGAAAAAAAGACCTCTGGAGGATGGGATGAGAAGAGTCATAAACGTACTATTTATGACGGAAAAGAACGTGCTCGAAGTCAGGCGAGCAGTGCATAAGGGAGGGGGTGTTGCTCTATGCCTGTATTTTTTATCGGGGCTTTGGGCGGATCAAGTGGACTACGACAGTCGGGTCGTGGGGGATAAGCTTGCCTCTGGAATATCATCGAACCACGCATATACTGCATTGCCTAATAGACTGCAAATACTATTCTGTTATAGTCGCAACTGGTGTTATTTTGTCAGTCAGGGAATATCCGGTGCAAGCGGTTGTCGTATGTTATTAGGCCGGCACTGAATGGCTCAAACAGGATAAGTAGAAATTTCTCTGGTCAGGTAGGGAAATCTCTGTAGATAGCATGGCTGCCGCTGATGCCGGAAGGCTATACCCACGGCGGCAGGATGAGACGCTTTGTTTTGCAATATGCAAACCGAATCATCGCCTCGTAAGAAGAGGATTGCTGTCTGGGGTCGAAGAATGACCGTGATCCAGGATGGATAACCCGCTTGGATGTGCGGAACAGGTATTGGTCGATTATTCTACGGATGCAAACACAGGATGGGGATTGTGTCGGGGCAGAATAATCACGCAGCAACAGCAGAGTTCAGCAAAACAGACAGGGGAGTATGCTTAAAACAGGGTTTGTCTTGCCGTTTGGATGCGACGACAAGGCATGGATAATGTCAGCACCATTAGTATTAAGAGGTTTTTTATGTCTATGCGATTGTTTCTGGCAGGAGTGATGAGCGTTGTGATGTTAATGTCTTCTCTGGCTGGAGCGGCTACCTATGGAGGAGGCAGCGGGACGGTCAGTGACCCCTATCAAATCTGGACGGCCGAACAGATGAATAGTATTGGGGCTAATGCTGGTGACTGGAGCAGGCATTTTATACTGATGGCTGATGTAGATATGTCGGCTTATACGGGGACACAATATCGGATCATTGGGAATGCCGGGACGCCATTTACCGGCAGCTTTGACGGGAATGGCAGGACGCTCCGTAATCTGACTTACAAAACTGGCGGTTATGTGGATTATGTTGGCCTATTTGGCCATGTTTCCGGTGGAACCATTTTGAATCTGGTGGTGACCAATGTACAATTGTCCACCGGCGGGCAATATGTCGGCGGGATTGTCGGAATGAATGGCGGGACCATAACGGGCTGTCAGGCCAGTGGTTCAGTCAGCGGGTATTATTATGTTGGCGGCATTGCAGGGCAGAATTCGGGGGTAATTCATGACTGCGATTCCATGGTTTCGCCGGTGGGGACGGATTATATAGGCGGTCTGGCGGGATATAACAAATACGGTACCATTACGGTGGGTTCTGCAACCGGGTCAATCACCGGCATTCGATGTGTCGGTGGTCTGGCTGGCGGAGCATATTACGGTACCATCAGTGCCTGTTATGCGACAGGGGCGGTGAATGGATACCGCAATGTTGGCGGTCTGGTAGGATATAATCTTAACGGATCGATTGCGAATTGTTATGCCATGGGGGCGACCAAGGGAACGGCTGATTCCTATACACGAGTGGGCGGATTAATTGGAGCCAACGACGGGACGGTCGCAATGTGTTTTGCGGCAGGCACTGTAACGGGTGCAGCTCAGGTGGGCGGTCTGGTCGGGGCCAATCTGTATGGACAGGTCAATGCAAGCTTCTGGGACATGCAGGCCAGCGGCCGGAGTGTCGGCATTGGCGGCGGAACGCTGACGGGAGCGACAGGGTTGAGTACCGCGGCCATGAAGACGGTTACGCCATTTGCTTCAGCCGGCTGGGATTTTTCGACGACCGACGGCGATGCGGCAGACTGGCAGGTCCCCAACAAGTCATATCCTCGGCTGATTTGGGAGCCTTATGGCGGCGGTCGGGGCACGGATAGCGACCCCTATCAAATCTGGACAGCCGAGCAAATGAACAGCATCGGAGCCAATCCCGCGGACTGGGGCAGATTTTTCAAGCTCATGGCAGACATTGATATGTCCATTTATACCGGTACACAATATCGTATTATTGGTAATCCCGTAACACCGTTTAGCGGCGGTTTTGACGGCAATGGTTATGTCATCCGCAATCTGACGTATATCACATCGGGACTTGTCGATAACGTGGGATTGTTCGGATATATCAAAAACGGTGCTGTCAAAAACATCAGCCTGGATAATGTTCAGATTTCTTCCAGCGGACAGTATGTCGGCGGGCTGGTTGGGCAAAATGCCGGTACGCTCTATAATTGTCAGATCAGTGGTTCAGTCAGCGGCTATTATTATGTCGGCGGGGTTGTCGGACAACACTCAGGCCAGTTGACTCTGGGCCGAGCGGATGTGTTGGTCAAGGGAACGGATTATATTGGCGGCCTGGCCGGGTACAACAAATCCGGGACGATTTCGACCTGCTTTGCACTTGGAGCGGTTACCGGAGCACGATGTGTTGGCGGTCTGGCCGGCGGGATGCTTGAAGGCTCCATCGCCTCCAGCTTTGCTGCGGGGGCTGTTACGGGATACCGTAATGTCGGTGGCCTGGTGGGATACAATCTTGAGGGGCTGATTTCGGTTTGTTATGCCTGCGGTCTGACGTGCGGGACAGCAGAAGCCTATACCCGTGTTGGTGGTTTAATTGGCGGTAATGATGGAACCGTGTCGGGCTGTTATGCGACAGGACAGGTCACCGGTGCGGCACAGGCTGGCGGATTGGTCGGGGCCAATGAGTCCGGTTCCATTGCGGCGTGTTTTTGGGATGTTACAACCAGCAGGCAGTCCAGTGGCACAGGTGATGGCTCCCAGGGCAATGTAACCGGTTTGACCACAGCGGAGATGATGAAGATTGCAAATTATGTCGCAGCGGGATGGGATTTCACCGATACCGATGGCGATGCGGCAGACTGGCGGATGGTGAGCAATGATTATCCTCGCCTGTTCTGGCAGCCGTATAATGAGGATAACAGCGGTTATGGTGGAGGCAGCGGCACAACGCAGGATCCATATCTGATCTATACCCCCGAACAGATGAATGCCATTGGGGCCAATTCTGCGGACTGGGGCAAGCATTTCAAACTGATGGCGGATATTGATATGTCGATTTATACGGGCACGCAATATCGCCTTATTGGTACCGCAGACAATGAATTCACTGGCAGCTTTGACGGTGACGGCCATACCATTTATAATCTGTCCTTTACCACCACTGCTGCGGTGAATTATGTTGGTGTGTTTGGATGTCTCCGAAACGCCTCGATTCGGAATCTGGGGCTGAAAAATATTACTCTATCCAGCAAGGGGCAGTATATCGGCGGGCTGGCGGGGTTCTCTTGGGGCGGCTCGATCACGGGGTGTTTTGTGACCGGCTCGGTTCATGGCGAGACTTATGTTGGCGGTCTGGTTGGGTATAATAAAGGCGGAACAATCACCGCCTGCTATGGTACCGATGCGGTTAGCGGGACCGACTATGTTGGTGGTCTGATGGGTGGTCATGAAGGGGTAATGAAGGATTGCTATGCTGTCGGTGCCATCAGCGGTATCAGCGGTGTCGGAGGAATCGCCGGCACGAATCAGGCTGGTTCATTTGCCGGCTGCTTCTGGAATATCCAGACCTGCGGCCGCAGCAATGCAGTGGGGGAAGGGACTGCAACGGGTATCAAGGGCCTCAATACTGAGGCCATGATGGCGCTGTCAACCTTTACTGCGGCCAACTGGGATTTTATTACGACCTGGGGGATCGGCAATGGACAGACCTACCCATATTTGAAGCCGTTGACAGAGGTTAATCCTGCGGATATTGATTACAACGGCATTGTGGACATGGTAGATTTTTCAATCCTGCAGACGAACTGGCTTAAGAAGCGATAAGCTCTGAATCCTGTTCGATAGAAAGGCTTAATCCTCTCCGCGGGCCGACCTGGTTCGACCCGCGGAGTTTTTTTGTGGTCAGGGGTTATGTTTGTCTGCAGCGAGCAGGGGTACCAACCAGTATTTAAGAGCTTAGCGTTCGAATCAATGCTTTTCATAGAAAAGCGAGACAAATAATATCTGGTAACAGGAAATCGTGTCTTAAGATCAAAAATTTGAAATTTTTGCAAAAATAAGATTGACTTTGCGAACAAGTAGGACTAAATTAGTCATATATTAGTAGTGCCTGGAGAATAAAAGTGGACTTGATACGGCGAAATACAGATTATGCATTAAGGCTGGCAGCGAACCTGGCTATGGAATATAATAGTCAGTCAGCATTATCAGCCACAGTTCTTTCAAAGAAGAATAATGTACCCTATCCGCTTACATGTAAATTGCTTCAAAAGTTTCAGCTGGCCGGGATTGTCAAAAGCACCCTCGGGTCCAAAGGCGGTTTTAAATTAGCTCGCGACCCCAAAGAAATCAGCTTTCGGGATCTGATTGAAACCATTCAGGGGCCTATTAGTGTCAATCGATGTCTGCTGGGGCCATATTCGTGCCCGATGAAGGGGCACTGCCCGCTGCATCCAAAACTGGTTGGCCTGCAAAACGAAATTGAACATCATCTGACAACCACAACCCTGGCAGATGTGGCCGGAGCCAAAGCCGCTCAGATGCAATCGATGGGAGAATAATCATAATCATGAGTAAAGAACGCAATTTTGTGCTGGACAGTGTGCTGGGGCAAGCCCAACCGCTTGCCGGACTGATTGAGTATGCAGCCGACTCGGTAGTGAGCAAGACGCTGCTGGATAAGCCCGTTGGGACGATTACCCTGTTTGCCTTTGACCAGGGCCAATCGCTCAGTGAGCATACGGCCCCGTATCATGCGACGGTACAGGTCGTTGACGGCAAGGGTGTGTTTACCATCGGCGGCAAAGAGAATCAAGTCAAGGCCGGCGAGGTCCTGATTATGCCGGCCCATATCCCGCATTCGGTGTATGCGTCGGAGCGATTCAAGATGCTGCTGATTATGATTCGGGCTTAATAAACCACGACGATACGAAAAATAACGACCTTTATCGAAAGGAGAACACACATGTTTTGTTATCAATGTGAACAGACGGCGATGGGCAAGGGATGCACGAAGATGGGTGTTTGCGGCAAAGACCCGGAAACAGCAGACCTGCAGGACTTGCTGGTTTATGCATCCAAAGGCATTGCGTTTTATGCCCATCGTCTGCGGGCCATGGGGGTGGTGGATAAACAAGCGGACTTATTTGTGGTCGAGGCGCTGTTCAGCACAGTGACCAATGTGAACTTCGACCCCGTCCGTCTGGAGGCATTGATCGGCACGGCCGGACAGATTAAGGATCGCCTGCAGGCCGAATATGCCAAAAAAGGCGGGTCGGATAAGCCGACCGATGCAGCCCAATGGAAGGCCCCCAAGACGCGGGCCGAAATGCAGGCTCAGGCTCAGGCGCTCAGTATTGCCAAAAAACTCGATACGCTGGGTGCGGATGTGGCGGGATTACAGGAATTGATTACCTATGGACTCAAGGGTACCGCGGCGTATGCGGACCATGCAAAGGTTCTGGGTAAAGAAGATGATGGTGTCTATGCATTCTTTCATGAGACGCTGGATTTCCTGACCGGTCCCAGGGCGACTGACGTCAATGAACTGGTCGGAATGGCGATGAAGGTTGGCCAAGTCAATCTCAAGGTGATGGAACTGCTGGATGCCGCCAATACCGGGACCTACGGACACCCCGAGCCGACGACGGTACGAGTGACTCCGGTCAAGGGCAAGGCAATTCTGGTATCCGGACACGACCTGAAGGACCTGGAACTACTGCTCAAGCAGACTGAAGGCCGCGGCATCAATGTGTACACCCATGGTGAAATGCTGCCGTGCTGTGCCTATCCGGGACTGAAAAAATACAAGCATTTAGTCGGCAACTACGGTGGTGCCTGGCAGGATCAGCACAAGGAATTTGATGCATTCCCCGGTGCGATTCTGATGACGACCAACTGTATCCAGCGGCCCAAAGACAGCTACAAGCACCGGATTTTCACGACTGGCCTGGTGGCATGGCCGGGTGTAACGCATGTCGGTGATAAGAATTTCGAACCGGTTATCCAGGCCGCTCTGGCGGAAAAAGGCTTTGTTGCCGATGAGCCGGAAAAGACAATTACTATTGGTTTCGGTCATAACACCGTGATGAGTGTGGCCGGGGCGGTGATTGATGCAGTCAAGGCCGGCAAGATCAGACATTTCTTCCTGATTGGCGGCTGCGACGGAGCCAAGCCCGGACGGAATTACTATACCGACTTTGCACAGGCGGTGCCCAATGACTGTGTGATTCTGACGCTGGCCTGCGGCAAGTATCGCTTCAATAAGCTGCCGTTTGGTGATATCGGCGGCATTCCGCGTCTGCTGGATATAGGTCAGTGTAATGATGCGTATTCGGCAATCCAGATTGCCGTGGCTTTGGCCAAGGCATTCAACTGCAGCGTCAATGACCTGCCGCTGTCGCTGGTGCTCAGCTGGTACGAACAAAAGGCCGTGTGTATTCTGCTGACCCTGCTGTACCTGGGCATCCAGAATATCAAGGTCGGGCCGTCGCTGCCGGCGTTCATCGGGCCCAACGTGCTCAATGTGCTGGTCGAGAAATTCAACATTGCCCCGACGACCACAGTCGAACAGGATCTCAAGTCAATTCTGAACAAAGCAGGATAATTGTAATCAGATTCTATCCGGAGTCGGGAGTCAGATTCTGTCATTTCCGACTCCGGATTATGATATGGATTAATGAGTGAACCATGGCAATACGAAACATCGTTAAAATCGACGAAAATAAGTGCAACGGCTGCGGCCTGTGCGTCAATGCCTGTGCCGAAGGTGCCATCCAGATGGTCAACGGCAAGGCCAAACTGGTCAGTGAAGTCTATTGCGACGGATTGGGAGCGTGTCTGGGACATTGCCCGCAGAATGCGATCACGATTGAACAGCGTGAAGCGGCCGAATTTGATGAAAAGGCAACCCACGCTTATCTGGAGCAGATAAAAACCAAAGTCAAACCCGCCGCACCGTCGGCCCCCAAGGCTGCCAAGGGTGAATTTGTCTGTCCGGGAATGCGGATGCAGAGTTTCGAAAAGAAGGTGTCCGAAACCAAGCCCGTAGCCGGGACCGCTTCGGCTCCGGCCGAGTCGCAGCTTGCCCAGTGGCCGGTGCAGTTAAAGCTGGTTTCGCCGATGGCGCCCTATTTTATGGAGTCGGATTTGCTGCTTGCGGCCGACTGTGTACCGTTTGCGATGGGCGATTTTCACCAGACCCTGCTCAAAGACCATAGTATTGCCATTTTCTGTCCGAAACTGGATGACTGCGGGGCCTACGTGGACAAACTGGCCCAGCTTATCCGCCATAACCACCTCCGCAGCCTGACAGTGGTGCACATGGAGGTCCCGTGCTGTTCAGGAGTGGGGCGGATTGCTCAGGCGGCGATTGCCCTGGCAGGGGTCCCAATGGAGTATGAAGATATTACCATCAGCCTGCAGGGCGAGATTCTCCGGCGGGAAAAAATTCAGTGCAGATAAGTATTAACGGCTTTTATACGGGAATAGACTTCATTTGAATCATGGTTTCAAAACGTCCTGTCTACGAAGGCAGGACGTTTTTTGTGTTCTGCTCAGATTTTTCTGTAAAATAATGTCAAGAAATCCTGACTGACGGCGTCATAAATAAAGGAGCGTGGATTTTTTACAAAAACGGACAATAATTTGTGATAACAAGGTGGGATTATGCAGAACACATTGCTTTTGGTATGGATATTGGGAGCTTTGATGCTGTCCGGCTGGAGCAGGGCGGAGGAGGCAACTTATACCAACCCTGTGATTTCCGAAATGGGGCTGGCCGACCCGACGGTGATATGGTACGAAGGGGTGTACTATATGTACCCGACGGGCAACAATGTCAGCTATCATGTGTATACCTCGACGGACCTGGTACACTGGACCAAAGGCCCGGAGGTCTTTCGTCCTGGCGGGAAAAATGTCTGGGCGCCCGATGTGTTTTATAACAAAGCCGACAAGAAATTTTACATGTATTATACCGCGGCGTTTCGCATTGGTGTAGCGGTAGCGGACAAGCCCGACGGCAAGTTTGAAGACCGCGGCATCATTCTGCCCGGCGTAATCGATGCTCACCTGTTTCAGGATGACGACGGCGAGTACTACCTGTACTGCACCGATGTTGGTCAGCTGTTTGTGCAGCCGATGGAATCGCCGCTCAAGCCCAAAGGCGAAAAGAAGCTCCTGATGGTTCCCAGCCAGCCCTGGGAATGGCGTTCCGGCAGGGTCAACGAAGGCCCCTGGATGATTAAGCACAAAAAGACCTATTACCTGTTGTATTCCGGCAGCGGGGCGGATTCCCGGTTTTATGGCGTCGGCTATGCCACCGCAGATAATCCCATGGGGCCGTTTACCAAATATCCCGGCAATCCCATCATCGATGGCAGTGAAAACGTTTATGGGCCGGGACATGGAACCGTTACCAAAGATGCCCAGGGCAATCTCTGGCATGTCTATCATCAGAAAAAAGGCCCGGATATCGCATGGGACCGGTTTATCTGTATTGACCCGATGTGGTTTGACCCCAATGATGTGCTGCATGGACAGGCCACCCGAGGTACCCCCCAGCCGGCACCCAAATGCACATCAGATGAAAAGAACGATCAGCAGAAATAGTCGTAAGTAACAGCCCGGGCGTTACAGCAAAAAGGGTTACTGCGGTATCACCTGGGTTTTCATGATGGCCAACGCTTTGGCCAGATTCTGTTGAAGCCCTTCTCCCCAGCCGCCCTCGATGGAGACTCCGCCGGCATAGTGGATTTGCCGCAGGGCCTTAAAATACGGCGTGAAATCGTCCCCGGCGATTCCCGGCGCCGTGCGTTTTTCCTTTTCGGCAATATGACAATGCTGCAGCATGGCTCCGGCAGCCACGATTGCTTCCGGCCCTTCATTTTCCTGGGCCATGTGATAAAAATCTGCCAGCACCTTGATATTGGGATGGTTTACCTCCCTGGCAATCGCCGTTGCCTCGGCTACGGTATTGACAAAATTGCATTCCCCCGACCGGAGCGGTTCGATGACGACAACCACATCATACCTGGCCGCAATGGGCCCCAGCCGTTTAAGCAGGTCCACAAATTGTCCGCGAGCCTGCTGACGGTCAAACCCGTCGGGAATCTGGCGGGCCTTGCCGCTGCCGAAGACAATCCGCTTGACGCCGGCTTCCTGAGCCCGGCGGAAAACCGTTTCGGAATAGTTCACAATCGCATCGTGTTGAGCCTCCGGTCCTGTCACTGGCATCTCCGCCGGAATAAAACCATTGCAGGCATAAATCGGAATGCCTGCGTCTCTGGCCTGAGCCACCTTCCGGGCAAATTGCTCATCGGTAACCTTGGGAGCCAGCAGGGACTGAACCCCTTCTTCAAGGTAATCATAGCCGTTCTCTTTGAGCAGTGTGCTGTTGCCCGAGCCTGTACAAATGCCAAAGCGAATCCCCGATTTAACGTCTGCCGCTGCGGGCTTGCTGTCCTGCGGAGTGCCCGTTTTAGCCATGCTCAAGGCAGTGGTGGTTGTGTAATACTTGGCAATCATATTAGGCGTTTCCCAATCGGGCAGCTTGCCCTCGCCCAGGTATTTAAGATATTTTTCCGTGACCTGAGCGAAATGCGCTTCGTGGCCGACCCGGTAGGATTCAGGGATGGCGATTTTGAAGCGGTTGTTGTCACGGATGGCCATAATGCCCGGATATTTCGACTGCAGCTTGATGATGGTGTTGAACAGGGCGCTGTGAAGCTGTTCAGGCGTGATGCCTTCAGCCGGCTCAACATACAGTTCGGGTTTGTATTTCTGATCGGCCCCCTGCAGGATAATAACGTTGGCTTTGGTACCTTTCATAATCGAATAATGGGTGTCTCCGCCGCCGGCCGGGGCTTCAAATGCCCAGGTGACTGCGACCTTGGTATGAATGCCCCGCAGCGTATAGTTAATTTGACCGTTGGCAAAGCATTCCAGTTGACCCGCCGCATTCAGTTGCGGTTTCAGATAATCCGGGAAATCCGACATCTGAGTTACACTGGCAAACTGCTCTTTGCTGATCCGTGTTGGCCATCGCCATGCTGACAGGATCTGAATATCCCGGGTATAATCAATGGCCTGTTCGGGGAAGGCCTCCCACATTGACAAATCCACCAGATGGGTGGTTACATCGACAATGCCCTCACCCTGCTGGGTCGTGTCAAAAAACCACGCCGGGCGTTTCAGCGGGCTGCCCGAGACCATCTTTGAGAAATGATGCACGCTTTCCTTGACAATGGAAGGATCCTGCTCGGTGCCGGGTTTAAGCTGCCCGAAGACCTCCGGCGTATGGGCCAGCTCTTTCTGCAGGATGGTGGTGATTTCATACCGTTCGGTCATGATGTCGTACAACAGCACATGGTTGGCTTGGGCCGATTCAAACGCCTTTTTCAGCAGTTCAAAGCCTTTGCTGTCGATACACATCGGCTTATCGGCCAGCACATTCAGCCTGGCGTCCACACAGTGTTTGATGTATTCGGTCTTGAGCTTGTTATTGCCTGCCAGTACCACCACGTTGCCTTTCTTTTCTTCCAGCAGCTTGGCCTGATAATCTGCGCCCCTATAAACGTGTTGTTTCCATGCAGTGGGGGATTCTGTCCGGCTGTTGTAACCACGGATACGTTTGAGATGCTCCTCGAGGTCGTCGCCGGCCGGAGCATACACATACACGTTCGGATTGACCTGCGGATACATCGACTTCTGGACCAGCGCCGCATGAAAATGTCCCGGGTCCATCGTCATCAGGGTAACCGAATAGGATGCTCCGTTTGCCGACGCCTTTTGACATGAACTGCATATCATTGCCACACATCCTGTCAGAATCATAAACGCTGTTTTCTTCATCTGGTTTCTCCACAGTAATTGGGTCAAACTAATTTTCTTGTCGCCAGAGATTATATCGATTTGCGATTATTCCTGCAATGTCCGGATGACGCCGCGCAGATACCCGACCGACTCAGCCAGCCCGGCCTGCGGAGCATCCTGATCTTTTTCATACTCAAACGCGGCAAGTTTATCATAGCCGATTTTGTCCAGTGCCCGAACCACCGCGGGAATATCAATCACCCCACGTCCCATTTCGACCGTACCGCCCCTGGCCTCGGCGGCACTGACATCCTTAAAGTGAAAATCCAGCAGCCGGTCAGCAACTTTGGCGATTTCCTCGGCAGGGTTGATGCCCGAACGCATCGTATGTCCCAGGTCGATGCACAGCCCCAGCCGCTTGTCGCGATTTTTGATCAATTCATAGGCTCCCGCCGCCGTCGGGTACAGCTTATCGCCGGGACCATGATTATGAATCGCTACCACCAGATCGTATTCCTTGCAGCAGGCTTCGGTTAAATCCAGCAATTCATGATTGGGCACGCCGACAATAACACGAATACCGACGGTCTTGGCAAATTCAAACGCCCGTTTGACTTCATCGGCGGTCTTCATATAAATTACGCCGCACGCGTAAAAATCCAGCCCCGAATCCCGCACCTTTTGAGCCAGAGCCTTTTGTTCTTCGGGGGTTTTATTCATCGGCAGATGAAAATCCTGCTTGATGGAAATGCACTCCAGCTTCAGTTGTTTTGCGATGGCAATGGTCTGGTCCAGGTCCAGTTTGCGTGTGGTATAGGATGCCAACCCGATTTTATAGGCGGGCTGGCGGATTTTCGCGGTACCGGCCAGATCTGGATTGGTTTGGGCACGACTCTGGCCGCTTGCAACCGCAATAGTCCCCAGACCGGCCAGCTTTAAGACATCACGCCGGGATGTGAATGATCGCATTTGGGTAACCTCCAAAATCTGATTTTTCTTTTAGGATGCCGTTCATCAAAAGACAGTTCTCCTGGTTTGTCAAGGAAATTTCACACGTCTTGAGAAAATTCGGTGTTTTTCCTTGACAAACCCCGCCTATGGGCCACAATAAGCTCTTATTCAGATGCCGGAACGGCCCGTGTACCGTCCTGGGCAGGCTATACTTTACTTGTTATTTAATAAGGAGTTAGCAATGAGTCAATTGGATCATTCGTTGTCCCGCCGACAATTTCTCGCCGACAGCTGCAAAGTGTCCGCCGGTGTTCTGACAGCCGCAGCATTAGCCTCGTGTGCTGCCCCCCAAAAGACCGGAGTCCTCCCTACGCTCAAGCCCCTGGGGGCCAATGACCGTATCAATATCGCTGTTATCGGCGCCCGCAGCCGCGGCTGGGCCATCACCAATGACTGCATGGACCTGCCGGGTATCCACCTCAAGGCCATCTGTGATGTCGACGGCAATATTCTCGAGAAGCGGGCCGCCGAAATAGACAGGAAAAAAGGCTATAAACCCGATACCTATAAGGACATGCGCAAGATGTTTGAAGATCCGCAAATTGATGCTGTCCTGATTGCCACGCCCAATCACTGGCATGCTCTGGCGACGATCTGGGCTTGTCAGGCCGGCAAGCATGTTTATGTCGAAAAGCCCGCTTGTCACAATGTTTTCGAAGGCCGCAAGATGGTTGAAGCGGCCCGCAAATACAATCGTATTGTCCAGGTCGGCTTTCAGAATCGCTCAATGCGAAGCGTCCGCAAGGCGATGGCTTTCCTCCATGACGGCGGTATAGGCGACATTTATATGGCCCGTGGCTTGTGCTACAAACCCCGGGACCCCATCGGTACCTGCAAAGACGGCATTGGTACCGGACCTGACTACACCTATTACGCCTTCAACAGCAAAGGCGAAAACTACACTGCCGAATATATGGCCAATGTCGATTATGACAAATGGACTGGCCCGGCGCCGCTTCTGCCGTTTAATTACAACCGATTCCATTACAATTGGCACTGGAATTATCTCTACGGCGGTGGCGACATTGCCAATCAGGGGCCGCACCAGTTTGACATTGCCCGCTGGGGACTCAACAAGCAGGAACACCCTGTGCGCATCAGCTCGTTTGGTACCCTGATGCCTATCAAGAGTGACCAGAACACCCCCCATACCCAGACAGCCAGCTTTGAATATGCGGATAAGGTTTTGCTGGTTTTCGAAGTCCGCGGCCTGTATGCCAATGAGGAAATGGGGATTGGGGTTGGCAATTTCTTCTACGGTTCCAAGGGGTGGATGTGGATTAACGGTACGAAATGGGCCACTTTCTTTGGCCGCAAAAACGAACCCGGCCCGACCTCGGAGGCACAGGAAGAAGATGCCGCAGCAGACCCGATGAATGCGGCCGGTGCCGGTGGCGGCGGACACATGGGCAATTTTGTGGCGGCTCTGCGTTCCGGCAAGGTCTCTGACCTGAATGCCGACATCGAACAAGGCTATATGTCCAGTGCCCTCCCGGCCCTGGCCAATATCTCCTATCGTGTCGGACGGACCATCTATTTCGATGGCAAAAAAGAACGCATCATCGACGATGCTGAGGCTGACAAGTTACTGACACGTAATTATCGCAAGCCCTATGTCGTTCCGAATGTGGTGTAAATGAACAAACGCAGGCCGGTCGTACGATCCAGCACCACCGGCCGTTGATGCGCAATGATCGTGTTAATATGAATAACCTGTTATGCCAGCGCAGTCGGGCATGCGGCACGTAAAGTGCGGGTTGATATGTCGTTTTTTCTGAGAAAGAGGTTGATATGAGAACAATGTTCGGGATTTTGGTCGGTTTCCTGTGTCTGGTGATCACTTCGTGTAATTCAGGCGCCGCAGATGACAAAAAATGGACCGTTCTGTTTGACGGCACTGACGTCTCCGCCTGGCGCGGCCACAACAGCGACAAATTTCCAGCCAAAGGCTGGTATGTGCAGGATGGTTTACTCATCTTTGATCCCGCCAGGGGTTCCGGCGGCGACATCGTGACCGTCAATGAATACAGTGACTTCGAACTACAGCTCGAAATCCGCCTGACGAAGGGGGCCAACACCGGCATCAAATATTTTGTCGTCGAAAGCCTCTCCAAAGGCAGTGCCGGGCTGGGGCTTGAATATCAGCTTCTGGATGATGCCAACCACCCCGACGCCAAAGCCGGCAAAAACGGCAACCGCACGTTCGCGGCACTGTATGACCTGATCGCCCCCGCCCCGGATAAAGTCGTCAAGCCCATCGGTGAATGGAACACCGTCCGCATTGTCTCCAAAGGCAAAACCGTCCAGCACTGGCTCAACGGCAAGAAAGTCGTCGAATACACCCGCGATGACCCCGCCTTCCGCCAAATCGTCGCCCAGAGCAAATACAAGGATATTCCCAATTTCGGCCTGGCCGACAAAGGCCGCATCCTCCTGCAGGATCACGGCAACCTGGTCTATTTCCGCAACATCAAAATCCGCACCCTCTAACAGGCGTGCCTAACCCACTATCGATCATAGGGGCGACCAGTCGGTCGCCCTTTTCAATTCGCCTTTGTAGGGGCGGACCTGCGTGTCCGCCCTTTTCTTTTACCCTGTTTATGCCAATCGTAGGGGCAGGCCCCCGTGCCTGCCCTTTAATCGACAAACCCCGAACTACGCACTCTGGACTTTACTGTTAATCTCATCCTTAAGTTGTTGTACCAGTTTCGCCGTATGTTCCACCGCCCCGGCCAGGTCGATAAGCTGCTTGTCTTTTTCACGCCGGAGTTTCAGTTCGACCTTGCCCTCAGCCAGCGTCTTGGGCCCAATGGTAACCCGCACCGGAATACCCAGCAGGTCGGCATCCTTGAACTTCACGCCTGCCCGCAGGTCCCGGTCATCCAGCAGCACTTCGATACCCCGTGCCGTCAATGCATCATAAATCTTCTGTGCTGCGGCCATGACCTCCTCACTGACTGCCGCCGGAGTAATAATCACCTCCCACGGAGCAATCGTAATCGGCAGAATCATCCCGTCCTCATCGTGGCCGGTCTCAATCGCCGAGGCGATAATCCGGTTGACGCCGATGCCGTAACAGCCCATCAGCGCCGGCTTTTCCATCCCGTCCACATCCGAGAACTTTGCATCGAGCTTGACGCTGTATTTGGTTCCGAGCTTGAACACCTGCCCAACCTCAATCCCCCGTTTGAACAGCAGCTTCTTGCCCTCGTATGTATCGCCCTCGACGGCATTCCGCACATCGGTTACTACAATATGGTCCCCGGCCAGCGGGAAATCCCGTCCGGGCACAACATTGATCATATGATAATCAGTCTTGTTTGCCCCGGTTACTCCGACGGCCATCGCTGCCACCGCATGGTCGATGATGACTTTATCGGCTTTGTCGCAAATGCCCACAGGCCCCGCAAATCCCACTGCCGCCCCGGTCAGCTTGACAATCGTTGCCTCGTCCGCCAGTTCTACATGCTCCCCGAGGAAGAACTTGTTGAATTTCTCCATATTGACTTCGTGGTCGCCGCGGACCAGTACCATCGCCACTTTGCCGCCGGAGGTCTTGTATATCAGTGTCTTGATCAGGTCGCTGGGTTTGACTTTCAAAAATGCCGACACCGCCTCAATACTGCCGACGTGCGGCGTATGGACTTCGCTCATTGGCCCGACGTCTCGGGCCGGCTGCTTGGCTGCCGGATCTACCGGGGCCTTTTCGATGTTCCACGCCAGGTTGTTGTCGGCGGTATACACAATCACGTCCTCGCCGTTGTCGCAGGGGATGGTGAACTGATGGGACCCTGTACCGCCCATCTCGCCGGTTTCGGCCTGCACAATCACATACTCCAGCCCACACCGTGCGAACACCCGGCAGTATGCATTATACATGTCCATATACGTCTTATGCAGGCTCTCCTCGGTGGCGTGGAAGCTGTACGCATCCTTCATGATAAACTCGCGTGACCGCAGGGCTCCAAACCGCGGACGAAATTCATCGCGGTACTTGGTATTGATCTGGTAGAGGTTCATCGGAAGCTGTTTATACGATTTCAGCTCGCACGACGCCAGATAGGTAAACCCTTCCTCCGCCGTCGGCGACAGCACATTGCCGCGGCCATGACGGTCGGTGAATTTGCCCAGCGTCTCGCCGTAGTCGATATCCCGTCCGGTCCGCTGCCACAGTTCCATTGGCTGAATCACCGGCATCAGGATTTCCTGGGCACCCGTACGGTTCATTTCTTCGCGGATAATCTGGGTAATCTTTAAAATCATCCGATGTCCGGCTGGCAGATAGATATACGTTCCGCTGGCTAATTTCCGCATGATTCCAGCGCGAATCATAAGCTGATGGCTGATAATCTCCGCATCTGCGGGCACTTCTTTGACGGTCGGCAACAATGTCTGACTATAACGCATACAAACCCTTTAATTTCCAATGTCTATTTTGTAAGAATCATTTCGATAACGTGTTTGACTGTCTCCGGCTCCACCTCCACCGCCCACTGGCCGTCTTTGCAATAGACCTGTCCCAGCTTCTCCAGCAGCACAAACCGTGGCCATTGTGCTACCGCTTTTTTATCCATCCTCAGCAGGTTCAGCAAAGACTCAGCACTCATCTGGCCTGCTGATGTTTCAGTGCCCGCGCGGCGAATGGTTGTTGGCAATCCCAATTGGTTCAACACCCTCTCAATCCGTTCCATCCGCCCATCATCGGCCAATCCCATCGCCCGCTCAAGCATCCCGGCGGCCATCATCCCTATCGCCACGCACTCCCCATGCAGTAATTGATATTGACTGGCCGACTCAATCGCATGGCCGATGGTATGCCCGTAATTCAAAATCCGTCGCTTGTTTTTCTCGGTCGGGTCTTCCTCGGCCACCGCCGCCTTAATCAGGCAATTATATCCCGCCACCGTCCCCAGTACCTCTGCGTCCCGCCGCAGAATCGCATCAATATGGTTTTCCAGAAATGCAAAATAGTCCACATTGGCAATCGCGGCATGCTTGACCGACTCGGCCAGTCCCGCCCGATACTGCCGCTCATCCAGCGTCGCCAGAGTCGCCGTATCGATAAACACCGCCGCCGGATGCCAGAAGCACCCGTAGGCATTCTTGCTCAGGGTGCTGTCCACACCGGTCTTGCCCCCGATACTCGAATCTGCCTGGGCCACCGTCGTTGTCGGAATATGCACCACCGGCACCCCGCGTTTGAACACCGCCGCCGCAAAGCCCGCGATGTCTCCGACTGTCCCGCCGCCCAGACCTATAACGACCGTGTCCCGTCCGAGCCGGTGGGCCTCCATTGCCTCGAGGATTGCCGTCAGCGTCCCTAAATGCTTGGAAGCTTCCCCCGCCGGCCGGATGACATAGCTTGGTATCTCCCGCCCGCCGGTCATCGTTTCCACATGTCCTGCCCGGACTAAGCTCTCATCGGTGACGATAAACAGGGCCTGCTTTGGAAACTGCCGCTCGATCCGCTCCAGCAGCCCGGACAATATCCCCGTTCCGATGACTATCGGATAACCGCTCTCCGGCGTTGCAGGTACTTTGACTTGGATTTCATTCATTCCGAATTTCAGATTTAATATTGGATCACACTCTGGATCGGGTACTGGCTCAGCTTGTCGCGTCCGCCCAATCCCGTCAGCTCAATCAAAAACGTCAGGCCCATAATCTTTGCCCCTGACTTTTCCACCAGCTCACACGAGGCCTTCATCGTTCCGCCGGTGGCCAGCAGGTCGTCAATCATCAGCACCTTGCTGCCTGCCGTCAACGCATCAGTATGCATCTCGATGGTGTCGCTGCCGTATTCCAGCCCATACGTAATCGCCGACGTCTGAAACGGCAGCTTGCCTTTCTTGCGGATGGGCACAAACCCGCAGCCAATCTCCCGGGCCACGGCCGCCCCAAAGATAAACCCACGGGCCTCCACCGCAACCACCGCGTCAATCTCCTGCCCGTAATACGGCTCAGCCAGTTGGCGAATCGCCTGACCCAGCGCCCGGGCATTGGCCAGCAGGGGGGTAATGTCCCGGAACAAAATCCCCGGCTTGGGAAAATCCGGGATATCCCGTATAAATTCCCGCAAATCCAGCATATAAACCTCCACTAATTCTGGTTTTGAATGAAACCGCCGCCATATTCATTGGCCCTTCAATCTCAAGACCATGGGACTGCGGCCATAGACCATTCGCCCGAAAATTATAAACAACCCACATCGTTTATTAAAGGGAAAAAACACCCTGAAAACGGCGGGGATTTTTGTTTACCCCGCCTCTGGCTCGGGTTATAGTGCCCACGACAAGTGGTATCTGACCACGATCTTGCACAGAAACGCCCAAAGGAAAGGCATTGTGATGAATTCAGCCATTCAGATTGCCCCCGCCCGGCCGCAGGATGCCCAGGCCATCGCCGATTTTCAGCTTGCCTTGGCCCTTGAAACCGAGAATAAAACCCTCGACCCCGCGACCGTCCTTGCCGGCGTCCAGCGGCTCATGGCCAATCCCCAGTACGGCTTTTATGTCGTCGCCCGCACCGCCGCCGAGCCGGTGGCCTGCCTGATGATTACCTATGAATGGACCGACTGGAAAGACGGCCTGTTCTGGTGGATTCAGAGCCTTTATGTCCAGCCTGCCTGGCGAAAGCATGGTATTTTCAGGTCCATGTTTGCTCACATCCGCGACACCGCAGTCGCCAATACCAACTGCCGCGGCCTGCGCCTCTATGTCGAAACCCATAACCTTCCCGCCCGCAGGGCCTATGAATCCCTGAACATGACCACCACCGATTACTGCATGTATGAAATGAACTTCTGATAAGATAAGTAAACAGAACAGTCCTGTTTTCAATTCCACAAAATCGGGAATTGTGTGTTTGATGTCAGCGTAGCTGACATTTCCAGCTTCAGGTCGTGATTTCCCTCACTTTCCTCGCCAGCCTCGTTGGTGGTCCGCAATGCCATAGAAATCAAAAAAAACAGTTGCAATAGAATTGTCCGCTCGAGTAATACTGTACATATCGATACCCTGTCTTTTCATAAAGCCCAAATATAAAGATTAGCGGATCGGTATGGTTTTGAATATAAACCATTATGTTGTCGCCTAATAAAAACGTAAAAATGTCCTATATAACCTCTTTTTAAGGAGCAAAACAATGAAGCATGGAGTATATGTGTTGTTGGTACTGGGATGGATGCTGCCGGCGTGGGCTGCCGAACCGAAACCCGTCCCGGAACCGGGTGTGGGCCTGACGATTTACAACAACAATTTTGCCGTGGTCAAGGAACGCCGGCAGATGGAATTCGCAGAAGGTCAAAACACCATGAAATTCACCGATGTCGCTGAGCGGATCGATCCGACCAGTGTCCTGTTCGAAAGCCTGCTCAACCCCGGCAAAATCACTTTGCTGGAGCAGAATTACGAATACGACCTGGTTAACACCCAGAGCCTCCTGAAAAAATACATCGATCAGGCCGTTACTGTCCAGGTCAAAGGCAGCGGGGCCAATGCCGGCGCCATGGTCGATGGCATTCTGCTGGCTGCAGACGGTACGAACTTGATTTTACAGAATCCACAGACCGGCCAGATGAATGTGATCGGTAATGACTCGGTTGAGCATATCCAGCTGGCCAAAAAACCCGACGATTTGCTGACGCGTCCCACCCTGGTCTGGCGGGTCAATGCCGCACAGAAACTGTCGGATCTGTGCCAGGTCACCTATTTCACCGAAGGCATCGACTGGCGGGCGGATTATCTGGCTGTGCTCAATGATAAGGATGATGCACTCGATATGAGCGGCTGGGTGACTGTCACCAACAACAGCGGTGCCGCATATAAAGACGCTGCTCTGAAATTGATGGCCGGTGATGTCCGGCGAATTGCCGCCCAGCCCCCGATGCCGATGAAAAAGGCACGCCAGGAAATGATGATGGCCGCCGACGCCGCTGGGGGATTCGAGGAAAAGTCATTTATGGAATATCACCTCTATACCCTCGGACGCAAGACCACACTCTTGAATAATCAGGTCAAACAGATCGAATTGATGGCCCCGGCCCTGAATGTTCCGGTCAAAAAGCTCTATGTGTTTGAAGTATCCAACTGGGACTGGCTGACCAGGGGCCGCAAAAAAGTGCAGGTCAAGATGGAGTTCGAAAACAAGAAGGAAAATCAGCTCGGCATTGCACTGCCCAAAGGCAGGGTTCGCGTCTTCAAACGGGATGCCGCCGACAGCACGCTGGAATTTGTCGGTGAAGATGAAATCGACCATACCCCCCGCGATGAAAAACTGTCGCTGTATATCGGCGATGCGTTTGATATCGTAGCCGAGCCGACGGTTATCGATGCCCGCAATGGCCGTAATTTTGAAACTTACACCCGCAAGGTGGAACTGCGAAATCGCAAGGATGAGGCGGTGACGGTCTTTGTCGATGAGAAAATCCCGCAGGGCCGCAACTGGAAGGTGGATAAATCCAGTGTCGAATACACCAAAAAGGATGCCTATACCTGTCGGTTAGCGGTCACGATCAAGGCCAGCCAGACCGCCGTACTGGAATATCAAATCACCCAGACATGGTAAACAAGACAACGCCATCAGCATAAACAAATAAAAAAGGCCGGGTCATTAACGACTCGGCCTTTTTATGGATTTCTGATGATAACGTCTTAGAAGCTGATGCTGTAGGAAATGCCGCCCCACAGTTCATCTTCGGTGTTGACGGTGTCTTCCATCGAGTTCTGATACCAGATGCCGGGGGTGATTTTGCCGCCCAGGGCCTGAATGCTGGTGGACAGACCCCAAACCATGTGGGACCAGTCATGATCAACCGGGCCAACCAAATAATTGCCCGCATCATCAACAACAGTGCCTGTGCCGTCATTGTACACGATATCCCAGCTAAACTTCATCGGCAGTTCAGGAGCCTGTTCGAATGTCCAGGCATAATCCAGACCAAAGTCATGAATGGGGCCGCTGAATTTACGGACCATTCCGCTGCCTTCGGAATTCCACATGTGGTAATAGGCATAACGAGGTGTAAAGCCATTGCCAATCAGATTCGGCCAGGACAGCTCAACGAACATTTCCTGCAGGTCGGCATCGTTGCTGGCCATATCGGTAAAGTCATAGAACCGATAGCCAATCACATAATTGGTCATCAGGCAGCCATCTTCCCAGATGGTATTCTTGTAATACGGGGTGTACTGGAAATTGGTCTGATTCACAGTGCTCCACGAGCCTTCACCGCTTGAACCCGGCTGTGCTGACCAGACGTTGAAATTGAAACCGTTGCCGAAATCAAAGTTCACGCTGGGAGTGACGACACCCTTGTCGTCCATCAGGTCAAAGCCGCGCCACATGTACTGGCTGTACCAGCCCACATCAACCGTTGTTGTCAGCTGGTCTGCCGCTACGGCGACAGTCGCCAACGCGCCCAACAGGGCAAAAACCACTAAATTCTTCATTCTCGTGTCTCCTTTCAAAATAGGTGTCATTCCATTTTTGAGCAATTTACAAAAAAACATTTTTGTAAATATTCAATTCAATTTACGATATTGTATGCGCAATAATACGCATTGCAAGAGTTTTTTTTGTTTATACCATTATATCTGGACAGGAATGGTCCGTATATACTCTGGCTGCACATTTCTTATGATATGTGTCGGCATTTGTTTATTAACAGCTTGACTTTTAAACCGTATTATCAGGGCTGATATTACGGTATTTGAACGGGCGGCTGGAACATCTGCTTGGCCTGACCGACCAGATAGAAGCTGCCGGTGATGCAAATCAGGTCTTCGCGTGATATCGCACTTTGAGCGATGCGAAGGGCCTCCGTCAGACTCAGAGCCGTCTGACACATCTTGCCGCAAATGTCCGTATACATTTCGGCTAAATCCTGCGGATAGACCGCTTTAGGCGAGTTGCTGCGGGTAAAAATAACCTTGTCCGCGCCATATTGCAGTTCGGTCAGCATCCCGCGAATATCTTTGTCACTGTTGCAGCCGAAAATAATGACCATGGAATCGTAAGGCACATGCTGTCCAATCGCCTGAATCAAAGCACGAATGCTGGCGGCATTATGAGCCGCATCAACCAGCACCCGTGGATCGGTACAAACCATCTCCATTCGCCCTGGCATTTGGACATTGTTGAGTCCGGATATCGCCTTCTCGTCATTGATATGAAATCCCAGACTTTTCAGCGAATCCAGCATCGCCAGAGCCAGGCCGCAGTTCATCGCCTGATGTTCTCCCGGCAGAGGCACCCGCAAATGCTCAAATTTGCTGGTAGGAGTTGTCAGACAAATCCGAGTATGAGGCCCATGTTCCCGGGACGATTCAAACCGGTATGAAAAATCAATATCCCGGCCAGTAACGGTCAGCGGGGCCTTTAATGATAACGCTTGTTTTTTGATGACTTTCATCGCCATCGGGTCTTGCGGAACGGTGATAACCGGAATTCCTTTCTTGATGATGCCGGCTTTTTCCCTGGCAATGTGTTCCAGTGTCGGCCCCAGCAAATTCTGGTGATCGATACTGATACTGGTAATTCCGACAACATCGGGGGTAATAACATTGGTGCTGTCCAGCCGCCCGCCCAACCCGCTTTCAATGACAGCAATATCGACCTTTTTATCGTAGAAATAGAGGAAGGCCAATGCCGTCATAATCTCAAAAAAAGTAGGAAATGAATCCTTTTTGCCCATTCTCTCAAGAACAGGATACATCCGGTTCATAATCCCAAGAAAATCTTTACGAGATATCATCTCGGAATTAATCGTAATTCGCTCATGCAGCGTGCTGACATGCGGTGACGTGTATAAGCCAACCTTATAATCGTTGGCCTCCATCATCCGCGACAGCATGGTTGCAGTCGATCCCTTGCCTTTTGTTCCTGCAATATGGACAGTCCGGGTCTTTTTGTGGGGATCACCAAGGCCCTTGAGAAGCTCGTTCATCCTGTCCAGGTTAAACGTGGTTACATTGTATCGCAGTTTTTGCTGTTTTTCGTAATCCGTCTGTTTAAACAGATAATCCAGCGCCTGCTCATACGTACGGAAAGCCTTTTCTGCGCGTTTCACTTTTTCGGTAGCAACGGGTTTCTTCTTCGTCGGCTTGGTGGCCGGTTTTCTTTTTTCAGTGGTTGTCATAATTAGAGAAATGTTATCAGAAAGGCACCCCAAAGTCAAGATAATATGAATGACATCGGTTTTGTTTTCATTAATAATGATAACAGAGAAACAGTAAGTCCTTATAAAACAGATAGATATAAATATATATAAAATAAAAGGCGTTTTATATTCAAATAATCCACTATAAGAAATACAAATAAATCCATCTGAATCGCTTATACTAAGGCCATTGCTTAATCGTCTAATACTTCGTGTTGTGAGAAAAAAAAGTTCATAAAAAGTAGCTTGTTTATCAGGCCATTCGACATTACTATATGACGCACTTTTTGAAGTGTGTTGGCAGGCAAACCATGATAATGCCAGCCGCAGGAAACAGGATATGAACAGATTGAAAGATAATACAAGATAGAAAAGGACAAGTTATGGCAGGGCCAATAAACAAAACTGGGTTAACTGCGTTGGATGAATTGTGCATCAATACGATTCGTTTTCTTTCCATGGAAGGCGTTCAGGCCGCCAAGTCCGGCCACCCCGGAATGCCGATGGGCATGGCACCCGCGGCATATGCCCTGTGGATGCGGCACATGAAATTCAATCCTGCCGACCCCAACTGGATCAACCGGGACCGGTTTGTTCTGTCGGCCGGCCACGGCAGCATGCTGCTGTATTCGCTGTTGCACCTGTGTGGCTTTGACCTGCCGCTGGATGAATTGAAAAAATTCCGTCAGTGGGGCAGCAAAACCCCCGGTCATCCGGAATTCGGTTACACCCCCGGCGTGGAAGTAACCACAGGTCCTCTTGGACAGGGCATATCCAATGCCGTCGGCATGGCGATCGCTCAGAAGTATCTGGCTGCCCGCTATAACAAAGACCAGTATCGTGTCTTCGATTACAATATCTTTGTCATCTGTGGAGATGGTTGCCTCGAAGAAGGCGTCAGTGGCGAAGCCAGCAGTCTGGCCGGTCATCTGGCTCTGGATAACCTGATTGTCATTTACGATGACAACCGCATTACCATTGATGGCGAAACCCACCTGTCTTTTACCGAAAAAGTTGCCGACCGCTATCGTGCTTATGGCTGGAATGTCATCGAAATCGGCGGCGATGGTCACGATATTGCCGCCCTGGACAAAGCGGTAGAGTATGCCAAGGCTCAGACCGAACGGCCCACCCTGATTAAATTCCGTTCGCATATCGGTTTTGGCAGTCCGAATTTTCAGGATACCCATACCGCCCATGGTGCTCCGCTGGGAGAGGATGAAATCAAATTAATCAAGAAGAATTTTGGCTGGGATCCCGATAAGAGCTTCGTGGTGCCTGCCGAAGTGTCTGCCCATATGGCTCAGTGCAAGCAGCGCGGCGCTGCCCTCCAGGCCGAATATCAGAAGATGTTCAACGCCTGGGCTGCAGCTTATCCGGAACTGGCCAAAGAATTAAAGGATGCCATCGCCGGTAAAGTCGTCATCGATGAAAGCAAGCTGCCCAAATTCGACCCGGCCACTCCGGTGGCAACGCGATCCGCCTCGGGCAAGACCCTGGAGGCCCTGATGCCTTCGATGCCGCTGGTGATGGGCGGTTCCGCGGACCTGACGCCGTCCAATAATACGCATTTTAAGGGGGCTCAGGATTTCCAGAAAGACAACCGTGCTGGCCGATATATTCGCTACGGCGTTCGGGAACATGGCATGGCGGCGATCATGAATGGTATCGCTGTCAGCAAAATCATTCGTCCCTATGGTGGCACCTTTATGGTCTTTGCTGATTATATGCGGGGGGCGATTCGTGTCGCAGCGTTGTCGCATTATCCGACGATTTTCGTCTTTACCCATGACAGTATCGGTGTTGGCGAAGACGGCCCGACCCATCAGCCCGTCGAGACGATGGCTTCACTGCGGATTATACCCAATCTGCTGACGTTCCGTCCGGCCGATGCCAACGAAACCGTTCTGATGTGGAAGTATATTCTTGAGCATAACGACGGGCCTGTTGCCACGGCGCTGACCCGTCAGAATCTGCCTGTGCTGGACCCGGCCAAATACCCGAACATGAAAGAGGGCTTTGCCAGGGGGGCCTATGTCCTCGTGCCGCAGACCAGACCCGACGTGCTTCTGCTGGCGACCGGCTCGGAAGTCCAGCTGGCTCTGGCGGCTGCCGATAAACTGGCCGCCGAAGGTGTCAAGGCTCAGGTTGTCAGTATGCCCTGCTGGGAACTGTTTGCAAAACAGGACCAGGCCTACAGGGACAGTGTTCTGCCCCCGGCCGTCAAGGCTCGTGTCGGTGTCGAAGCCGGCATACGCATGGGCTGGGACCGCTGGATTGGCGATCATGGTGAATTTGTCGGCATGAACGGTTTTGGTGCCTCCGGCCCGTTCAAGACCTGCTTTGAAAAATTCGGCATCACCACCGACGCGGTGGTTGCTGCCGCCAAAAAAAGCATGGCCAAATAGCCTAAAAAGGAAACATACAATTTCTGAGTGCCGAAGGGAACTGAGTCGGCCGTTTGTGCTGTGCGATTGGAATAAACTAAACGACAGTCGGTAAAACGGACGGATAAACTCCTTTGAATATTCTGGGTATCTCAGCGTATTACCACGACAGTGCGGCAGCCCTGGTCCGTGATGGCCAGATAGTTGCCGCAGCGCAGGAAGAACGCTTTACCCGACAAAAGCACGATCCGCGGTTTCCCTCCAGTGCCATCGCATCCTGTCTGGAACAGGGGGGGATTACCATCCGTGATGTCGATTATGTGGTCTTTTATGAAAAGCCGCTGCTGAAATTCGAACGGCTGCTGGAAACCTACATCGGCTTTGCTCCGCGCGGATTCAGGCAGTTTCTCCAGAGTATGCCGATCTGGCTTAGACAGAAGCTGCACTTGCCCCGCGATATGGACAAGGCCCTGGGGTATGGCTATTCAGGCCGGTATGTCTTTGTCGAGCATCATCAGTCTCATGCCGCCAGCGCCTTTTTCCCGTCACCCTTTGACGAGGCTGCGGTACTGACGCTGGATGGGGTCGGAGAGTGGGCCACGGCATCCTGTGGCATAGGTCGGGGCAACCGTATTGAACTGACTCATATTCTGTCATTTCCGCATTCGCTGGGGCTGCTGTATTCGGCCTTCACCTATTACGCGGGTTTTCGCGTCAACTCCGGCGAGTATAAATTGATGGGCCTGGCCCCGTATGGCAACCCCGTCTATTACGACCGCATCATCACCAAGCTGATGGATCTGAAGGAAGATGGCTCGTTTCGCCTGGATATGTCGTATTTTTCATATTGCCACAAGACCGTGATGATCAGTCCCAAGTTTGAGGCCCTGTTCGGTCGTCCTGCCCGCAGGCCGGAAACCCCGCTCAGTCAGCACGATATGGATGTCGCTGCCTCGATTCAGGCGGTCACCGAAGACATCGTCCTGCGGATGGCGCGGCATATCTATCGACAAACCGGGATGAAAAACCTGGTTCTGGCCGGCGGTGTGGCACTCAACTGTGTCTGCAACGGACGGATTTCCCGGGAAACCGAATTCGACGATATCTGGGTCCAGCCCGCAGCCGGAGACGCCGGCGGAGCACTGGGGGCGGCCCTGTTTGTCTGGTACCAGCTGCTCAATCAGGAACGCAAAACCGGACAGATGGATTCTCAGAAAGGTTCTCTGCTGGGGCCGTCCTACAGTACCTCGCAGGTCTGCAGGATTCTGGATTCCCTCGGTGCCCGGTATCAGGAGCTCAACGAAGACCAGCTTATCGATACTGTTGCAGCCCTGATTGAACAGGGCAAAGTGATTGGCTGGTTTGAGGGGCCGATGGAGTTTGGCCCTCGTGCCCTGGGTCATCGCAGTATCCTCGGTGACGCCCGCAACGAACAGATGCAGTCGGTGATGAACCTGAAAATCAAGTTTCGTGAATCGTTCCGGCCATTTGCCCCCTGCGTACTCAAAGAAGACAAAAACGAATATTTCGAACTCAAGGACGGCCAGGAAAGCCCCTACATGCTGCTGGTGGCGCCGGTCCGAGCCGACAAGCGTCTGGCGACGGATGCTGCACAGGACGCCCTGTTTGGGATTGATAAACTCAAAGTAAAACGCAGCATTATCCCGGCCGTGACCCATGTGGATTATTCTGCCCGCGTCCAGACCGTCGATCCGGTGCGTCATCCCCGACTCCATCGCCTGATGACCGCCTTCAAAGCCAGAACCGGCTGTCCGGTCATCATCAACACCAGCTTCAATATCCGCGGTGAGCCGATTGTCTGTACCCCTGAGCACGCCTATCGATGCTTTATGGCAACGAATATGGATGTGCTGGTCGTGGAAAATTGTCTGCTGTATAAAGACCAGCAGCCCCACCTCCGCCAGCAGGATGTAAATCGTTATATTGCACAATTTAAACTGGATTGATTTCGAAAGGCCGATTGCAATGTCACTGGTTCAGATCAACTGGAATCCCACACGCAAAGAGATTCATCTTTTCGGGATTGCTGCACTGGGGGTGTCTGTCCTGGCGGCGACGATGCTGCATGTTTTCAGGGGATTTGGTGCCACTTCAACCACGGCGATTATTCTGGCTGGTCTGATTATGTGTGCCTGTTGTATCCTGTCGTACAAAGCCGGCAGAATCCTCTTCATTGCCCTGAGCTGCGTGACGCTTCCCATCGGATGGGTGATGAATTTTGTGGTTCTGTTGGTATTCTATTTTCTGCTGATTACCCCGCTGGGGCTGATATTCCGTCTTATCGGACGGGATGTCCTGGGCAAACGATTTGACCCCGATGCCAAAAGTTACTGGCAGCCGCATCGCTGTCCCGAGTCTGCCGAACGTTATTTCCGCCAGTTTTAATTCAGGATGTCTATATGGCTGCAAATACCCCCACCCATGAATTCGAAAAACTCGCCCGTCAAAAAAGACCTTCTCTTTTGGCCGAGTTCTGGGATTTTCTCAAACATAACAAAAAATGGTGGATGCTGCCGATTATCATCGTGTTACTGCTGTTGGGGCTGCTGATCCTGCTGAGCAGCTCAGCGCTGGCCCCGCTGCTTTATCCGCTGTACTAATGAGAGCTTTATCGGGACCTGATATGCCGGATTGGTTGGCATAAACATACGCTTGCGGCAGGGACTGTGTCAATGTTTGCCAGGGCAGTCGCGGCACAATGAGCTTGCGTGGGACAATCAAACTCATTGTGCCTGACGCTGCCGGCGGATAGTGGTTATCATTCACTGATATGCCGCTGTGGAAAACCCATTAAATAAACAGGTTGGTTCCCGCCTTATCGCTGGCCGCCAGATACATCGCAACCCCGCCGGATTCGACACCGTCGATAAGTTCCTCAGGCTTAATGCCCATCAGGTCCATCGACATCGCACAGGCGACGATACGAACGCCGGCTTTCTTTGCCGAGTCAATCAGTGATGAAATCGAAGCGACGTTCTTCTGCCGCATAATCATCTGAATCATCGCCTTGCCCATGCCCGCCATATTCATATTCGACAGGCGGGCTTTTTCTGCCCCGCGCGGCATCATCCAGCCGAACATCTTTTCGATGAAGGTCTTCTGCACCGGCACCGCCGCCGACTTCCGCAGCAGATTCAATCCCCAGAACGTAAAGAACATGGTGACCTTGCTGCCCATTGCGGCGGCACCGTTGGCGATAATAAACGCAGCCATCGCCTTGTCGAAATCGCCGCTGAAGACCACCATGGTCTTGTCTTTGGAAACCACTCCCGGTGTGATCACGGCACCGCATGCCGTTGCGGATTGTTTCTGAATCCGGGCTTGGTAAGTCTTGCCTTGGGTTGTCGTCCCAAGCAGGGCGTGCCCGGTGCTCTGGCAAAATCCCTCAACATCCTTGATAAATCCCGGGTCGGTGACGGTAATCTGAATCGTCTGTCCCGGCTGCACGGCATCCAGGGTTTCCTTCAATTTCAAAATCGGCCCCGGGCATTGCAGGCCGCAGGCATCAACCTTCAAGGCAATTGTGTCGGAGGCTGCACGGACCGGTTCAAGAGTCTTTTCGCCGGTGTCATCTTTGAGTTCTTTGGGGGCCTCTGGCGGTGTCGCGGAACCATAGACACTCAGATAGGTCTTATATCCGCCGCTGAGATTGCGGCAGGTAAAGCCATGCTGCGATAAAATCCGACATGCCAGATACCCACGCAACCCCACCTGACAAAAAGCCAGAATTTCTTTGTCTCGCGGCAGTTCGCCCAGCCGTGAACGCAGCTCATCCAATGGAATCAGCATTGCTCCCGGAATAGTACCCGCCTGGACTTCCGCGGGTGTGCGGACATCCAGCAAAACCTGCTTATCCGTTGGGTTGGCCGCATCAGCAGCATGACAGAGCTGAACATCTCCGCGAAGCACATTGGCTGCGGCAAATCCCGCATAATTGACCGGGTCCTTCGCTGAACCGTACGGCGGTGCATAGCACAGCTCCAGATCCTCCAGATCAAACACCGTCATCCCTGCTCGGATTGCCACCGCCAGCACATCAATTCGCTTATCCACACCCGCAGCTCCCACGGCCTGCGCCCCCAGCACCTTGCCGCTTGTCGGGTCAAACAGCAGTTTCAGGGTCATCTGCATTGCCCCCGGATAATACGAAGCATGATCCGCCGGATGCACATAGACTTTTTCGTAGGGCATCCCCAGCCGTTTGAGAGTCTTTTCATTCAGTCCCGTCATGGCGATGGTCTGGTTGAACACCTTGCATACGGCTGTGCCCTGGGTTTTCTTGTAGGTCAGCTTCTGTCCGAAGATGTGCGAGGCTGCAATGCGTCCCTGTCGGTTGGCCGGTCCGGCCAGTGGAATCTGGGTCTTAAATCCGCCGACAAAGTCATCGACTTCCACCACATCGCCCACGGCATAAATCGCCGGATCACTGGTCTGCATGAATTCGTTGACGACAATCCCGCCTCGCTGGCCGACGGTTAGCCCGGCTTCTTTGGCCAGTTTGGATTCAGGACGCACGCCTATGGATAAAACCACCAGCCCGCAATCCACTTTGTCCCCGCTGCTCAACTGTACGCTCATGCCCCTGGGAGTATGTTCAATCGCGGTGACACTGCTGCCCAGCCGCAAGTCCACGCCGTGCAGCTTCAGTTCCTGATGCAGTGTCGAGGCTATCTCCGGGTCTGCCGGGGCCATCACCTGTTTATCCAGTTCTGCCACCGTGACCGCAATGCCGCGTTCGGTCAGGCTCTCGGCCATTTCCAGTCCGATGTAGCCGCCGCCGACCACAACCGCCCGCTGCGGTTTGTTTGTATCGATCGTCTTGATGATCGCATCCATATCTGCCAGGTTGCGCAGCGTATAAACATTGGGACCATCCGCGCCCGGCATCGGCGGGCGAAGGGGTTCGGCTCCGAGACTGAGAATCAGGTAATCATAGTGTTCGACGCTCTCTCGCCCATCAGCCAGATTTTTCATCACGACCTGTTTGTGCTGGCGGTCGATACGCACCACCTCCGTCCGGACCCGTACGTCGAGTGCAAACCGTTTTCGCATGGCCTCCGGCGTCTGCACCAGCAGCCGCTTGCGTTCGGTAATGACTCCCCCGATATGATATGGCAGGCCGCAGTTGGCAAACGAAATATCCGGCCCCCGTTCAATCAGGATAATTTCCGCCGATTCACTCATCCGTCGTGCCCGTGCCGCTGCTGATGCTCCGCCCGCGACTCCCCCGACAATAATAATCTTTGGTTTGCTTTCCATAATGATTCCTTTATCCATTATCGATATGCGGTTATGTATGATCTGGTTTTTCCAGGTCTGGTTGGACTTCACAGTGTTTCCGAATGCAATGAATCAGTCCCGGCAGGCGGGGGTTGGCGATCTTGTAGTACACAATCTTGCCCTCGCGCCGGCTGGTCAGCAGTCCCCGTCCCTGCATCAGCCGCAGGTGCTCACAAGTCTGATTAGCCGAAATCCGGCACAATGCGGCAATCTCATGGACAGGAAACTCACCCTGCATCAAAATCTGAACCATGTTCAGCCGGGCCGGATGGGCCATCACCTTCAAACACTCGGCCGCCTCGTGCAACTGCTCTTCAGTAAGCATTTTATATTCGTTTTGTAATTCAGGACTCATTTTAACCTCAATAAAGCTTTTTTATCTATACGTATCTAAACATCGAAAGTTCTCGATGTGTAGATGTATTTTTGAGAAAATCCTAAAAAAAGTACACAGGCACCCAACGGGCAAAGGTGTTATGCAAATAATCCAAAATAAAGGCTATATCCGGTAATGTAATAGGTGTACCTGTGCCTAATCCTGTTCACTTCAATGAGTTGCGGTGACAGGGTTGGAATATCAAGCATAATAGTGTACATCGTATCCCACTGAAGCGGATAAGGTATCTGACGATGAAGAGATATCAGGAATTAATCAAGAGGTGGGCTGGGGTTCCAATCCTCCGACACTCCGTATCCAGAATAGCCAGCAAAAACACATGCATAAAAAGGCCCGTGTATAAGGTGCTGTTCGCCAAAACAATAAACATGATCATAAAGGGCCTTCGATAAACCATAAACCGTATGTTTATGTTGGACATTGTCGTATTATGGAATATAATGGTCATTAGCGGCCTTAAGGAAAGGCCACAACATGATAAAGGGAAATGAGTGAAACGATAGATGAAATATTATTTATGAGCATAAAACCATCGTCGAACTTAATGCGCCCTAATGCCTCGATTCCCGACAAAGCCTTTAAGGGGCTATTAATTATATATAGCACTCATTAGCAGGATTACAGGATGCCGAATGTAATAATGGAGGATTATAGATGATCTTTGATGTCTATTGCGATGAGAGTAGGCCGGATTTGCTGTCGTCGCGTAATCCCCAAGCAAAATACATGCTGATTGGTAGCTTATGGCTGCCTTCAGATTGCCGTGGGCAATATAAAAAAGAAATTCATCATCTGCGTGATAAGCATAAAATAGGCGGCGAATTTAAATGGCAAAAGGTGTCGCCTTCGAAAATAACTTTTTATACAGAGCTTGTTGGCTGGTTTTTTGAGCAGAAGGAGCAATTAAGATATCGTTGTATAGTCGTGGAGCATCAGCAGGTTAATTTAAAGTTATTTCATAATGATGACCAGGAATTGGGCTTTTATAAATTTTACTACCAGCTCCTTCATCATTGGATATTTGATTTTAATGAGTATTGTTTTTTTGTGGATTACAAAGCCAATAGAAATCATAATGCCTTGTCGGATTTGAAACGTTGTTTGGATTATTCCAATTTAAGTTCTGCCGTCAAACAGGTACAGGCCGTTCATTCCAGAGAATCAGTTCTGATTCAATTATGTGATGTATTGACCGGATTAGCAGCCTATCGTCTGAATAATGTAATCAGGTATGGCAGTGCAAAATATGATCTGTTATGTAAATCGGAAAGATTGCTTGGTCGTCAGATATGTCCTACTTATAAAGATGAGCTGAAGTATAATGTCTTTAAAATTGATTTGAAGGGAGGGTGGTAATGTGAACTATCCTCCATTGCTCCAGGGGAAAACACCCGATGAATATAGGTCGATATTTGAGGCGATGTATTGCAGGGGGCCAATCCAGACTTTTGATGGAATTGATGTGCGTTTTCGTAAGAAAGACTTCAATCATTGCTTCTTTGAATCAGTACGCAGTAAAGATGATACATTTTCATTCTTAAGAGCAGAAAGAATTCTATGGATTAGATATGCTCTGCAAGATCCGAATAGTGACAGGCGGATTGGCTGGGATAGCACGAGAAAGAGATTTGACAAAAAGCGGCGGGTAGCGGTGGTCATGGGGAATTACGTTGTAGTGATTTTATTAACTGGAGATAAAAAGGCGGATTTTGTAACGTCTTTTGTTGCGGATAGCGAAAGAACGTTCCAAATGCTCAAGAAGAGTCCAAAATGGACATAAAAAAACCGCAGATTCGCCAGGCTGGCTCTGCGGAAGCCTCGATAGTTTCTACTGCCGCTGGCAGAGAAATCTACTAAATTATACTAAAAAGATATCGGCTTGTTCAAGTCAAAAGTTAAATTTCTTTTGCCGCACAGGAGGCAAGACTAAAGAGTTGTGCATGTCATAAACTCAATTAATATCATGGGTTATGTTATAATACGTTGAAATGTGGATGTTTTTTCTGTCTCCAAGTTAAGGTAAGAGAATCTTAGAAATAGGGACGATATCGCTTGACGTAGTGGCTTAAGCGAGAGGCTAAAGTTGTTAGCAGTATAAATAGATAGATAAATGCGTGATATTCATAAGCTCCACATTTGTATTAAGGGGCAAATATAGACGGTGTTTTGTCGATTAAGAGATTTTTATCAGCGATTTAGGGTTGCAAGCGACGAAAGCCAAAAAACAGGCTAAATATTATCATAAAACAGGTGTAAATTTGCGGAATGCCGGCTATCCGCAAGTCTTTGCGGCGGCAGGGATGGAATATCTTGCTTGACTTTGGCTGGCCGGGCTGGGAAAATGATACTTTCGTACTTAATGCGTCAATAAACTACAATTTATCGAAAGGACACAAACGTATGAAGTTTTTGGTGGCGTTACTGCTCAGTGCGGTGCTGGCGATGGGGGGATCCGTGATCGCAGCGGAAAAGAAGTCCGAAAAGCCTGCCGACCCCGCGGCCAAAACGGATGCGAAAACCCAAACCAACAAGGACGATGCTGCCCCGGCCAATGCCCAGGTTGATCTTGAAAAGACTGTCGTGACAGTCAACGGCAAGGAAATTAAAGAAAAGGCAATTGCTCCGGAAATCAACGCACGCCTTGAGGCCCAGGTGCAGAGGATGGCGGCGATGGGCTGGCCGATGAACGAAGAAACCCGCCAGATGATGCGCGATCAGATGCGGGACAGCGTGGTCGATATGCTGATCGAAAAACAGCTTATCAATGAGACGCTCCAGGCCAAGAAAATCGAAGTCAAGGACGCCGACGTTGACGCCCGCTTTGATGAAATGGTTCAGGAATTCGTCAAAGAGTCCGGCAAAAAGGCCGAAGATGTGGATGCGGAGCTGGCCAAGATGGGCGTGACCCGAGCCAATATCAAGGAACAGATTCGACTCCAGGCGGGGATTGAGAAGCTCTTTGAAGCCGATCCGTCCTATAAGGCTATCAGCGACGAGGACGCCAAGAAGTTCTATGATGAAAGCCCCCAGAATTTCCAGCATCCTGAACAGGTTCAGGCCAGCCATATTTTGATCAAGGTGGACCAGAACGCTGACGAAGCGACCAAAAAAGCCGCCAGAGCCAAATGCGAAGACCTGCTCAAAAAGGTTAAAGCCGGCGGCGATTTTGCAGCCCTGGCCAAAGAGAATTCCGATTGTCCGAGCAAAGAAAAAGGCGGCGACCTGGGCATGTTTGAAAGAGGCAAGATGGTCAAGCCCTTTGAAGATGCCGCATTTGCCATGAAGGTTGGCGATGTCAGCGATATTGTGGAGACTCAGTTTGGTTATCACATCATTAAGCTCACTGGCAGACAGGAAGCCAAAACCGACAGCTTTGCCGAGGTCAAGCCCAGAATTATTCAGTACCTCAAAGGCAGGAAAATGAACCAGTTCTTTGACACGCTGCGCCAGGAATTGAAAGACAAGGCCAAGGTGGAATGGTCAGCCGAGGAAAAAGCCCGCCGAGATGCCAAGGAAAAAGAACGGCAGCAGCAGATGCAGATTCCTCAGATGCCGGCTCAGCCTGAAAATTAATCCAGAGGTGTGAAAACTCCCAGAGCCGTCGGGGCAGATTGTCCCGGCGGCTTTTTTGTTGCGCTTCAAGGCAGACGCATTGAATTGGCGACAAATATAGTCTTGTAAAAATTTGCCAATCCTCGTTTTTACATCAATATTGAGGTTAAAAAAAGTCAAAATACGTAGTTTCCACAATAGACATAGAATCGTTAATTTTGTATAATGGCACCATAATGTTGGAGCTGTATGGGGATGAAATGCGTTGGATGGGAGAAAACACCACCGTTGATTTCATTTCATATTCTCGCTCTAAAATGTCTTAATAGGGAGTATTGGGGGGATTCTGTCAAGAATCTCTATGGGTTTTAGTTTGGATATAGCATGCTGATATTAGGTGATGTCAGCAAGGTAAAAGAAGGTTTATTTTGAAAGGAAGAGTTGATGAAAAAGTGTTTATTGATGAGTATCCTGGTCATGGCTGCGGCAGTCCCGGCTTTTGCGGCCCAGACGACCTGGACTGAGAGTGAATCAGGGGTTATCGGGAAAATTTGGGGGAGTAATGTGAATTCCTCCATCACAATGGAAATTGGTTATGCAGATGGGACACCGATTGGAGATGTTGATTATTTCAATCGGAACTGGTATGGCGACACAGATAGTAATATTGCTCATTTGTTCCTTGCGTCCAATAAAGAGATTAAGGTGACCATGAGCTGGGAAGGCGTGCCGGGCTTGTTGCCGTCTTATGGTGTTGACTT
The DNA here is from genome assembly GCF_050689095.1 of Anaeroglomus insulsum. Classification (NCBI taxonomy): domain Bacteria; kingdom Pseudomonadati; phylum Planctomycetota; class Phycisphaerae; order Sedimentisphaerales; family Anaerohalosphaeraceae; genus Anaeroglomus; species Anaeroglomus insulsum. The sequence continues at coordinate 191,563 of NZ_JBOGCL010000006.1, forward strand.
TCTTACGTGGGAAGGCGAAGGAACCGGAGCGGCTTCTGATGCTCTGTATAAATGGGAGTCGTACGTTTCTTTGTCGAATAATGGCAGCAAGACATTTACCTTCAATTATGATGGTATCGATACCCTGATGATCGCGGGCAGGGCTTATGATGTATCGAGTGATTTCTTTGATATTTTTGGTCAGGCCAATAATGCCAATGGTGCAAAGCTGGGTATTGGTGCTCGGCTTGATTTTACTCCACAGACTCCAAGTCCTGCCGTGGTTCCTGCCCCCGGAGCGATCCTGCTGGGCGCGATGGGCACGGGTCTGGTTGGCTGGCTGCGTCGCCGTCAGAGTCTGTAACAGCAACGGTCAAGGTTTGTTTTTGGATGTGATTTGCGGCCGTCGGGGCAGATTGTCCCGGCGGCTTTTTTGTTGCGCTTCAAGGCAGATGGGTCGAATTGGCGACAAATATGGTCTTGTAAAAATTTGCCAATCCTTGTTTTTACATCAATAATGAGGGTAAAAAAGTCAAAATACGTAGTTTCCACAATAGACAGAGGGTAGGTTATTTTGATATAATACAAAGTGGCTTCGGAGTGCCAAGGTGGTGAAACGCGAGGGGTGGGAGAAAGCGTCCTTCGTTGTTTTCATACCGAAATGTCGCTCAAATCAGTCTTGAATATGAAAATGCAGATATCGGGTTCGCAGGCCATATGTGCTGTGCCTGCGGCCTGCGTTTGAGAAATCAGTTTTGTCGCAGTGACACTGTTACCATTGGGGTAACAGTTCAAAGAAATACTGTATTTGAAAGGGAGAAATATGAAAAAGTGTGCACTTCTTGTTTTATTTGCGGCACTCGTTGTGCCGGCGATGGCAGCACCAACGACCCTGGTGGCTAAGGGGGATACTTGGAATTACTGCGTATTCAGCACACCGGAGTTGAATTCGTACCCATGGGCGAATGTTACCTATAACACGTTTAACTGGGATGCCGCAACGTATTCTGTTGCAAATGCGGCATTCGGAAATAGTGCAGTCTATAACGGCTTGACCAGCAATACATTGTGGAAAGCCGGGTCTGATCTGGCATTGCGCAAGGAATACACACTGAATGGAAGTATTGATGGCAATCTGGCATTGAAGGTTGCTTCCGATAATGGATTTATCGTATTTATCAATGGCCAGGAAGTGGCCAGAGGGATGGCGGAAGGGTTTACCAGTTACTGGGAATATAATTTTGCGATCGATTCTTCCTATTTCGTTCAGGGAGTCAATAAGATTGACGTCCTGGCCGAAGACCATGGCGGCATTACGTTTTTTGACATGGAGTTAACCGGCAATGTTGTTCCTGCCCCCGGAGCGATCCTGCTCAGCGC